>NZ_JBVIJC010000031.1:0-118499 GCF_055581605.1 Streptomyces sp. NPDC031418
GAGGACTCCACCGCGGTGGTGAGCTGCGAGACGGCCGTTCCGCTCGCGGGCACCTCCAGCCGGATGGTCATCGAGTAGGAGACGCTGGGCGCCGTAGCCATGGACGGGTTACTCCTTCGGTGCTTCATATCGTGTCGTTGCCCGCGGCCCGCCGGCCGCCCGGCATCAGGCGGCGGTCCCGGCGACGTTCTCCGGGCGCAGCAGGTCGGCCAGCTTCTCGGCCGGCAACAGGCCCTTCTCCAGCACGAGTTCGGCGACGCCGCGGCCGGTGACGAGGGCCTCCTTGGCGATGTCGGTGGCGGCGGTGTAGCCGATGTGCGGGTTGAGGGCGGTGACCAGGCCGATGGAGTTCTCCACGGTCGCGCGCAGCCGCTCGGTGTTGGCGGTGATGCCGGACACGCACCGGTCGGCCAGGGTGTGGCAGGCGCGCTCGAGGTGGGTGAGGGACTCCGACAGGGAGTGCAGGATGATCGGCTCGAAGGCGTTCAGCTGGAGCTGGCCGGCCTCGGCGGCCATGGTGATGGCGACGTCGTTGCCGATCACCTCGAAGGCGACCTGGTTGACGACCTCGGGGATGACCGGGTTGACCTTGCCCGGCATGATCGAGGAGCCCGCCTGCACCGGCGGCAGGTTGATCTCGCCCAGACCGGCGCGCGGCCCGGAGGACAGCAGCCGCAGGTCGTTGCAGCTCTTGGAGAGCTTGACCGCGATCCGCTTGAGCACCCCGGACATCTGCACGAACGCACCGCAGTCCTGGGTGGCCTCGACCAGGTTGGCCGCGGTGACCAGCGGCAGGCCGGTGATCGCCGCGAGGTGCCGGCGGGCGGCCTCGGTGTATCCGGCCGGGGCGTTCAGGCCGGTGCCGATGGCGGTGGCACCCAGGTTGATCTCGTGGATCAGTTCTACCGCCTCGGCGAGCCGGCTGCGGTCCTCCTCGATCATCACCGCGAACGCGGAGAACTCCTGGCCCAGCGTCATCGGGACCGCGTCCTGGAGCTGGGTGCGGCCCATCTTGAGGACGTCCCGGAACTCCACGGCCTTGCCGGCGAAGGCGTCCTGGAGGACGGCCATCGCGCGGAGCAGCCCGCGCACCGCGAACACCGTGGCGATCTTCACGGCGGTCGGGTAGACGTCGTTGGTGGACTGGCTGAGGTTGACGTCCTCGTTGGGGTGCAGGTGCCGGTAGTCGCCCTTGGCGTGGCCGAGCAGTTCCAGCGCGCGGTTGGCGACGACCTCGTTGGCGTTCATGTTGGTCGACGTGCCGGCGCCGCCCTGGATGACGTCCACGACGAACTGCTCGTGCAGCTTCCCGGAGCGGATCTCGCGGCAGGCGGCGACGATCGCGGCCGCCTTCTCGGGTGCCAGCAGCCCCAGTTCCTCGTTGGCGAGCGCGGCGGCCTCCTTGACGGCGGCCAGGGCGTCGATGAGGTGCGGGTACGCCGAGATGGGGGTGCCGGTGATGGGGAAGTTCTCCGTGGCGCGCAGGGTGTGGATGCCCCAGTACGCGTCGGCGGGTACGTCCCGGTCGCCGAGCAGGTCGTGCTCGCTGCGGGTGCGGACAGTCATGGACACAACAAATCCTTGTGGGAATGCTCGGAAGCCGAGAACACCGGAAAGCCGCGCGGGACGCGGTGGCGCACCGTGGGGTGAGGCGGCGCCGGCCAGGGCCGCCGCGGTCACGGGAGACCACTCTGTACGACCGGGACTTTTAAATCCATCGGGGTTTTGCGGGATGCGCTGTGAAGCTCCGCTTCACAGGGAGGGTGGGCGCCTGGTGTACTTCTCCTGTGATTGATCCGCGCAGACTCCGGGTGCTGCGGGCGCTGGCCGAGCACGGCACCGTCACCGCCGCGGCCGAGGCCCTCTACATGTCCCCGTCGGCGGCTTCCCAGCAGCTGGCCGCGCTGGAGTCGGAGGTCGGGCACATGCTGCTGGAGCGGCGGGGGCGGACGGTCCGGCTGACCCCCACGGGCGTGGTGCTGGCCACCCACGCCGGCCGCATCGCCGCACAGCTGGAGCAGGCGGAGGCCGACATGGCCGCCTGCTCGACCGGCCTGGCCGGCGAGGTGGCCATCGCCGCGTTCGCGAGTGCCATCACCGAGGTGGTGGCGCCGTCGATGGCCCGGCTGCGGGACCGCGCCCCGCAGGTGCGCATCCATGTGAAGGACGCCGAGGGGCACGCGAGCCGCCGGCTGCTCGTCGACGGCGCGGTGGACATCGCCCTCGCCGTGGAACACCGGGACCTCGTCGGCCAGAGCGGGGAGCAGCTGCTGCTCGAACCGCTCTACGCCGAGCCCTTCGACGTCGTACTGCCCTCGGGGCATCCGCAGGCGGCCGCACCCGAGCTGGCCCTGGCCGAGCTGAGCGAGGATCCCTGGGTCACGCCCTGGCCGGGCAACCCGGTGCACGACGTGGTGCTGCGGGCCTGCGAGGAGGCCGGATTCCATCCGCGGTCGGAGTGCCTGGCCGACGACTCCCGGGCGGTGTGCGCCCTGGTGGCCGCCGGTGCCGGGGTGGCACTGGTGCCCCGCTCCGCGCTGCACGGCATCACCTTCAAGGGCGCCGCCATCCGCCCGCTCAGCGGCGTCCGCCCGACCCGGCGGGTGTTCGCGGCCGTACGCAGCGGCAGCGAAGGTCATCCGCTGCTGCAAATGGTGCTGGACGCACTCCGCGACCAGGCCGCCGCCCTCGGCTCCTGACCCGCCCCCCGCCTCTCAGCCGCCGGTCGCGGCGGCGTCCAGCAGCGGGCCCAGTTCGCGGGCCGCCGTGGTCAGTGGCCGGACGTCCGCCTCGGCCCGGGCCAGGATGAGCGCGCCCTCCAGCGTGCTGATCATCAGCGCGGCCAGCGCGTCCGCACGGCCGGCCGGGACACCCATACCGGTGAGCGCCTCGGCCAGCGGAGTCCGCCAGGCCGCGAACGCGGCGGCCACCGCCTCACGGGCCGACCCGTCGGAGGCCGCGCACTCGACCACGGCGGCGGCCAGCGGGCAGCACGCGACGAAGCCGTCGGCCGTGTACTCGTCGGTCCACTGGTCGGCCATCGCCGCGAACAGCGCGCTCGGGGTCGGCTCGGCGAGCCCTTCGAGAAGGCGCCCGATGCGCTGGCCGGCGTACCGCCCGGCGAAGCCGACGGCCTCGTTGACCAGCTGCTGCTTGCCGCCCGGGAAGTAGTGCTGGAGGGAGCCGCGCGGAGCGGCGGCGTGCGCGGCGACCTCGCGCATCCCGGTGGCGGCGACGCCGTCGCGCCGGATGAGCTGGGCCGCGCTGGAGACCATCCGCTCCCGCGGTCCCCGCCGCGTCTCCCCCATGGCCGACCTCCGCTTTCTCGCCGCCTCCACTCTAAGTGCCGTTCCGACGGGGTGCGCCGGTTCCTCAGCGCCGCGGGACGCCGTAGACGCGTTCCACGCGCAGTCGTACCACCAGCCGCCGGTCGCGGACCATCGCGGCCCGGAAGTCGTCCCAGTCGGGGTGTTCGCCCTGGACGTCCCGGTAGAGGCGGACCAGTTCCTCGACGGTGTCGTCGTGCGGGTCGCGGGCGACCGGGGTCAGCTCGGCCGTGCCCTCGGCGACGGTGTACGCCCAGCGGTCGGCGCTGGTGACGTGGTAGGAGGCGCGGGGGTCGCGGCGCAGGTTGCGGGTCTTGGCGCGGTCGTCGGTGACGGAGATCCGGATGGTCCGCTCGTCGGGGTCGTAGGCGTGGCTGACGTTGGACAGCTGGGGCCGGCCGTCGCGTTTGAGGGTCACCAGGATGCCGGCGTGTCCGGCGGAGAGCAGCGGGAGAAGGGCGTCCTGTGAGGTGTCCTGAGTCATAAGGACGTCAACGGCGCCGCGCCGCCCGCGCATTCCCCGCACCTCACCTGAGTAGACAGTGTCTACTCCCTCTTGGTAGACACTGTCTATGCATGAGGACGACACGGGGCTGCGGGCTCGGCTGGTCGAGGCCGGGGTGGAGTTGCTGGCCACCGAGGGCGCGCAGGCGCTGACCCTGCGGGAGATCGCCCGGCGCGCGGGGGTCTCGCACGGGGCGCCGCGCCGCTACTTCCCGACCCATCTGGAGCTGCTGTCGGCCATCGCCCGGCGGGGCTTCGCCGAGCTGGCCGGGCGGGCCGGGGCGGCGCTCGACGGGGAGACCGGCGGACCGCGCGCCCGGGTGACCGCACTGGCGCGGGCCTATCTGGACTTCGCGCTGGACCGCCCCGGCATGTACGAGCTGATGTTCCGTCACGACCTGCTGGAGAGCGGCCGTCTGGGACTGCGCGAGACGAGTCTGCCGCTGTTCGGCCTGCTCGCCGGGCTGGTCGGCGAGGTACGGCCGGAGGGCGACGCCCGGCGGGTGGCGGGCGCGCTCTGGGCGAACCTGCACGGGCTCGCCCAGCTGTGGCGCTGGCGCAGCCTCCAGCTGGCCACCGGCCAGGAGGACCTGGCTGCCCTGCTCGACAGCGTGCTGACCGCCCATCTCGGTCCGCGGGAGAGCCGGTGACGCCGCGCTGGACGCTGACGAGCAGCGTCGCGGGCGCGGTGGTCGTCGCGCTGGACGGTACGGTCCTCACCGTCGCCCAGCCCAGCCTGCAACGGGAGTTGCACGCCTCGTACGCCCAGGTGCAGTGGACCAGCACCGGGTATCTCGTGGCGGTGGCGAGTCTGCTGGTGTTCGCCGGGCGGCTCGGCGACCGGTACGGCCAGCGTCGGGTGTTCGCGCTCGGCATGCTCGGGTTCGGCCTGGCGTCCGCCGGGATCGGGCTGGCTCCCGGGGTGGGCTGGGTGATCGGACTGCGGGTGGTGCAGGGCGTGTGCGGGGCGCTGCTCCAGCCGGCCACGCTGGGGATGCTGCGCGCCGCGTACCCGCCGGAGCGGCTCGCGACGCCGCTCGCGGTGCGGACCGCCGCGATCGGGCTGGCGGCGGCCGCGGGTCCGCTGCTGGGCGGGGCGCTGGTGACCGGGCTGGGCTGGCGGGCGGTGTTCTTCCTCAACGTGCCGCCCGCGCTGCTCTTCGGCCTGCCCGCGCTGGTGCGGGCTGGGGCCTTTCTTTCGGATCAGGTCGGCTGCGGCGCCGGCGCCATTCCGGCCGACCCGAGCGGGGTCATGGGGGTGCCCCCTGCTCATGGGGGTCCCCCCGCTCGAGCGGAGCCGAGAGTGGGGGAGGAGTCGAGAGCTTGGGGGAGCGTGCAGATGCAAGGCGGAGGACCGAGTCGACGCGATGGGGGTCCCCCCGCGCGAGCGAAGCCGAGCGTGGGGGAGTCGGCGAGGGACGACATCGCAGCAGATGTGCGTGCCAGGGCCCGCGACGCCGGCAAGATCCGAAAGAGAGGCCCTAAGCGGCGTCCGCCGGGCGCCGGGACGGCGCTGGACCTGCCGGGTGCGGTGCTGCTCGCGGTGGCGCTGGCCTGTCTGCTGCACCTGCCCGGCGGGCGGCCCGGTTCCGTGGTGTGGCCGCTCGCCGCGGCGCTGGCCACCGCCGTGCTGGTGGTCCACGAGCGGCGTACGGCGAGCCCGCTGCTGCCGCCCTCGGTGCTCGGTTCCCGGCCGGCCGCGGCGGCGCTGGGCGTCCTGGTCGTCGTGTCCGCCGCCCTGTCCGGCACCCTGTTCACCGCCACCTATGTGCTGCAACGGCGGCTCGGCCTGGACGCGTTCCAGAGCGCGGTGCGCAGCCTGCCGCTGGCGGTGCTGATGGTGGCGTCCGCCGCGCTGTGCCCGGTGGCTCTGCGCCGCTTCGGGGCGCGGGTCACCACCGCGGTGGCGGCGGCGGTGCTCGCGCTCGGCGTGCTGGTGCTGGCGGGGTCCGCCGGCCCGCCTGCCCTGGCGTGCGGATTCGCCTTGCTGGGCGCCGGGTTCGGGACGGTGATGGTGGCGGCGACCCAGGTGGTCGTACGGCAGGCCGAGGTGGCGGTGGCCGGGGTGGCGGGCGGTCTCCAGCAGACGGCGCTCAATGCCGGGCCGGCCGTCGGGGTGGCCACGGCGACCGCGCTGACCGGCGCGGGCAGCGGGACGGCGCTGGGGGTGCTGGCGGCCGTGGCCGCGCTCGGGGTGCCGCTGGCGTGGGCGCTGCCGGGCCGCGACGGCGTCGTGTCGATCACACACACCACTGATGAGCGGGTGTCGGAGGGGGTTCCTGCGCGACGATGAGCACCGTGTGCGTTCCGGCGGTCACGCCGGGGCGCACCGCGGACGACGTGAGCGGAGGAGAGCGATGGCACAGCTGCGGCAGGAAGTCGATCCGGGTGAGGCGGGGCTGGACCCGCAGGCGCTGGACCGCCTGGACCAGCACCTGGCCCGCCACGTCGACGAGGGGCGGCTGCCCGGCTATCTGCTGGCCCTGGCCCGCGGCGGCCGGGTCGCCCACCTCACCACGTACGGACAGCGCGATGTGGCGGCAAGGCTGCCGGTGCAGGCGGACACGCTCTGGCGGATCTACTCGATGACCAAGCCGGTCACCGCCGTGGCGGTGCTGCTGCTGGTGGAGGAGGGCAGACTCGGCCTGGACGATCCGCTGGAGAAGCATCTGCCCGCCTTCGCCGCCCCGCGGGTGTACGACGGCGGGGAGGGCGCGGGGATGCGCACCCGGCCGGCCGCCGGCCCGGTCCTGATCCGGCACCTGCTCACCCACACCGCGGGCCTGACCTTCGGCTTCTACTACAAGCACCCGGTGGACGCCCTCTACCGGGAGTCGGGGCTCGAGTACTCGGTGCCGCCGGGTGCGGACCTCGCCGAGACCGTCGAGGTGTACGCGAAGATGCCGTTGCAGTTCGACCCGGGGACGCAGTGGAACTACTCGGTGGCCTCCAATGTGCTGGGCCGGGTGATCGAGGTGGTCACCGGGCAGCCGCTGGACGCGTTCTTCGCCGAGCGGATCCTCGGCCCGCTCGGCATGACCGACACCGGCTTCCACATCGTGCCGGAACAGGCGGACAGGCTGGCCGAGTTGTACCGGGAGACCGACGAGGGCGGGATCACCCCGGTGGCGGGGCTGCCGGTGCACGGCCGGCCGCGGTTCCTGTCCGGCAGCGGCGGTCTGGTCTCCTCGGCGTACGACTTCCACCGGTTCATGGAGATGCTGCGCCGGGGCGGCGAACTGGACGGTGTGCGGCTGCTGTCCGCGGACACGCTCGCCCTGATGACGGGCAACCGGCTGCCCGGCAACGCCGTCCTGCGCGAGTTCGGCGCCCCCGCGCACCGGGAACCCGGCAACGACGGGCTGGGCTTCGGCTTCAACGTCTCCGTCGTGATCGACCCGGCCCGCACCCTGGCCCCGTCCAGTGCCGGCACCTACGGCTGGACCGGCGCGGCCACCACCGCGTTCTGGGTCGCGCCCCGCCAGGATCTCACCGTGCAGTTCATGACCCAGCTGCGGCCGAAGGGCCTCAAGGTCTTCCCGGAGCTGCGGCGGCTGGTGCACGCGGCGGTACGGGACTGACCCCGGCCGGCCGTCAGACCACGTTGGTCTCCGGGCGTGCGGCGCCGGCCGCGAACCGGTCGGCGCTCAGCGGGCGGACGTCCAGGAACGGGGTGCGGCCCAGGTAGAGGTCGCGGACCAGCTCGCCCACGGCCGGGCCCTGGAGGAAGCCATGGCCGGAGAAGCCGGTGGCGTACAGGAAGCGGGAGACCGAACCCGCCTCGCCGATCAGGGCGTTGTGGTCGGGCGTCACCTCGTACAGGCCCGCCCAGCCGCCGGTGCGGCGCAGCTCCAGCAGGGCGGGGGCGCGCTGCTCCATCGCCGCGCACAGCCCGGGGATCCAGCGGTCGTGGGTGCCGGTGGCGAAGCCCGGTGTCTCGTCCGGGTCGGACATGCCGAGCAGCAGGCCCGGGCCCTCCCGGTGGAAGTAGAGGCTGGTGGTGAAGTCGATGGTCATCGGCAGCGTCGGCGGCAGGTCCCGCACCGGCTCGGTGACGGCGATCTGCCGGCGCAGCGGCCGTACCGGCAGTTCGACCCCCACCAGTGCGCCGAGCGCCCGCGACCAGGCGCCGGCGGCGCAGATCACCGTGCCGGTCTCGATGCGGCCGCGGGTGGTGGCGACGGCGGTGATCGTGGTGCCGCGCAGTTCGATGCCGGTGACCTCGGTGTGGCGCAGGACGCGGGCGCCGCGAACGCGGGCGGCGGTGGCGTACCCGTGGACGACGGCCTCCGGGGTGCAGTGGCCGTCGTCGGGTGAGTAGGCGGCGGCGAGCAGCCCGTCGGTGCGGATCAGCGGGGACAGCCGGCGGGCCTCCTCGGGGGTGATCAGCCGGCTCGGCACCCCGAGGGAGTTCTGCAACCGCACGCCCGCCTCGAACGACGCCACCTGTTCGGGCGTGGACAGCAGGAAGAGATAGCCGACCCGGTGCAGTCCGATGTCCTGGCCGGTCTCCCGCTCGAACCGGGCGAAGGCGGCCAGGCTGCGGGCGCCGAGCCGGATGTTCAGCTCGTCGGAGAACTGCGCCCGCACCCCGCCCGCGGCCTTGGAGGTGGAGCCGGCCGCGAGTTCGTCCCGCTCCACGAGGACGACGTCCGGCACTCCGGCGCGGGCGAGGTGGTAGGCGATGCTCGTGCCCATCACCCCGCCGCCGACGATGACCACCCGGGCTCTGGGCTTCACGCCGCCTCCTTCACCGCGCGGATCGCTGTCGTCCAGGGATCCTGTCCCGCCGGGCGCGCCCCGAACCGGCGCACCGGGTCAGGAACCGTGGCCGACCGCGTCCAGGTGCGGCAGATGGTGGTCCATCCGCTCCCGCTTGGTCCGCAGGTAGGTGATGTTGCTCTCGCACGGCTCGATCAGCAGCGGCACCTGCTCGGCGACCTGGACCCCGTGCCGCACCAACGCCTCCCGCTTGCGCGGGTTGTTGGACATCAGCCGCACCGAGCGCACCCCGAGGTCGTGCAGGATCTGTGCCGCCACGCCGTAGTCGCGGGCGTCGACCGGCAGGCCGAGGGCGAGGTTCGCCTCCACCGTGTCCAGGCCCTCCGCCTGGAGCGCCATGGCGCGCAGCTTGGCCAGCAGTCCGATGCCACGGCCCTCGTGGCCCCGCAGGTAGACGACGACGCCGCTGCCCTCGGCCACCACCGCGCGCAGCGCCGCCTCCAGCTGGTCCCCGCACTCGCAGTGCCGGGAGCCGAACGCGTCCCCGGTCAGGCACTCCGAGTGCAGCCGGGTCAGCACGTTCTCGGTGCCGATCTCGCCGTACACCAGCGCGACTTGTTCGTCGCCGCGGTCGTGGTCCAGGTAGCCGATCGCCTGGAATTTCCCGTACGCGGTGGGCAGGGGCGCATTCACGACGCGTTCCGCTCCGGAACGCCGCGGGGACTTCGCGTTGAGGACGCCGAGGGTGACACCGGTGTTTTCTGTCATGATCTGATTCCTAAGCAGAGACGAAAGGCCGTGAAGAAGATGAGTGGTTCGGGCGCGCGGGCGGCAGACGGGGCGGCGTACGGGGTGCTGCCGACGGACACCACCGAGGACGTACGGGCGCGGGGGGCGGGCGGCTCAGCACAGGTCGCCGTCCTTCCCGTCGGCGCTTACGAACAGCACGGCCCGTACCTTCCGCTGGCGACGGACACGCTGGTCGCGTGTGCCGTGGCGCGGGAGATCGCGGCCGCGTACCCGGTGCACCTCCTTCCTCCGGTGACCGTCGGCTGCTCGCACGAGCACGCCGGCTGGCCGGGAACGGTCAGCATCTCGGCGGTGACCCTGCACGCGGTGGTGCGGGACATCGCGGACTCGCTGCGCCGCTCGGGCGTCGAGGCGCTCGTCGTGGTCAACGGGCACGGCGGGAACTACGTGCTCGGCAACGTCGTCCAGGAGGCCTCCGCGCGGGGCGAGAAGGCGGCGCTGTTCCCGGCGGCGGAGGACTGGGAGACGGCACGGGAGCGGGCCGGGGTGGTCACCTCGCTGCTCACCGACATGCATGCCGGGGAAATCGAGACGTCCATTCTGCTGCACGCTCATCCCGAATTCGTCCGTCCTGGTTACGAGTCCGCCGATTTCACCGCCGACGACCGGCGTCATCTGCTCACCGTGGGAATGTCCGGCTATACCGCGTCGGGTGTCATCGGCCGTCCTTCGCTGGGATCCGCGGAAAAGGGGAAGGAACTGCTGGCGAGCCTCGCCGAATCGTTCGCGCCGTATTTCGCGTTGCTCACGGCGCCGTCGGCCGCCGGCTCGGACGGGACGGTGGAATAGCGGCGCAGTCCGCCGTACCAGCGCGCGAGGAGGACGCCGGCGCCGGGCAGGCTCGCCACCAGGCTGAGCACGCCGTAGACGACGGCCACGGCGACGCCGGTGCTCGCGCCGAGCCCGGCGGCGCCGAACGCCCAGGCGGTGACGCCCTCGCGGGGGCCGAAGCCGCCGACGTTCAGCGGCAGGCCCATGGCGGCCAGGGCGAGGACGGCGAGCGGCAGCAGCACCACGACCGGAGCGGCGCAGCCGGCGACCCGGGCGGCGACGACGAACACCGCCAGATGTCCGGCCAGGACGACCGCGGAGGCGAGGGCCACCCAGGGTCCGCCGGGCCGGGACAGCAGCCCCTGGCGCACCTCGCTCAGCGCGCTGCGCACGGCTCCGCCACGACGGCCGGGGGAGCGGTTCATCCGTACCGCGAGGACGATGGCGAGGGCGCCCGCGGCGGCCAGGGCCAGCAGCGGTGCCAGGCCGCGGGCGGTGGCGCGGACCGGGGACGGCAGGGTCAGCAGCACCGTCGCGCCGACCACGGTGAGCGCGAGCTGTCCGGCGACCCGCTCCAGTACCACCGCCTTCACCCCGCGCCGCAGGTCGCCGGCGCTCTGTCCGTGCCGTACCGCCCGGTGCACATCGCCCAGGATGCCGCCGGGCAGGGCCGCGTTCAGGAACAGCGCGCGGTAGTAGTCGGCCACGGCGGGTCCCAGGGGCAGCCGGATGCCCAGGGCGCGGGCGACCAGCTGCCAGCGCCAGGCGCTGCACACGGTGGTGAGCGCGCCGATGCCGAGGGCGGCCAGCACCGTGGCGAGGTCGATGCGGCGCAGGCCGTCGAGGAGCGGTCCGGTGCCGAGCCGCCACAGCAGCAGCGTGACGAGGGCCAGGCCGACGGTGGTGCCGAGGTGCCGGCGCAGCGTACGGCTGTTCAGAGACCGGCGGGGTGCGGCCGGTTCGGGGCGCCGCTCGCCGTGCGGTGCCGCTGCCACGGTGCGGTGGCTCGCCACCGCCGTCCGCGTGCTCATGGCGTGCCGTCCGTCGGGCGGGGCAGGGCCAGCAGGTCGCTGTGGTGGACCACGGCCCGCAGCTCGCCGGCCGCGCACGCCGCCAGCCGGGCCTGGAGGTAACGTTCCGCCCGCTGCCGCAGCTCGGGGCGCTGTTCCACGGCCGCGCCCACCCAGCCGCGCAGCCACTGCTCGGTCAGCGCGGCGTGTTCGGGGCCGAGTCGCCAGGGGCTGGGCCGCAGATGGACCGTCGCGCCGCGTTCGGCGAACGCCTCGCAGGCCGCGGTCACCGCGTCCGGGCCGAGCATCCCGGTGCGCCGCTGGTGGGCGTTGAACGCCTCGGTGATCTCGGCGTCCAGCGGGTCGGCGGGGGTCAGTTCGACGCGTCCCACGACGGACAGGGTGAGCAGCGCCGGGCAGCCGGCCGCCGTACAGGCGTCGGCGAGGGTGTCCAGCTCGTCCCGGGTGAGGACGTCGAGCAGCGCGGAGGCGGTCACCAGCGAGGCTCCGGTCAGCGCTTCCGGGGTGAGCCGGGCCACGTCGGCGAGCCGGGTCTCGACGGTGACCCGGCTGCCGTCGGCCGCCGCGGTCGGAGTGGCCACGGCCGCGAAGTGCAGCAGGTAGGGGTCGCGGTCGTGCAGGATCCAGTGCTGGGCGCCGGCGAGGCGGGGGGCGAGCCAGCGGCCCATCGAGCCGGTGCCGCAGCCCAGGTCGTGCACGGCCGCTCCGCCGCTCCCGCCGGGCCCGGCGGCCGGCCGGTCCCGGAGCAGGTCGAGCAGTTCCGGCGCCCGGGCGGCGGCGTCGGCCGGTTCGCGCAGCCGCAGCCACTCGGGGGCGTACCGCGGCGGCTCGTCGGGGGCGCTGTCCCGCAGTCGTACGGTCTCCCGCTCGCCGGTGCGGGGCACCGGCCCGGCGCCCGCGACGACCGGCGGCTCCAGAGGTACGACCTCGGTCTTCGGGGTGTTCATGCGGCCCTCCTCGGGCTGGTGGGGAGGTGGCCGAGCACTCCGGCCAGGCTGCGCGCGGTGGCGGCCCAGCCGCCGAGGGCCGAACGACGGCCGCGGGCGGCCTGCTTCAGCCGGCGGCGTACGTCGGGCTCGCCGAACCAGCCGCGCAGTTCCGCGGCGAGCGCGCCGGGGTCCGCCGGCGGGACGAGGATGCCGGGCACACCGCCGTCGGGGGCGCGGCCGACCGCCTCGGGCAGTCCGCCGACGTCGGTGGCGAGCACCGGGATGCCGCGGGCGAGCGCCTCGGTGACCGCCATGCCGTAGGTCTCGGCGTGCGAGGGGAGCACCATCAGGTCGGCGGCGGCGTAGTGGGCGTCGAGGTCGGCGCCGGCGCGCGGGCCGGTGAGGCGCAGCCGGCCGGCGAGGCCGTACCGGTCGATGAGGGTCCGCAGCCGGGCGACGTACTCGGGGTCGTGGCCGAGGCCGCCGACGCACTCGCAGGTCCACGGCAGGTCGCGGACCGTCGCCAGCGCCTCGATCAGCAGGTGCTGGCCCTTGCGCGGGGTCACGGAGGCCACGCACAGCAGCCGGGAGACGCCGTCGGTGCCGGGGGCGACGGGGGCGATGTCGGCGCCGGGCGCGGCCAGGTGCACCCGGTCGGGGGCGAGCCCGTGGTGGGCGACGAGGCGGCGGACCGCCCAGTCGCTGGTGGCGACGACGGCGGGGACCGCGCGCAGCACGGCCCGCTCGCGGGTGTCGAGTTCGGCGGCGACCGCCGGGTCCAGGCCGGTCTCGTCGCCGAGCGGGAGGTGCACGAGGACCGCGAGGCGCAGGCGTTCGGCCGCGGGCACGACGAGCTCCGGCACACCGCAGGCGACCAGCCCGTCGAGCAGCACGACCGAGTCGTCCGGCAGCTCCCGCAGGGTGCGGGCGAGCCGCTCGCGGGCGGGGCCGTCCGGGCGCGGCCAGCCGCCGGGGAGCGGGTGCCGGGTGACCTGCCAGCCGAAGCCGGGCAGGTCCAGGCAGACCCGGCGGTCGTAGACGTTGCCGCCACTGGGCGCGGCCGGGTCGTCCACGCCGCCGGGCAGCACGAAGTGCACGGTGCGCAGGGACATCGGGATGATCCCGGGGTTCTGGGCGGCGGGGGGCCGCGCGTGCGGGCGGGGCGGCGCCGGCCGCCGTACGGTCAGGTCGGTCACAGGGCACGCTCGTAACTCGCCCAGGCGATGTGCGACTCGTGCAGGGTGACGGTGAGGCCGGCGATGCCCCGGGCGCCCTCGCCGAGGGCGCCCTTGTGGACGCGTTCGGCGAGCCGGTCGGCGATGACCTTGGCGAGGAACTCGGTGGAGGTGTTGACCCCGGCGAACGCGGGCTCCTCGTCCAGGTTGCGGTAGTTCAACTCGGCGACGACCGCGCCCAGTTCCTTCGTGGCCAGGCCGATGTCGACCACGATGCCGTCCTCGTCCAGCTGGGCGCGGCGGAAGGTCGCGTCGACGAGGAACGTGGCGCCGTGCAGTCGCTGCGCGGGCCCGAACACCTCGCCGCGGAAGCTGTGGGCGATCATGAGGTGATCGCGGACGGTGATGCTGAACAACGGACGACCCTCCAGGTGCGGCGCGTCTGGTCCCCCTGCCCTTGCCCGCCGGGGGATGCCGTGTAGTACGGCTCTTCGCTTCCCCGTGTTCAGCCTCTCTCACCCTTTTTCCTCAGGTCAGGCGCTGCTCTTCGGCGAGGTCAGGCCGCCCCTGGATAGCGGATGCGGTGGCACAGGGCGGGGATCTCGCCGGCGGCGAGCCGCGGCAGCACCTCAGGGAGCTGTTCGAAGCCGCTCTCGCCGGTGATGAGCGCGTCCAGCGCCGGGTCGGCGAGCAGGTCGAGGGCGAGCGCCATCCGCTCGGCGTAGCCGCGGCCGGGCCGGGCGGCCGGGGAGACCGTGCCGACCTGGCTGCTGCGCACGGTGAGCCGGCGGGAGTGGAATGCCTCGCCGAGCGGCAGGGTCACGCGCCGGTCGCCGTACCAGCTCAGTTCCACCACCGTGCCCTCGGGGGCGAGGAGTTGCAGGGCGCGGTCGAGGCCGGCCTCGGTGGCGCTGGCGTGGACGACGAGGTCGCAGTCGCCGAGGGCGTCGGCGGGGGCGGCGAAGTCGACGCCGAGTGCCGCGGCGGTCGCGGCGCGGGCCGGGTCGGCGTCGACGAGTTGCAGCCGTACGCCGGGGAAGCGGGCCAGCAGCGCGGCCACCGAGCAGCCGACCATGCCGCCGCCGACCACCGCGATCCGGTCGCCGATCAGGGGCGCGGCGTCCCACAGGGCGTTCACGGCGGTCTCCACGGTCCCGGCGAGCACGGCCCGTTCGGCGGGCACGGCGTCGGGTACGACGGTGACGGCGCTCGCGGGGACGACGTACCGGCTCTGGTGCGGGTACAGGCAGAAGACGGTACGGCCGAGCAGCGCGGCCGGGCCCTCCTCGACCACACCGACGCTGAGATAGCCGTACTTCACCGGGCCGGGGAAGTCGCCCTCCTGGAACGGGGCGCGCATCGCCGCGTGCTGACTCTCCGGCACCTGGCCGCGGAAGACGAGCGTCTCGGTGCCACGGCTGACGCCCGAGTACAGGGTGCGGACCAGGACCTGGTCCGCCGCGGGCGCCTCGAGGGTGAGGTCGCGCAGCTCGCCGTGGCCCGGCGAGCGGAGCCAGAAGGCGCGGGCCGTACGGTTCACCGGCGTTCTCCGCAACGGTTCATCGGTGTCTCCTGAACGATCGGGAAGTGGTTCACGTACCGAGAAGTGCACAGGCCGCGCACAGTACGCGGCGTTGATCGACTCTGTCACTCGGCCGGAGGGTGTGCGGTGGCCCTGAACAACACATATGACGCGAGGTCGCAGCAGGAGACCGCGGTGGGAGCGGGCGTCCAGATCCTGCTGCTGGCCCTGCTCGGCACGGCGATCGGCATGGGGCCGGCCGGCTGGCTGACGGGGCTGGCGTTCGCGTTCGCCACCTGGGCGGTGCTCTCCCGTGCGCTGCACCGGTCCCGGCTCAGCTCCTTCGGCGCCGCGAACCGGGTCACCCTCGGCCGGGCCACGCTGGTCGGCGGGGTGACCGCGCTGGTCGCGGACTCCTTCGAGAGCGCACCGCCGGTGACGCTGCTGGTCGCCCTGACCGCCGTGGCCCTGCTGCTCGACGGCGTGGACGGCAAGGTGGCCCGGCGCACGGGCACCGCGACCGCGCTCGGCGCGCGCTTCGACATGGAGGTCGACGCGTTCCTGATCCTGGTGCTGAGCGTGTACGTCGCCATGCAGCTCGGCCCGTGGGTGCTGCTGATCGGCGGGATGCGGTACGCGTTCGTCGCCGCGGCCCGGGTGGCGCCCTGGCTGAACGCCCCGCTGCCGCCGTCCTTCGCCCGCAAGACCGTCGCGGCCGTCCAGGGCGTCTGCCTGCTGCTGGCGGGCGCGGAGCTGCTGCCGCGGGCGGTGAACCTCGCGGTCGTGCTGCTGGCGCTGGGCTCGTTGGTGTGGTCCTTCGGCCGGGATGTGCGCTGGCTGTGGCGGACCTCCCGGGCAGCGGTCCGAGCGTCGGCCCCGGAGCCTTGCCTGGAACCGCTGGTGCCTGCGGCGCGTTGAGTCCGACGGCGACGGCCGGGCCCGTTCCCTCCTGCGAGGGGACGGGCCCGGCCGCCTGCTACCGTCCGGCAGCCGGTGTCACGGCCGCGCGGACCGGGTCCGTACGATCGCGAAGACCGCGCCGGCGAGGCCCAGCACACCGGCGATCAGACCGGCGATGCCCAGCCCGCGGGCGGTGGAGTCACTGCTGCCGGACGCCGTGGCCCGGGCGGCGGCGGTCCGGGCGGGCGCGGGGGCGGCGCTCGGGTCACCGGCCGTCAGTTTCAGCACCGGCGCCGGGTTCTCCGGCTCGTCGCCGCCGGACGGCTCCTCGATCCAGCGGACGACCTTGCCGTCGGAGTAGGTTTGCAGCGTCTTGAAGACCAGCGTGCCGGTGTCGTCCGGGAGCCGGCCGAAGGCGACGTCGAAGTCCTCGTACTGGCCGGGGCCGATCCTGCCGCCCGTGAAGGTGATCGCGGAGGCGGCCTCGGTGATGGTGCCGTCGTCCGTCTTGACCGGCTTCTTGAGCTTGCTGGTGGTGACCTTGGCGGTCCAGCCGTCCTGCGGGTGCACCAGGACACCGAGGACGGGGTGGTCGGTGGGCAGGAACACCTGGACCTTGGTGGTGGCGGCGGTGTCCTCCTCGTTGGGCACGCGCAGGGTGAGCAGCCCGTCGGTGGCTCCCTTGGCGTAGCTCTCGGGGTGCACGGTGACATGCGCGGCGGCGGCACCGGCGGCGCACAGGACCGCGCCGGCGGCCAGGGCGGTCACGGTGCCGGCCCGGCGGAGGGTGATACGGCTTGCGGGCATGGGGGATCGATCTCCGTACGGGTGTCGGGTGAGGTGTCTGGTCAGACCGGGTACGGGATCGGGGCCGGGGGCCCGCGGCGGTGCACGGTGTGCCGCAGCCGGAGGCGGCGCAGGGGCCCGGGACCGGCGAACGCGCGCAGCACGGGCCCGCGGGCAGTGGGCAGCGGGGCGTCCCGCCACCAGGCGACGAGGCCGGGAAGGAGCGTGCCGGCCCGGCGCAGCAGCGACCACAGCGCGGCCTCGCCCCGCCACAGCCACCAGGAGGCGGCCAGCGCGGCGAGCAGATGGGCGGCGGTGGCGTGGGCGACGGCGGTGTGGGCGTGCATGGGGGCCATGGGGGTGGCGCCCGTGCCCCGGTGGGCGGCGTCGAAGCCAAGGTGGAGCCCCGCCTGGGTGAGCAGCATGGCCGCGCCGATGCCGGGCAGGGACCGCTCCCGTCCACCGAGCGTCCAGCCGAGCCCGAACACCGCGCCGAAGGCGGCCGCGTCGGCACCGAGCGGCGGCAGGTCGCCCATGGCGAGGCCGTGCCCGGCGACAGCGAGCAGCACGCACACCGCGGCGAACACCGCGGCGCGCAGGGCTCTCACCGCCGGCGACGCGCTCATGACGAGGCATCCTCCCACGGTCGCCTGATACGCAGGGCAGCTCCCGGCCGTTCACCATCCCCGACCGAACGGCGGCGATCCGCGTCCCGCAGAACACCGGCACACGACGGCCGCCACACCCTGCGCCGCCCGCGAGCGGCTACCCCCAAACCCCGGCACCACCGACGCCGACACGGCTCACCGAGGTGGCCGACCACCGCCTCGGCCAGACCCGGCGGGCGACAGCGGAACGGCACGTGACACGAACCACGCCTACCCGACCGGCACCGCTCCTGGCACCGGGCCGCAGCCCGCCGCCCACCCACGCCGACACAGACCGCCGACGTAACCGGCCGCCGCCTCAGGCCCAGCGGGCCACAACGCAGCGGCACCTGGGACGAACCACCGGACCAGCCCGCCCACCGGACCGGCATCGCCCCTGGCACCGGGACACAGCCCACCAGCTCACCCGCAGCCGACCACCCGCAGCCACCCGCCAGAGCCCACCGGCGGCAGCGCCGGTACGGCCCACCGGGTAGCCGCCCGCTGCCTCCAGCCCGGCCGGCGGCAGCGGAGCGGCACCCGCCTACCGGACCGGCGCCGGGCCCGGCGCCGGGGTGTAGCCCGCTGGGCGGGTGGTGAAGGTGCCTCGGCCCTGGGTGCGGCTGCGTAGGCGGGTGGCGTAGCCGAACAGCTCGGCCAGGGGGACACGCGCCGTCAGGACGGCCGTACCGGCGCGGGTCGTGGAGCCGGTGACCCGGCCGCGGCGGGCGGCCAGGTCGCCGAGGACCCCGCCGACCGCGTCCTCCGGCACGCTGACGGTGACGTCCGCGACCGGTTCCAGCAGGACCGCCGCGCAGTCGCGCAGGGCGGCGCGGAGCCCGAGCCGGCCGGCGGTGCGGAAGGCCGTGTCGGAGGAGTCCTTCACATGCGTGGAGCCGTCGGTCAGGGTGACCCGCAGCCCGGTCACCGGGTGCCCGCCGAGGGGTCCCTCGGCGAGCGCGTCCCGGCATCCGGCCTCCACCGCGCGGATGTACTCCTGCGGCACCCGGCCGCCGACCACCGCCGACCGGAACGCGAACCCGGTGACGCCGGCCTCCGGGCCGAGCGGCTCCACGTCGAGGACGACATGCGCGAACTGCCCTGCCCCGCCGTCTTGTTTGACGTGCCGGTACACGAATCCCCGCACCCCGCGCACGACGGTCTCGCGCAAGGCGACCCGCGGCCGGCCGACGACGGCGTCCGGGCCGCCGTCCCGGCGGATCTTCTCCACCGCGACCTCCAGATGGAGTTCCCCCCGGCCGGACAGCACGGTCTGCCCGGTCTCCCCGTCGGTGCGCACCACCAGCGAGGGGTCCTCCTCCGCCAGCCGCGCGAGCGCCGCCGTGAGCCGGCCGGTGTCGGTGCTGCGGCGCGCCTCGACGGCCACGGACACCACGGGCTCGGCGGCCGCGGGCGGTTCCAGCAGCAGCGGCGCGCCGGGGTCGCAGAGCGTGGCGCCGGCCCGGGCCGTCTTCACCCCGGCGAGCGCGACGATGTCCCCGGCGACGGCGCGTTCGAGCCGGTCGTGCCGGTCCGCCATGACGCGCAGGATCCGCGCCACGCGTTCGGTGCGGCCGGTGCCCGGGTCCCACACGGTGTCCCCCTGTTCGATCGTGCCCGAGTAGACGCGCACATGGGCCAGGCGCCCGGTGCTGTGCGCGTTCACCTTGAACACCAGCCCCGCGAACGGCGCTCGCGGGTCGGCGGCCCGCCGCTGCTCGGTGCCCTGGTGTTCACCGCGTACGGCGGGCACGTCCAGCGGGGAGGGCAGATAGTCCACGACCGCGTCCAGCAGTGGTTCGATGCCGCGGTTGCGGTAGGCGGAGCCGCACAGGACGACCACGCCGTCGCCGCTGCGGGTGAGGTCGCGCAGGGCGGTGGTGAGGGTGGCGGCGGAGAGGGTCTCGCGGTCGCAGAACTCCTCCAGCGCGGCCGGGTGCCGTTCGGCGACCGCCTCCTCCAGCGCCCGGCGCCGTCGTACCGCCTCCTCCCGCAGTTCCTCGGGCACCGGACCCCGCACCGCCGTACCCTCGCCCGCGGGCCAGACCACGGAGCGCATCCGGACCAGGTCCACCACGCCGGTGAAGCCGTCCTCCGCGCCGATCGGCAGCTGGACGAGGAGCGGGGCGGGGTGCAGCCGGTCGCGGATCGAGGCGACGGCCCGGTCGAGGTCGGCGCCCGCGCGGTCCAGCTTGTTGACGAAGGCGATCCTCGGTACGCCGTGCCGCTCGGCCTGCCGCCACACCGACTCGCTCTGCGGCTCGACCCCGGCGACGGCGTCGAAGACGGCGATCGCCCCGTCCAGGACCCGCAGCGAGCGCTCGACCTCGTCGGCGAAGTCGACATGTCCGGGGGTGTCGATGAGGGTGATGCGGTGGCCGTCCCAGGCGCAGCTCACCGCGGCGGCGAAGATGGTGATGCCGCGGTCGCGTTCCTGCGGGTCGAAGTCGGTGACGGTGGTGCCGTCGTGCACCTCGCCCCGCTTGTGGGTGGTGCCCGTCGCGTACAGGATCCGCTCGGTGACGGTGGTCTTGCCGGCGTCGACGTGGGCGAGGATGCCGAGGTTGCGGACGGTGGCGAGGGTGCTGGTGTGCGTACGCACGGCGCGGTGCCTTTCGAAAGGGTGGTGCTGGAAAGGGACAGCGCGATGTCCCGTGGCCGGGTGGCGGAAGGTGACGGTACGGCGAACGCCGTAAGGTCGCCGAAAGGTCGCCGGAAGGTCAGTGCGGCGGCACGGGAATCCGGTGCCGGCCGCGCAGCGGGCACCGGAGGGCCGAGGACACCAGGATCACCTCGGACCGCGAAGGGGGAACGACGACGACGGTACGGTCACGCACGTCCGGCTCCCCTCGGTCCTCGACTGGTCTGATGCGCGACGCCGGGGTGTGAACGGGCCGGGGCTGCGCGGTACTTCGCCGAGTCTAGGAAAAAGGAGCGGACGCCGCGTACCGGTTTTCCGTGCCGGGCGGCGTCCGCGGGGGTGTCGGAAGGCTCAGGCCCGGCGGGCGGAGCTGAGGATCATGTACGGGGCGAGGGCGGACGCGCTGACCCGCTCGGCCTCCGGGGCGGCCGGGGTGTCCGTGACGGGCTCGGGGAAGCCGGCCTTGGTGTACAGCTCGGTGTAGGCGGACAGCGGACGGTAGTAGCAGCCGGTGGTGACGGGGGTGCCGTCGAGCTGGCGCAGGACGGTGGGCACGGGGTCGCCCTCGGCGTAGGAGACGCCGGCGTCGCCGTACCGGAGGGTGGAGAACTCCTCCCCCACCGCGGCGGGGTTGAGGTCGGCGAGGACATAGGGCGCGCCCGGCCGGAGCACGCGGTGGATCTCGGCGGTCAGTGCGGCGAGCCGGGCGGAGTCGGCGTCGGTGCAGTAGACCAGGCAGCACACGGCCGCGTCGATGCTGGCGTCCGGGATCCAGTCCAGGGAACGGCCGTCGAAGCGGCGGTAGTCGACGCGCGGGTGGGGGCGGTCGGCGCGGGCGATGTCCAGCATGTGTGCCGAGGGGTCGACGCCCTGCACCGACCAGTTGCCGGCCTGCGCCAGTTCGAGGGAGAGCGCGCCGGTGCCGCAGCCGATGTCCAGCACCGTGGCGCCGGGGCCCGGACAGGGGCCGACGCGGTCCAGCACGGTGGGGAAGATGAGCTGCCGGGCCAGGCGCATGTCGCGGTCGCGGTAGGCGGCCGCCGCGTCGGGGGTGTCCCAGACGAGCGGCTGCTGCGGGTCGGGAGCGGTCATGGTCCTGTCCTCCAGATGGGTCGGGCCGCTGCCGCGGCCATGGGCAGGGGCGGCGACGCGCTGGGGGCATGGCGGCTGGGCCTCGACACCGCCCGGGGGTTGCGGGGCGTCGCGCGGGGTCTCGGAGCGGGCAGGTGCGGGGCGCCGGGCGACCGGGGTCGGTGGACGGTGCGGGGTGGACGGCGGGGCGCCTTCGGCATCGTAACGGATCTTCTCCGGCGGCACCCCGCCGTCGCGTCGGGCGGCGCGTCCTGTCAACTTCCTGCCAGAGGAAGGGGTTTGATGATCAGTCGTGTGTCAGCGACCGCACCGGTGTACCGGCGAGGAAGGCGGCGATGTCCTCCACCGCCTGCGTGTAGAAGGTGCGGTAGTTGCGCTCGGTGACGTATCCGAGGTGCGGGGTGGCCAGCACGTTGGGCAGGGAGTGCAGGGGGTCGTCGGCGGGCAGCGGCTCGGTGTCGAAGACGTCGAGACCGGCTCCGGCGATCCAGCCCTCGCGCAGGGCGCGCAGCAGGGCCTGCCGGTCGACGATGGCGGCGCGGGAGGTGTTGACGAGGTAGGCGTGCGGGCGCATGGCGCGCAGTTCCGGCTCGCCGATCAGGCCGCGGGTGCGGTCGGACAGCACGAGGTGGACGGAGACGAAGTCGCTGCGGCCCAGCAGGTCCTGCTTGCTGTCGGCGAGCCGGGCCCCGGCGTCGGCGGCGCGCTCGGCGGTGAGGTGCTCGCTCCAGGCGAGGACGTCCATGCCGAAGGCGGTGGCGACGCGGGCGACCCGGGAGCCGATCTTGCCGAGGCCGAGCAGGCCGAGGGTGCGGCCGTGCAGGTCCTGGCCGACGGTGGACTGCCAGGGGCCGCCCTCGCGCAGGGCCCGGTGTTCGGCGGTGAGGTGCCGGGCGAGGCCGAGGAGGAGGGCCCAGGTCAGCTCGACGGGCGGGGTGGGGCTGCTGGCGGTGCCGCAGACCGTCACTCCCCGGGCCGCGGCCGCGGCGAGGTCGATGGAGGCGTTGCGCATGCCCGTGGTCACCAGCAGGCGCAGCCGGGGCAGCCTGTCCAGCAGGTCCGCGTCGAAGGGGGTGCGCTCCCGCATGGCCACGACGATCTCGCAGTCGGCGAGTGCGGCGACGAGTTCGTCCCGGTCGGTGATGTGCTCGCGGAGCGTGCGCACCTCGACCCGGTCGGCGAGCGGACTCCAGTCGGCCAGGTTCAGGGCAGCGCCCTGGTAGTCGTCGAGCACGGCACAGTGGATGGTCATGCGGGCATTCTGCCTCCCCTCCGATCATCCCCGGCCGCCCCGGGGGTCAGGTGAGCGGGCGGCCCAGGGTGAGGTTCCAGCGGTGGGCGCGGCCGGTGAACTCGACCGTGTGCAGGGGGCGTACGTCGATCCGCCAGAAGGCGGACTCGGGGGCTGCCAGCAGCCGGACGGTCGCGGCGCGTACGACGTCCGGTTCGACCACCGCGAGGGTCCGGCCGGTGAAGTCCGCGGCCCGGTCCAGCCAGGCGCCGACCCGTGCGCACAGCTCGTGCACCGACTCCCCGCCGTGCGGGGCGGACGCCGGGTCGGTCAGCCACCGGGCCACCGCGTCCGGTTCGGCGGCCGTCACCTCCTGAAGGGTCCGGCCGCGCCAGCGGCCCATGCCGGCACCGGCCAGTTCGGCGGTCTCGGTAGCGTCCAGGCCGAGTGCGGCCGCCGTGTGCCGGCAGCGCCCGGAGGGGGACACCAGCGCACGCTCGGCGCGAGGAAGGGCGGCCGCCGCCGCGCGGGCACGGTCCGCCGCGGCCGGGTCGAGCGGGCCGGAGTCGTCGAACCGGGCCTCGCGCAGGTCCGCGTTCATGGCGGGTGAGATCAACACCACTCGGCTTGTCATACGCGCGCTCTCCTCGTCGTACGGCCGTGCCGGCACAGGGACTTCATGGAACCGGCGGCCCGCGGGGCGCACGTCCGCGCTCATGATCACAGGCCGGTCGGGAGGACGGGGGCGCGGCCCGGGTCCGCTGAGCGACGCCGTACGCACCCGCGAACCGCTCCGCCCGGATCAGCCGGCGGGCTCCGGGGCGGGCCTGGCGTCCTGCCACACCGTGTGGAAGGCCAGGCGCAGGCAGGTCGCGAGGGCCGGGTGCTCGATGAAGAGCGTGGTGGTGGTGCCGGCGCCGGCCACCGGGTCCGGCATGTCGCACAGCACCAGGGAGGCGTCGGCGATGACGAGTTTCAGCGGCAGGTCGGGGGCGAAGCGGGCCTCCTCCCCGGCGGCGGCGAAGCGGCTCACGTGCTCCTGCGTTCCGGGGTCGGTCAGCGCCTCGTCGAGGTAGATCGCCCGGACCGTGCCGCCCGCCCGGTGCAGTCGGCGGACCACCGCGATGCCCTCGGTGTTCTCGGCGGGGGCGACGAACGGCGGTTTGCAGAAGGTGAGCAGTTCGTGCCGGGCCTGCCGCTGGATGTCGGCGAAGCGTTCGGCGATGGCCTTCGGGTCGCGCAGGATCTCGATGTAGTCCAGCGGATCGGTGTGCGCCCGCCCCTGCGACCACAGGGGTTGCAGCAGGCCGGCGAGCCCCTGCGAGACCCGTTCCAGCCGCTCGACCGACTCCCGCTGAACGGTCATCAGCCGGGACAGCGCCAGCTCCGGTGTGACGGCCGAGTAGGTGGCCACGCGCCCGGGGTGGGCGGTGGCCAGTTGTCTGCGTACCAGCGCGTCCAGTACGTCGTAGACGCGTTGGCGTGGCACGTCGGCCTCGCGTGCCACCTCGGCGGCGGTGTAGGTGCCGCGTCTGATGAGTGTGAGGTAGACCCGTGCCTCGTACCGGGGCAGGCCCAGCGACATCAGGTCGTTGACGGTGGTGTCCTCCAGCTCCATGGCTGCACAAGGTACCCGTCGGCGCGGTGACGTCCAGGCCAAGGTTTTACCAACTGGCCCTGTTCTCACCGGCGAAGTGTCCATAGGCTCCTCATAGCCACCACTGACCGGGGTGGCACCAAGCACCAAGCACCAAGCCCGAATCCGACTCCGCCCGGCCACCCCCAACGGTAAGCGGTTGTCATGCGCATGACACTGCGATCCGGCCGTCGGTGCGGAGTCACCCATCCCCCCACGGAGGGCAGTTCATTGCGTTCTCAGCGCAGAAGGAAGCCGATCCACCGCAGCGCGCCCGCGCTGCTGTCCGCGGCGGCCCTGATCACCAGCGGCCTCGCCGTCGCCGCCCAGTCGTCGGCCTTCGCGACCACGAGCACCACGTCGACCACGACCGCCGCCGTCGCCACCGCGCACACCCACCGGCTCTGCTCCGAGCCGAGCAAGCCGGGCTACATGGCGTGCGAGGCGGTGGTGCGCACCGACCTGAAGGCCAACAGGACCCTCGGCCGCCACGACACCCCCAAGGGCTTCGGCCCGGCCGACCTCCAGTCCGCCTACCACCTGCCCAAGGACGGCGGCAAGGGCGCCACCGTCGCGATCGTGGACGCCAACGACGACCCGAACGCCGAGAAGGACCTCGCGGCCTACCGCTCCCAGTACGGCCTTCCGGAGTGCACCACGGGCAACGGCTGCTTCAAGAAGATCGACCAGGACGGCGGCACCAACTACCCGGCCCCGGACGCCGGTTGGGCCGGTGAGATATCCCTCGATGTGGACATGGTCAGCGCGGCCTGCCCGCAGTGCCACATCCTGCTCGTCGAGGCCAAGTCCGCCAACATGGAGGACCTCGGCGCGGCCGTGAACCAGGCGGTCAAGCAGGGCGCCAAGTACGTCTCCAACAGCTACGGCGGCAGCGAGGCGTCCGACGACGCCACCGCCGACGACTCGTACTTCAAGCACCCCGGTGTCGCCATCACGGTCAGCTCCGGCGACAGCGGCTACGGCGTCGAGTACCCGGCCGCGTCCCCGTACGTGACCGCCGTCGGCGGCACCTCGCTCAAGAAGGACAGCAGCACCCGCGGCTGGTCCGAGTCCGTCTGGGGCACCTCCGCCGGCGGTGACGGCGCGGGCTCCGGCTGCTCGCAGTACGAGGCGAAGCCGTCCTGGCAGAAGGACACCGGCTGCGGCAAGCGCAGCGTCGCCGATGTCGCGGCCGTGGCGGACCCGGCCACCGGTCTCGCCGTCTACGACACCTACCAGTCGGGCGGCTGGAACGTGTACGGCGGCACCTCCGCCTCCGCGCCGTTCATCGCCGGTGTCTACGCCCTCGCGGGCACCCCGGGTTCCGGTGACACCCCGGCCTCCTACCCCTACGCCCACCCGGACCAGCTGAACGACGTCGGTGACGGCGCCAACGGGTCCTGCGACACCTACCTGTGCAAGGCGGGCAAGGGCTACGACGGCCCGACGGGTCTCGGCACCCCCAACGGTGTCGCCGCCTTCACCAAGTAACCCCTGACACCATCTTGTCCGCTGCGCCCCGCCGGCCGTCCGGCGGGGCGCAGTGCTGCGAGCGGGTGCCTCAGCCGGTGATCCGGACGGGCAGTTCGGACAGGCCGCGCATGACGATGTTGGGCACCCGGGGCGGTGCCTCGGTCAGCAGCTCCATGTCCAGGGCGGTCAGGGCGGAGACCGCGGCCTGGGCGGTGAGCCGGGCCAGCGGCGCGCCGACGCAGAAGTGGATGCCCAGGCCGAAGCCGAGATTGCGGCCGGCCGGCCGGTCCAGCCTCAGCTCGTCGGGGTCCTCGTGGACCGCCGGGTCGTGGCTGGCCGCACCGATCAACAGCATGACCTGCTCGCCCGGCTGGACCGTCTGCCCGGCGATCTCGGCCTCGGCCAGGGCGACCCGGGAGATCATCTGCACGGGCGCGTCGAAGCGCAGCATCTCCTCCACCGCGCCCGGCACCTGCTCCGGGTGGGCGCGCAGCCAGTCCCGCTGGTCGGGGCGGCTCAGCAGGGCGAACATGCCGTTGCCGATCAGGTTGACGGTGGTGGCGTAACCGGCCGACAGCAGCAGGGTGCAGGTGACCTCCAGCTCGTGCGGGGTCAGCGTGTCCCCGCCCTCCTCGGCGGCGACCAGCTCGCTGATCAGGTCGGTGCCCGGCGCCGCGCGGCGCTGCTCGGCCAGCTCGCCGATGTACTGGTACAGCTCGGCGCGGGCGGCGTCCCGCCGGGCGACCTCCTCCGGACCGAGCAGGAAGCTGGGGTCCAGGCCGCGGGCGATGTCGGCGGACAACTCGTCGAAGCGGGCGGCGTGTTCGGCGGGGACGTCCAGCAGCGCGTTCTGCATCCGGCCGGGCAGCGGGTGGGCCACCGCGCGCATCAGGTCGACGGGGCCGTCGCCGGCCTCGGCGCGGGCGGTCTCGATCAGCTCGCGGACGATCCGCTCGGCGGTGGCGCGCATCCGGTCCACCTGGCGGGCCGCGAACGCCTTGCTCACCAGGGCGCGGATCCGGGTGTGCTCCGGCGGGTCGGCGAAGATGAACGGCCGGACCACCGAGCCGTCGGCCTCGTGACGGAAGTGGTCGGCGACGGTGGCGCCGTCGCCCCAGCCGAACCGCTGGTCGCGCAGCACGGCCGAGCACGCCTCGTGCCCGGTCACCGCCCACAGGCCCAGCGGGGTGCGGGTCACCGGGCCCTTCTCCCGGATCTGCGCGTAGACCGGGTAGGGGTCGGCCAGGAAGGCCGGGTCGAAGGGGTCGAAGGGCAGCAGCTGGGCGATGAAGGCCGGGTCGAGCTGGGGTGCTTCGGTCATGGCGGGCGGTTCCCAACTCCGCGCGGGACACGGTCGCCGCGCGGGACGTCTCTCGTCTCGGTTCGAGGGGGGGTGTGGGGGGTGTCGGGTGCGTGCCGGGGGTCAGCCCACGGCGACGGGGGTGAAGGCCACCGGCAGCTGGTCCAGGCTGTTGGCCACCAGGCTCGGCGTCCAGGTCAGCTGCTCCTCGGGAACGGCCAGCCGGAGGTCGTCGAAGCGGTCGAACAGGGTGCGCAGCGCGATCCGGGCCTTGAGCCGGGCCAGCGGGGCGCCGATGCAGAAGTGCGTGCCGTGGCCGAGCGCCAGGTGCCGGGACGCGTCGCGGTGGATGTCGAGCGTCTCCGGGTCGCCGAACTGGGCGGCGTCGTGGTTGGCCGCGGCCAGCGAGATCATCACGTGCTCGCCCGCCCTGACCTTCGCGCCGCCCAGCTCCATGTCCTCCGTGGCGAAGCGGTACACCACGGTGAAGACCGGGCTGGTCAGCCGGAGCAGTTCCTCGACGGCCGGGCCGAGCAGCTCGGGGTCGGCCTTGACCTCGGCGAGCTGCTCGGGGTGGCGCAGCAGCGCGAGGATGCCGTTGGACAGCAGGTTGATGGTGGTCTCCGCGCCGGCGAGGAGCAGCAGCATGACCGTGGAGCGGATCTCCAGGTCGGCGAGGGCGTCGCCGTCCTCGTTGGCCTGCACCAGACCGGATATGAGGTCGTCGCCGGGGTGGGCCCGGCGCTGCGCGGTGAGGTCGGTCAGGTACGTCTCGAACCAGCCGACCGAGGCGACGACCTCCTCCGGGCTGGAGGAGTTGCCCAGGCCGACGAAGATGTAGGTGTTGCGCTCGAACTCCTCGATGTCGGCCAGCGGGACGCCGAGCATCTCGTAGAGCACCGTGGAGATCAGCGGCGAGATGAACGCCTCCTTCAGGTCGGCGGTGCCCTTCTCGGCGACGGCGTCGAGCAGTTCGTCGCTGATCTGCTGGATCCGGGTGCCGAGGTCGGCGACCCGGCGCGGGGTGAACGCCTTGGACACCAGTCGGCGCAGCCGGGTGTGCTCGGGCGGGTCGGCGAGGTTCATGTGCTGGTTGAGGATGGACTTGCGGCCGTCGTAGCCGAGGGAGGGCCACAGTTCGGGCAGCGCGTTGTCGAGGTTCTTGCTCAGCTTGCGGTTGGTCAGCGCGGCGAGCGCGTCCTCGTACCGGGTGACCATCCACACCGGGTTGCCGTCGGGCAGCAGCAGCTGTTCGACCGGGCCGGGTTCGGGCAGCCCGGGCGCCCAGGGGCGGGGGCCCGCCGTGGCGCCGGCGTGCGCGGGGCAGCCGGTGGCCACGTCTGCGTCGGGGTTCGGCATGACGTGTGTTTCCTTTCCTTGGTGCGGGGTTGGTGCTCCGTCGTCAGGGGGTGCCCGACGACGGGGACGGCGGGGTGGCGGCCAGTGCGGCGAGCCGCGCGGCGACGGCGGGGAACCGGCCCGCCTCGCCGGAGGCGGCCACATGGCCGTCCGGCCGCAGCAGCACGAACCGCTGCCGCGGGCCGGTCAGCGGGAAGTGCGCGACCAGGCCGGGCAGGCTGCCGGCCAACTCCGCGGCGTCCTGCGCGAGTCGGCTGTGCGGGCCGCCGTAGGTGAGCAGCTGGAAGCGGCCGGCCAGCTCGTCGGAGGGGTGCGGGAGCCAGCGGGGGTCGCGGGTGCCGGGGCGCGGCCGGGAGCGCTGCGGGCGGTCGGCCGGCCCGGTGCCGAACAGCACGTCGGGGTAGCGGCTGCGCCAGCCGGCGAGCAGCGGTGCGTAGCCGCGGGCCAGCGCGCCGGAGGCGCCCAGCAGGCGCCAGCTGAGGTCGCGGACCCGGCGGGCCGCCGGACCGGCCACGGCCTGCCGGGCCATCCGGCCGGTGGCCTGGAGGGTCTGGGCGATCGCGGCCCGCCGCTCGGGGTCGTAACTGTCCAGGATCGACGGGTTCAGCCGGCCGTGCACCACGCCCGCGAGCTTCCAGGCCAGGTTGCGGGTGTCCGGGATGCCGAGGCTGAGGCCCTGGCCGCCGATCGGGCTGTGCACATGCGCGGCGTCGCCGACGAGGAAGCAGCGGCCGGAGCGCAGCGCGCCGGCCACCCGCTCGTCGCTGGAGAACAGGGTGACGGTGCGCACCTCGGTGAAGCGGAGCCCGCCGGGGCCGCGCTCGTCCAGCAGCACCTGGGCCTGCTCGGCGGTGGCCGGGGTGCCCTCCGGTACGGCGCCGGAGATGCGGAACTCGCCGCCGGGCAGCGGGGCGAGCACCGCGGTGCCGGTGTCGCCGAGGAAGTAGTGCACCTCGTCCGCGCTCCACCCGGTGCCCGGCTCGCCGGTGATGCGTCCCTCGGCGAGCAGGAAGGTGGCCGGGAAGCGGGCGCCGGTGAAGTCGATGCCCAGCTCGGCGCGGACCCGGCTGTGCAGCCCGTCCGCGCCCACCAGCCAGTCGGCCTCGAACTCGGTGGTGCTGCCGTCCGCCCGGGTCGCGGTGACGGTGACCGTGTGCTCGTCCGGGACGACCTTGGTGACCCGGGTGCCCCACTCGACGCCGACGCCGCGGTCGGCCAGCGCCTCGGCCAGCAGCCGGCCGGTGCGCTCCTGGGGCAGCACCAGCGGGGCGTTGACGTCGCTGAGCGGCACCCGCACGCTGCCCCCGGAGCCCAGGTGGTAGTGGAGGGCGACGGGCTGGATGGCCTCGCGGGCGGCGCGCTCGGCGAGGCCGAGTTCGCCGAGCACCTCCCGCACCGGCGGCCACAGCAGGATCGCCCGGGAGCCGGTGTGCGGCTGGTCCGCCGCGTCCACCACGGTGACCTGCACACCGAGCCTGCTCAGCTGTGCGGCCATGGCAAGGCCGCACGGGCCCGCGCCGACGACCAGGACCGTCGTACGCCGTGTCATCGCTTCTCCAACCACTCGTGCACCGCCTGGGCGGTGCGCTCGGCGTGTTCCTCGAGGACGGTGAAGTGGTCGCCGGTCAGCTCCACCTCATCGTGCGGGCGGGGCCAGTCGGCCGGGGGACGGTCGAATCCGGCGAGGGGTTCGGTGGTACGGGCCACCAGCAGCGGGGTCGTGGAGTCGGCGGGCCGCCAGTCGGTGAGCAGCGGCAGATAGCCGCCCATCGCGGTGAGCCGGGCGTCGGTCACCCCGCCGCCCTCCGCCAGGCGGGCGAACATCTGCTCGAACAAGGCGGTTCCGTTGGTGGTCAGTTCGGGCCCGAACAGGAAGGTGTCGATGAGCACCAGCGCGGCGGCCGGGCGGCCCTCGGCGGCCAGCCGGGCGGCGACGCCGTCGGCCAGCAGGCCGCCCGAGGAGTAGCCGACCAGCACCACCGGCCGCTCCCCCGCCGCCTGCCGCACCTGGCGGGTGACGGCCTCCAGCGCGGCGGCCCGGTCGGCGGGCAGCGGTTCGCCGTCGAGGTAGCCGGGCAGGGCGAGGGCGGTGACGGCGCGCCGGTCGCGCAGCGCGGCGGCGAACCGGGCGTACTGGTGCGGGCCGGAGGTGGCCAGCACGGTGGGCAGACAGACCAGCAGCGGGCCGTCCTCGTGCGCGGTCAGCGGCACCGGTTCGGGCAGCGGGCCGCCGGCCCCCTCGGCGAAGCCGGGACGCAGCCGGGCGGCGGCGCCGAGCAGCTCCACGAACGCGCCGGTCTTCCCGGCCTCGGCCGCCTGCCGGTACAGGCCCTCGAACACGCCGGGGGCGGCGCTGGCGGCCGGGTCGGGGCCGAGTTCGCCGTTCAGGTAGCGGGCCAGCGCCTGCGGGGTGTCGTGCTCGAACAGGGTGGCCGCGGTCAGCCGTACCCCGGTGGCCGCGGACAGCCGGTTGCGCAGCTCCAGGGTGGTCAGCGAGTCGAAGCCGTGTTCCAGGAAGCGGCGGGCCGGGTCGAGCGCGGAGCCGTCCGGGAAGCCGAGGACGGCCGCGGCCTGGCCGGTGACCGCGGTGAGCAGCGCGCCGTACCGCTCGGCGGCGGGCAGCCCGGCCAGCGCGCCGGCGCCCGGCACGGCCGGGCCGCCGGCCTCGCGGCGGCCGCGGTCGGGGGCGAACTCGGCGATCAGCGGGCGCGGGCCGGTGAGGGTGTACGCGGCGTGGAACCGCGGCCAGTCCACCTCGGCCAGCAGCAGGCGGGTGTCCCCCGCGGTGAGCGCGGTGCCGAGCGCGGCGAGGGCGCGCTGCTCGTCCAGTACGGCGATGCCCCGGCTCGCCAGCCGGTCCCGGCGGGTGGCCGCCACGCCGCTGGTGTCGTCGGGGTCGGCCCAGGGCGCCCAGGCCACCGACAGGGCGGGCAGCCCGGCCGCGGCGCGGTGCTCGGCGAGCGCGTCCAGCGCGGCGGTGGCCGCGGCGTAACCGGCCTGGCCGACGCCGCCGAAGGTGCCGGAGACCGAGGAGAACAGCACGAACGCGGTGAGCGGCAGCTCCCGGGTGAGGTGGTGCAGCTGCCAGGCGGCGGTGACGCCGGGGTTCAGGGCGGCCGCGGCGGCGGCGCCGTCGAGGCTGGTCAGCGGGGCTTCGGTGAGCGGTACGGCGGTGTGCACCACGGCGCTGAGCGGCTGCCCGGCGGGCAGCGACGCCGGCAGCGCGGCCACCGCCGCCGGGTCGGTCAGGTCGCAGACGGCGGTGTGCACCTCGGTGCCCTCGGCGCGCAGCGCGACGACCGTCTCCTCGGGCACCGCGCCGCCGGGTGCGGCGGTGAGCAGCAGCGCGGGGGCGCCCGCGGCGGCCAGCCAGCGGGCCACGGCCGCGCCCGTCGTGGTGTCCGCGCCGGTGACCAGGGTGGTGCCGGTGGGCCGCCAGGTGTCGCCGGTCAGTTCGGTCAGCGGGCTGCGCACCAGGCGGCGGGCGAACAGTCCGGCCGGGCGGACGGCGAGCTGTTCCTCGCCGGTGCGCCCGGACAGCGCCGCGCACCAGCGGGTCAGCGCCCGTTCGTCGGGCCGGGCAGGCAGGTCGACGATGCCGCCGGCGAGGTCGGGGTGTTCCAGGGACACCGTCGGGGCCAGGCCCCACAGCGCGGCCCGGTCCGGGTCGCCGTCCGGCGCCGCGTCCAGCGCCACCGCCTCCGTCGTGGTGAACCACAGGGGGGCCGCCACGCCCAGTTCGGCCAGGGCGCGGACCAGGGTCACGGCGGCCGGCCAGCCCAGCAGGGCGAGCACCCCGGCGGGCCGGACGCCGGCCAGCGCGTCCCGCAGCTCCGCCACGTCCGTTGAGTCCCCGGTGAGTTCGACCCGGATCACCCGGGCGCCGTGCCGGTCCAGCGCGCCGGGTTCCGGTCCGGTGTGCCCGGGGGGTACGGCGACCAGCCAGTCGCCGGTCAGCCGCGCGCTCGCCGGGTCGGGCACCGGCCGCCACTGAAGCGTGTGGCGCCAGGAGTCCACGACGGACCGCTCGCGGCGGCGCCGCCGCCAGGCCGACAGCGCGGGCAGCACGGCGGCCAGGGGTTCGGCCTCCGGGGCGGCCAGGTCGAGGGCGTCGGTGAGGCCGGGCAGGTCGGCGTTCTCCACCGCGGTCCAGAAGGCGGACTCCACCGGGTCCGCGGTGCCGGGTACGGCGGCCGGGTCGGGCTCGGGCCAGTAGCGCTGCCGCTGGAAGGGGTAGGTGGGCAGATCCACCCAGGCGGGGTCCCGGCCGGCCAGGGCGGCGCCGAGGTCGACCGGGGCGCCGCGGGTGTGCGCGTCGGCCACCGAGCGCAGGAAGCGGTCGAGGCCGCCCTCGTCGCGGCGCAGCGAGCCGACGGCGGCGGCCTCGGCCCCGGCGTCCTCGGCGATGTCCTGCACCGCGGTGACCAGCACCGGGTGCGGGCTGACCTCGACGAAGAAGCGGTAGCCGGCGGCCAGCAGGGTGCGCACGGCCGGGTCGAAGGCCACCGGCCGGCGGGCGTTCTCGAACCAGTACGCGGCACCCAGGCCGGCGGTGTCGGTGAAGCCTCCGGTGACGGTGGAGCAGAACGGCACCTCTGCCGCGGTGGGCCGTACGTCGGCGAACAGGTCCAGGATGCGCTCGCGCAGCGGGTCGACCTGGTCGCAGTGCGAGGCGACGGTGGAGCCGACCAGCCGGGCGCGCAGCCCGTCGGCGGTGGCCTCGGCGACGAACCGTTCCAGCGCGTCCGTCGCGCCGACCACGGTCACCGCGTTCGGGCCGTTGACGCCGCCGATGTGCAGCGCGTCGCCCTGGGCGGCCAGCCGGGCGCGGACCTGCTGCTCGGACGCGGCCACCGACACGACCGCGCCACGGCCGAGCAGTTCCTCGGCGAACAGCCGGCTGCGCAGTACGACGATCTTCAGCGCGTCGTGCAGGGACAGCGCGCCCGCCGTGCAGGCGGCGGCGATCTCGCCCTGGCTGCTGCCGACCACCGCGGCCGGGGTGAGGCCGTAGGAGCGCCACAGTTCGGCGAGGGACACCATCACCGCGAACAGCACCGGTTGCAGGATCTCGATGCGCTCCATGGAGGGCGCGCCGGGCGCCCCGCGCAGCACGTCGACGATCGACCAGTCCACGAAGGCGCGGGCCGCGGTGTCGCACTCGGCGACGCGGGCGGCGAACACGGGCGCGGAGTCCAGCAGTCCGGCGGCCATGCCGGCCCACTGGGAGCCCTGGCCGGGGAAGACGAACACGACCCGGTCGACGGGCGCGGCGGTGGCGCCGGTCACGGCGTCGTGCGGCCTGCCCTCGGCCAGGGCGCGCAGTGCCTCGGCGGCGGTGTCCGGAGCGTCGGCGACGACCACGGCACGGTGGTCGAAGAGGGCGCGGGAGCGCAGCAGGGCGCCGGCGAGATCCGGCAACGGGGTCCCGGCCTGCACGAGCGGCAGCAACCGCTCGGCCTGCGCCCGCAGCGCTTCGGGGGTGCGGGCGGAGAGGGCGAGGGGGACGGGGGCGAGGGGGGCGGGGGCGGCGGGGGCGGTCGTACGACCATCGGTCTCGGAGGTCTCGGAGGTCTCGGAGGTCTTCGAGGCTTCGAAGGTCGCCGGGGTTTCGGCCGGCGCGAACTCCTCGCACTGTTCCAGGAGTACGTGGGCGTTGGTGCCGCTGATACCGAACGCGGACACCCCGGCGCGGCGCGGGCGGCCGGTCTCCGGCCAGGGGCGGGGCTCGGTCAGCAGCGCCACCCCGCCGGAGGCGAAGTCCGCCTCGGGGGTCGGCGCGTCCACGTGCAGGGTGCGCGGCAGCCGGTCGCCGCGCAGCGCCATCACCATCTTGATGACACCGCCGACCCCGGCGGCCGCGCCGGTGTGACCGAGGTTGGACTTCAGCGAGCCCAGCCACAGCGGGCGGTCGGCGGGCCGGTTGCGGCCGTAGGTGGCCAGCAGCGCGTTGGCCTCGATCGGGTCGCCGAGCGCGGTACCGGTGCCGTGCGCCTCGACCGCGTCGATGTCGGCGGCGGCCAGGCCCGCGTCGGCGAGCGCGGCGCGGATGACCCGTTCCTGGGAGGGGCCGTTGGGGGCGGTGAGCCCGTTGGAGGCGCCGTCCTGGTTGACCGCCGAGCCGCGCACCACGGCCAGCACCCGGTGTCCGTTGCGGCGCGCGTCGGACAGCCGCTCCAGCACCAGCATCCCGGCACCCTCGCCCCAGGCGGTGCCGTCGGCGGCCGCGGCGAAGGCCTTGGCACGGCCGTCGGGCGCCAGACCGCGCTGCCGGGACAGCTCCACGAACCCGGCCGGGGTGGACAGCACCGAGGCTCCCCCGGCCAGCGCCAGCGAGCACTCGCCGCGGAGCAGGGACTGGCGGGCCAGGTGCAGGGCGACCAGGGAGGCCGAGCAGGCGGTGTCCACGGACAGCGCGGGGCCCTCCAGGCCGAGGGTGTAGGACAGCCGCCCGGACAGCACGCTGATCGCGTTGCCGGTCAGCAGATAGCCCTCCAGGTCCTCGGCGGCCTGCGCGGCGAGCATCCCGTAGTCCTGCGCGCCGCTGCCCACGAACACGCCGGTGCGGCTGCCGCGCAGCGAGGTGGGGTCGATCCCGGCCCGCTCCAGCGCCTCCCAGGAGGTCTCCAGGAGCAGCCGCTGCTGCGGGTCCATCGCCAGCGCCTCGCGCGGCGAGATCCCGAAGAACGGGGCGTCGAAGTCGGCCACGTCGTAGAGGAACCCGCCCTCCTTGACGTAGGTGGTGCCGGGCCGGTCCGGGTCGGGGTCGAAGAGGCGGTCCAGCGGCCAGCCCCGGTCGGTGGGGAAGGCCGCCATCACATCGCGGCCGTCGGCCACCACCTCCCACAGGTCCTCGGGCGAGCCGATGCCGCCGGGAAAGCGGCAGGCCATGCCGACGACGGCCACCGGCTCGGTGTCGCGCTGCTCGTACGCGCGCAACCGCTGCCGGGTCTCGTGCAGGTCGACGGTGACCTTGCGCAGGTAGTCGCGGAGACGGTCGGCATCACTCATGATCAGCTCAACTCCGAGTCGATGAACCGGAAGATCTCTTCGTCGTCGGCGTCCGCGAGCTGCTCGCTGACCGACTCCGCCGACGCGTGGCCCGCGTCCGGCTCCGGGGCCAGCCGGCCCACCAGGGCTTGCAGCCGGGCCAGTGCGCGCCGCCGGTCGTCCTCGTCGGACACCTCGGCCAGGACGCCGGCCAGCCGGTCGAGTTCCTCGTCCAGCGAGCCGACGGCCGCCGGGGCGGGGGCCGCCAGCTGCCCGCGCAGATGGTCGGCGAGCCCGTCGGGGGTGGGGTGGTCGAACACCGCCGTGGCCGACAGCCGTACGCCGGTGGCGGCGCGCAGCCGGTTGCGCAGGTTGACCGCGGCCAGCGAGTCGAAGCCGAGGTCGGTGAAGGGCCGCCCGGTGGGCAGTGCCTCGGGGTCGTCGTGGCCGAGGACGACGGCGGCCTCCCGGCGTACCAGCGCGACGAGTTCACGGCGCTGGTCGGCCTCGGGCAGCGCGGCGAGCCGGGCCGCCGTGGCGGAGCCGTCCGCGGCTTCCTCCGGGTCGCCGGGGCCGCCGGTGCCGCCCGCGTCGGTGGTGAGGCTGGCGCGGACCTCGGGCAGCTCGCTCAGCAGCGGGCTGGGCCGGGCGGCGGTGAACGCGGGGGCGAGGACGGCCCAGTCCACGTCGGCCACGGTCACCGCGGTGTCGGCGTGCCGGACGGCGTCGGCCAGCGCGGCGAGCGCCTGCTCGGGGTCCAGGGCCAGCACGCCCCGCCGGCGCAGCTGTTCGCGGCGCTGCGCCTCGACGCCGGCGTCCGCCGCGCCGAGCCCGGCGCCCTGCCAGGGGCCCCAGGCGATGGCGGTGGCGGGCAGCCCGCGGGCCTGCCGGTGCCGGGCCAGCGCGTCGAGGTAGGCGTTGGCGGCGGCGAACGCGCCCTGTTCGCTCCCGCCCCAGGTGGCCGCGACGGAGGAGAACAGCACGAACGCGTCCAGGTCGGCGGTGAGCCGGTGCAGGTTGGCCGCGCCGCGCGCCTTGGTGGCGAGGGTGGCGGCGACCTCGGCGAGACCGGTGCCGGTCAGCGGGCCGGAGCGCAGGGTGCCCGCGGTGTGCACCACCGCGGTCAGCGGCAGCTGTGCGGGTATCCCGGCGAGGAGTTCGGCCAGGGCGGTCTCGTCGGCCGGGTCGCAGGTGCTCAGGGTGACCGGGACGCCGAGGTCGTCGGGTGCGGTGGCGGCGGGGTCGTCGGTGGTCAGGACGAGCGCCTGGGCGCCGTTCCCGGCCAGCCAGCGGGCCACCGGCAGCCCCATCGGGCCGAGGCCGTCGGTGACGAGGACGGTGCCGGTGGGCCGCCACTGCCGGGCCGGGGTGCGCCCGGCGAGCGGTGCGTGCGCCAGGCGCGGCACCAGCACTCCGGTGTCGCGCACCGCGGCCTGGTCCTCGGCTCCGGCCAGCAGCGCGGCCAGCCGGTCCAGCCCGCGGCGCGGATCCTCGGGCAGGTCGACGATGCCGCCGAAGAGCTTCGGGTGTTCCAGCGCGAGCGTGCGGCCGAGGCCCCAGAGCATGGCCTGTTCGGGGTGCGGCACCCGGTCGGCCGGGGTGGCGGCGACCGCCCCACTGGTGACCAGCCACAGCGCGGTGTCCGTGCCGGCCAGGTCCCGCACCAGCTCCAGGGTGGCGGCCAGCCCGGCGGGCACGGCGGCCTCCTCCGGATGCGGCCCGTCGACCAACCCCAGCAACGAGACGACCCCCCGCACCGGCCCGCTTGCGGGCGGTACGACACCGGGTGCGGTGCCAGGGGACAGGGCGGACGTAGGGGTGCTGCCCGGTGCGGTGCCGGTGTGGGCGGCAGCCGGTGCGGTGCCGGTGTCAGCGGCGACCGGTGCGGTGCCAGTGCGGTCGGCGACCGATGCGGTGCCGGTGTCGGCGGCAGCCGGTGCGGTGCCGGTGGGGTCGGCCAAGGAAGGGGTGCCGGGTGGCACAGCGCCCGGGCCGTTCCCGGGAGACACGGCGTCCGATTCCGACGCGGCGAGGAGGGCGTCCGATCCCGGCCCGCCCGGGCCGACGTCCAAGCCCGACCCAGCAGACAAGGCGTCCGATCCCGATCCGCCGAACGGAGCAACTCCTGTCCCTGCAACGGCGGTTACCGCATTGCCAGTGACCACCGCGCGTACCGCCTCGGGACCGATCACGTGGGCCTCGGCGCCGGCGCGGGTGAGGGCGGCGGCGCATTCCTCGGCGAGGGGCAGGCCGTCGGGGGCGACCACGAGCCAGGTGCCGGCCAGTACGGCCTCGGGCGGGTCGGCCGGTCGCCAGCCCACGGTGTAGCGCCGGCCGTCGGCGGTGGCGGACGCCTCCCTGGCGGCGCGCCAGGCGGCCAGGCCGGGCAGCACCTCGGCGAGCGGCTGCGCCGGGACGCCGAGCAGGTCGGCCAGCGCCTTGGGGTCGTCGGGGTCGGCGCCGTCGACCGCCGTCCAGAACGCGCCGTCCATCGTGCCGGTGCCGGTGCCGGTGGGCTCCGGGGCGGCGAGCCAGTAGCGCTGCCGCTGGAAGGCGTACGTCGGCAGGTCCGCCGGGGCGGGCCGCGAGGTGTCGAAGGCGGCGGCCAGCCGCACCGGCACCCCGGCGACCTGGGCCTCGGCGACGGAGTGCAGGAACCGGTCGAGGCCGCCCTCGTCGCGGCGCAGCGAGCCGACGACGGTCACCTCGTCCAGCGTGCCGTCGATCCCGGGCACCAGCACCGGGTGGGGGCTGACCTCGACGAAGGCGCGGTGGCCCTGCTCGGCGAGGGCGCGCACGGCGTCGGCGAAGCGGACGGTCCGGCGCAGGTTGCGGTACCAGTAGCCGGCGTCCAGCGCGGCCGGGTCGGCCCAGTCGGCGGTGACGGTGGAGAACAGGGGCACCGTCGCCTGCCGGGGCCGTATCCCGGACAGCGCCTCGACCAGCCGGGCTTCGATGCGTTCGACCTGGGCGGAGTGCGAGGCGTAGTCGACCGCGATCCGGCGGGCCCGTACGCCGCGCTCGGCGCAGTCGGCCAGCAGTCGCTCCAGGGCCTCGGGGGCGCCGGACACGACCGTGGAGGCGGCGCCGTTGACCGCGGCGACGGTCGCCCCGCCGTCGGCGGGCAGCAGACCGGTCACCTCGTCGGCGGGCAGCGCCACGGACACCATCCCGCCGTGGCCGGTGAGTTCCTCGGCGATCAGTCCGCTGCGTACGCAGACCACCGCGGCGGCGTCACGCAGGGACAGCGCCCCCGCCACACAGGCCGCCGCGATCTCCCCCTGCGAATGCCCCACCACCGCATCCGGCTCCACCCCGAACGACCGCCACAACGCCGCCAACGACACCATCACCGCGAACGACACCGGCTGCACCACATCCACCCGGTCAAGACCCGGCTCACCCGCCTCCCCCCGCAACACACCCAGCAGCGACCAGTCCGCGAACTCCCCCAACGCCTCCGCACACTCCGCCATCCGCGCCGCGAACACCGGGGAAGAGTCCAGCAGTTCCACCGCCATCCCCGCCCACTGCGCCCCCTGCCCCGGAAACACGAACACCGTACGGCCGACATCGCCGGCGGTGCCGGTGACGACGTGCGGGGCGGGCTCGCCGGCCGCCAGCGCGGTCAGCCCGGTGAGGAGGTCGTCGCGTCCGGAGGCGACGACCACGGCGCGATGGGTGAGTGCGGCGCGCCCGGCGGCCAGGGCGGCGGCCGGTTCGGCCGGTGCGATGTCCGGCCGGTCGGCCAGCCAGCCGCGCAGCCGGCCGGCCTGGGCGCGCAGCGCGGCCGGGGTGTCGCCGGACAGCGGCACCGGGACGACCCGCTGCGGCTCCGCCGGCCGGGCGGGCGGCTGCGGGGCCTGTTCGATGATCACGTGCGCGTTGGTGCCGCTGATGCCGAAGGAGGACACCGCGGCGCGGCGCGGCCGCTCGCGCTCCGGCCAGGGCCGGGCCTCGTCGAGCAGCCGTACCCCGCCGGCCGACCAGTCGACGTGCGGGGTGGGTTCGCCGAGGTGGAGGGTGCGCGGCAGCACGCCGTGCCGCAGCGCCTCCACGACCTTGATCACCCCGGCGACGCCGGCGGCGGCCTGGGTGTGGCCCAGGTTGGACTTGACCGAACCGAGCCACAGCGGGTCGTCCTCGCGGCCCTGGCCGTAGGTGGCGAGCAGGGCCTGCGCCTCGATCGGATCGCCGAGCGCGGTGCCGGTGCCGTGCGCCTCCACCAGGTCGACCTCGGCCGGGGACAGACCGGCGGCGGCCAGCGCGGAGCGGATGACCCGTTCCTGGGAGGGGCCGTTGGGGGCGGTGAGCCCGTTGGAGGCGCCGTCCTGGTTCACCGCCGAGCCGCGCAGCACGCCGAGGATCCGGTGGCCGTTGCGGCGCGCGTCGGACAGCCGCTCGACCACCAGCAGGCCGACGCCCTCGGACCAGACGGTGCCGTCCGCGTCCGCGGAGAACGCCTTCACCCGGCCGTCGGCGGCCAGGCCGCGCTGCCGGGAGAACTCGATGAAGGTGCCCGGCGTGGCCATCACGGTGGCGCCGCCGGCCAGAGCCAGCGAGCACTCCCCCGCGCGCAGCGCCTGCGCCGCCAGGTGCAGGGTGACCAGTGAGGAGGAGCAGGCGGTGTCCACGGTCACCGCGGGCCCCTGGAGACCGAAGGTGTAGGCGATGCGGCCGGAGGCGACGCTGCCCGCGGTGCCCGCGCCGAGGTAGCCCTCGACGTCCTGCGGTGTGCTGGGCAGCCGGGTGGCGTAGTCGTGGTACATGACGCCGACGAACACACCGGTGTCGGTGTCGCGCAGCGACAGCGGGTCGATGCCGGTGCGTTCCAGCGCCTCCCAGGAGGTCTCCAGGAGCAGCCGCTGCTGCGGGTCCATGGCGAGCGCCTCGCGCGGCGAGATGCCGAACAGGCCCGCGTCGAACTCGGCGGCGTCGTGCAGGAAGCCGCCCCTGGTCAGGTAGGTGTGTCCGGCCCGGTCGGGGTCGGGGTCGTAGAGCCGGTCGGTGTCCCAGCCGCGGTCGGTGGGGAACGGGGAGATGCCGTCGCCGTCCCCGGTCACCAGCCGCCAGAGGTCCTCCGGGGAGCGCACTCCGCCGGGGTAGCGGCAGGCCATGCCGACGATGGCGATCGGCTCGTCGGCCGGGCCGGTGCGGCGGGGCGTGGTGCGGGCCGGGGTGGCGGCCTCGGTGAGCCTGCCGAGCAGGTACTCGGCGGTGGCCTCGATGCTCGGGTGGTCGAAGGCCAGCGTGGCGGGCAGCGTCAGTCCGGTGCTCGCCGCCAGCCGGTTGCGCAGTTCCACCGAGGTCAGCGAGTCGAAGCCGAGGTCGGTGAAGGCGCGCCGGTCGCCGGGTCCGGCCGCGCTGTCGTGGCCGAGGGTGGCGGCCACCGCCGTACGCACGGTGTCGCGGACCAGTCTGCGGCGGGCGGCCTCGTCGCGGTCGGCCAGTGCGGCCCGGAGGGCGCCGGTGCCGGCGGCGCTGCGGGCGGGGACGCGGACCAGGCCGCGCAGCACCGGGGCCGGTGGCACGGTGCGGGCCTGCTCGCGCAGCGCGGGCAGGTTCAGCCGGACGGGGACGGCCAGCGCGGTGCCGGCCGGGACGGCGGTGTCGAACAGCCGCATCCCCTCGGCGGGTTCGAGCGGCACCACACCGAGCCGTTCGATGCGCTGCCGTGCGGCGCCGTCCGCGGTGTCGCCCATGCCGCCCGCGCCGCTCCACAGGCCCCAGGCCAGGGACACGGCGGGCAGCCCGGCCGTGCGCCGCCGGGCGGCCAGGCCGTCGAGTACGGCGTTGGCGGCGGCGTAGCCGCTCTGTCCGGGGCTGCCGAGGATCCCGGCGGCCGAGGAGAACAGCACGAAGGCGGTGAGGTGGTGACCGCGGGTCAGCTCGTCGAGGTGCAGCGCGGCGGCCGCCTTGGGCCCGAGGACCCGGTCGATGCGGTCGGGGGTCTGGGCGGCGAGCATCCCGTCGTCCAGCACTCCGGCGGCGTGCACCACGCCCCTCAGCGGGCGCTCGGCCGGGATCCCGGCCAGCAGCGCGGCCAGCGCCTCGCGGTCGGCCACGTCGCAGGCCACCACCTGGGCGTCGGCACCCAACTCGGCGAGTTCTGCGACCAGTTCGGCCGCGCCCGGGGTGTCCGGTCCGCGGCGCCCGGCGAGCAGCAGGTGCCGTACGCCGTGCTCGGCGGCCAGGTGCCGGGCCAGTACCGAGCCGAGTGCCCCGGCGCCGCCGGTGATCAGTACGGTGCCTTCCGGGTCCCATGCCTCGCGGTCCCCTGGGGCAGGCTCACGGTGTGCTGCCCCTCGGAGCAGCCGCGGCACGAGCAACGCGCCGTTTCGGACGGCCAGTTGGGGCTCGCCGGTGGCGAGGGCGGCGGCGTCGGGCAGGCTGCCGTCGCTGTCCAGCAGCACGATGCGGCCCGGGTGCTCCGACTGGGCCGAGCGGGCCAGGCCCCAGACGGCCGCGGCGCCCAGGTCGGTGCCGTCGGTGGAGCCGGAGGTGCGCAGCACCAGCGTGCTGCCGGTGAACCGCTCGTCCGCCAGGAACCGCTGGGTGAGAGCCAGGACCCGGTGGGTGGCGGCGGCGATCCGGGCCGGGTCGTCCGCGGTGGCCGGCAGCGGGGCCAGCAGCCACGGTCCGGGCGGGTCGGTGACGGCGGCGAGGTCGAGGCCGGTACCGAGGTCGGTGAGCTCGGGAAGGTCGGCGGGCGTGGGTCCGCCGGGCAGCGGCGTCCAGCCCAGCGTGTACAGCGCCTCGGTCGCGGGGTCCGCGGTGTGCAGCCCCTCCGGGACCGGGCGCAGTGCCAGGCCGTCCACGGTGAGCACCGGGGCGCCCTGCCCGTCGTACGCGGTGATCGCGACCGCGCCGTCGGCCGGGGTCAGCCGTACCCGCAGGGTCGTCGGGGCGGCGCCCTGCCAGAGGGTCACCCCGGACCAGGCGAAGGGCAGCGCGGCCCGGCTCGCTCCGGGGTCGGTGGCCAGCGCGTGCAACGCGGCGTCCAGCAGCGCCGGGTGCACCCCGAAGCCGCCGGGTTCGGCCGGGGCGGGCAGGGTCACCTCGGCGAACAGCTCGGTGCCGGTGGCGGTGTCCCGGCGCCGCACGGCGCGCAGCCCGCGGAACACCGGGCCGTAGGCGAGCCCGCGGTCGGCCAGCAGCTCGTACAGCTCGGCCGGTTCGGTCTCGACCGTCTCGGCGCCGTCGGCGTCGGCCGGGGACCAGTCCGCCGGCTGCGGTGCGGTGCCGGCGGGCGGTTCGACGGTGCCGGTGGCGTGCCGGGTCCACGGTTCCTCGGCGAGTCCCGTCTCGGTACGGGAGTACACGCTCACCGCGCGGCGGCCCTGTTCGTCGGGCGCGCCGAGGACCAGTTGCAGGGCGGCGGCGCCCCGCTCGGCCAGCACCAGCGGGGTGTCCAGGGTGAGTTCGGTGATCCGGCCGCAGCCCAGTTCCGCCCCGGCGCGGGCGACGAGGTCGAGGAACGCGGTGCCGGGCAGCACGGTCCGGCCCGCCACCACATGGTCGGCGAGCCAGGGCTGGGTGGCGAGGGACAGCCGTCCGGTGAAGAGCACTCCGGCGCCGTCGGCGAGGGCCACGGCCGCGCCGAGCAGCGGGTGCCCGACCGGGCCGAGGCCGATCGCCCCGGCGTCGGCGGCGCTCTCGCCGGTCAGCCAGAACCGGCGGTGCTGGAACGGATAGGTGGGCAGCGGGACCGGCGCCGGGGCGCGGCCCTCGGTGAGCGCGGTCCAGTCCGCGGAGATGCCGTGCACATGCAGCCGGGCCAGGGAGTCCAGCAGGGCCGGAAGCTCGTCCCGGCCGTCGCGCAGGGTGGGCAGCACCACCCGTTCCACGCCCCGCCCGGTCTCCTCCCCGGCCTCGGCGGCCAGGCAGTCCCGGGCCATCGAGGTCAGCGCGGCGCCCGGGCCGATCTCGACGAACGCGGTGGCTCCGGCCTCGGCCAGGGCGCGTACCGCGGGCAGGAAGCGCACGCTGTCGCGGACGTTGGCGACCCAGTGCTCGGGGTCGGTGATCTCCCGCTCGGTCAGCGGCGCCCCGGTCACGGTGGACACGACCGGCAGCCGCGGCGCGCCGATCGGCAGTCCGGCGACGATCTCCCGGTACTCGGCGAGGATGCCGTCCACGTGCGGGGAGTGCGGGGCCATGGTGACCCGCAGCTGCCGGGTACGGCGGCCCTGCGCACGCCAGTGGGCGCCGATCCCGGCGACCGTGTCGGCGTCGCCGGACACCACCACCGAGCGGGGGCCGTTGACGGCGGCCAGCCGGACCCGGCCGGTGTGTTCGGCCAGCTGGGGGGCGAGTTCGTCCTCGGTGGCCTCGACGGCGACCATCGCGCCGCCCTGGGTGGCCCGCGCCATCAGCCGGCCGCGGGCGGTGACCAGGGTGGCGGCGGCGGCGAGGGTCAGCGCCCCGGCGACATGCGCGGCGACGATCTCGCCGACCGAGTGGCCGGCCACCAGGTCCGGGCGCAGGCCCCAGCTCTCCGCACACCGCACCAGGGCGACTTCCACGGCGAACAGCGCCGCCTGGGTGAAGTCGGTGCGGTCGAGGAGCGCGGCCTCGGGGCTGCCCTCGGCGGCGTACAGCACCTCGCGCAGCGGCCGGGGCAGATGCGGGTCGAGTGCCGCGCACACCGTGTCGAGCGCTTCGGCGTAGGCGGGGAACTCCGCGGCCAGTGCGCGGCCGGCGCCGAGCCGCTGGGAGCCCTGGCCGGGGAAGAGGAAGGCGAGTTTCCCGGCGTCGGCGGCGCGGCCGGTGACGACGTCGGGGTCGGGGGTGCCCGCGGCGAGCGCGGCCAGCCCGCGGTGCGGGTCGGCGAGGACGGCGGCCCGGTACGGGTGTGCGGCGCGGGTGGTCAGCAACGAGTGGGCGACGACGTGCGGTTCGAGGGCCGGGTGCTCGGTGAGGTGGGTCAGCAGGGCGGCGGCCTGCGCGCGCAGCGCCGGTTCGGTGCGGGCCGAGACCACGACCGGCAGCGGCAGCGCCGGCCGGGCCGGGGCCGGCGCCGGCTCCCCGGGCGGGGCCTGCTCGATGATGATGTGTGCGTTGGTGCCGCTGACGCCGAAGGAGGAGACGGCGGCGCGGCGGGCCCGGCCGGTCTTTGGCCAGGGGCGCGGTTCGGTCAGCAGGGACACCGCGCCGGCGGTCCAGTCCACGTGCGGGCTGGGTTCGGCGATGTGCAGGGAGCGGGGCAGCAGCCCGGCCCGCAGGGCGAGGACGGTCTTGATGATCCCGGCGACGCCGGAGGCGGCCTGGGTGTGCCCGATGTTGGACTTGACCGAGCCGAGCCAGAGCGGTTCGCCGTCGCGGTCCTGGCCGTAGGTGGCGAGCAGCGCCTGGGCCTCGATCGGGTCGCCGAGGGTGGTGCCGGTGCCGTGCGCCTCGACGGCGTCGACGTCCTGCGGGGTCAGTCCGGCCGAGGCCAGCGCGGTGCGGATCACCCGCTGCTGGGAGGGGCCGTTGGGCGCGGTGAGCCCGTTGGAGGCGCCGTCGGAGTTGACGGCGGAGCCGCGCACCACGGCCAGTACCGGGTGACCGGCGGCGCGCGCGTCGGACAGCCGCTCCACCAGCAGCATGCCGGCGCCCTCCGACCACGCGGTGCCGTCGGCGGCGGCGGAGAACGCCTTCACCCGGCCGTCGGCGGCCAGGCCGCGCTGCCGGGAGAACTCCACGAACAGCCCCGGGGTGGCCATCACGGTGGCGCCGCCGGTCAGCGCCAGGTCGCACTCCCCGCGGCGCAGCGCCTGGGCGGCCAGGTGCAGCGCCACCAGCGAGGACGAGCAGGCGGTGTCGACGGTCAGGGTGGGGCCCTCGAGTCCGAACGCGTAGGCGAGCCGGCCGGAGGCGACGCTGGCCGCGTTCCCGGTGAGCCGGTAGCCCTCCACGCCCTCGGCGGCGCGGTGCAGCATCGGGCCGTAGTCCTGGCGCATCACGCCGACGAACACGCCGGTGCGGCTGCCGCGCACGGTGGCCGGGTCGATCCCGGCGCGTTCGAAGGTCTCCCAGGAGGTCTCCAGCAGCAGCCGCTGCTGCGGGTCGGTGGCGAGCGCCTCGCGCGGGTTGATGCCGAAGAACTCGGCGTCGAACCCGGCGGCGTCGCGCAGGAATCCGCCGTGCCGGGTGTACGACGTTCCGGGCCGGTCGGGGTCGGCGTCGAACAGGGCGTCCAGGTCCCAGCCGCGGTCGGTGGGGAACTCGGTGATGCCGTCGCCGCCGTCCAGCAGGAACCGCCACAGCTCCTCCGGGGAGCGCAGCTCGGGCGGGAACCGGCAGGCCATGCCGACGATCGCGATGGGCTCGTCGGTGACGACGCCGGAAGCGACCGGCGCGGCCTGCGCGGGCTCGTCCGCGCCGAGATGGGCGGCGAGGGCGGCGGGGGTCGGGTAGTCGAAGACGAGGGTGGCGGGCAGGGTGGTGCCGGTGGCCGCGGTGAGCCGGTTGCGCAGCTCCACCGCGGACAGCGAGTCCACGCCCAGCGCGCGGAACTCCGCCTGCGGGTCGATGGCGTCGGCGTCGGTGTGGCCGAGCACGGCGGCGGCCTCGGCGCGCACCAGCGCCAGCAGCTCCTCGGCGGTGCGGGCGGCCGGCCCGCTGGCCGCCTCGGGCCCGGTCGCGGCGGCGGCCCGGCGGCGGGGGGCGCGGACCAGGCCGCGCAACAGCGGGGGCAGCAGCGCGGGGTCGGCGGTGCGCACCCGGACCTTGGCGGGCAGCAGCACCGGCTCGTCCACGGCGAGCGCCGTGTCGAACAGGGCCAGCGCCTCCTCGGCGGACAGCGCCTGCACTCCGGCGCGGGCCATCCGGGCCAGGTCCGCCGCGGACAGCTCCCCGGTGATGCCGCTGGGCGGGGCCCACAGACCCCAGGCGAGCGACTGGGCGGGCAGCCCGGCCGCGCGCCGCCGGCCGGCCAGCGCGTCCAGGCAGGCGTTGGCGGCGGCGTAGTTGGCCTGGCCGGGGCCGCCGAGGGTGCCGGTGGCCGAGGAGAACAGCACGAAGGCCGCGAGGTCGTGGCCGCGGGTCAGCTCGTCCAGGTGCTGTGCGGCGGCCACCTTGGGCCGGAGCACCGCGGTCAGGCGCTCCGGGGTCAGCGCGGTGAACAGCCCGTCGTCGGCGACCCCGGCCGCGTGCACCACGGCGGTGAGCGGGTGTTCCTCGGGTATGCCAGCCAGCAGCGCGGCCAGCGCCTCCCGGTCGGCGGCGTCGCAGGCCACCACCTCGGCACGGGCGCCCGACGCGGCCAGCTCGTCGGTCAGTTCACGCGCGCCCGGGGTGTCGGGGCCGCGGCGGCCGGTGAGCAGCAGATGCCGTACGCCGTGCTCGCGCACCAGGTGCCGGGCGACCAGCGCGCCGAGCGTGCCGGTGCCGCCGGTGATCAGCGCGGTGCCGTCGGGGTCGAGCGGGCGGGGCAGGGTGAGCACCAGTTTGCCGGTGTGCCGGGCCTGGCTGAGGTACCGGAAGGCGTCCGCGGCCCGGGCGACCGGCCACACCGACGGCTCCGGCGGGGTCAGCGCGCCGGCGGCGAACAGCTCCAGCACCGCGGCCAGCAACTGCCGCATCTCGTCCGGCGCCAGCTGCATCAGGTCGAACGGCTGGTAGACGATCTCCGGGAACGCGGCCGGGTCGCGCAGATCGGTCTTGCCCATCTCCAGGAACCGGCCACCGGGGCGCAGCAGTTGCGCGGAGGCGTCGACGAACTCACCGGACAGCGAGTTGAGTACGACGTCGACGGGGCCGAACTTCTCGGCGAAGGCGGTGTCGCGGGAGGAGGCGATGTGCGCGTCGTCCAGCCCGAGGTCGCGCAGCACCTGCCACTTGCCGGGGCTGGCGGTGCCATAGACCTCGGCGCCCAGGTGCCGGGCGAGCTGTACGGCGGCCATGCCGACGCCGCCCGCCGCGGAGTGGATCAGCACCGACTCGCCGGCCCGCAGCCCGGCGAGCCCGACCAGCCCGAGGTGGGCGGTGAGATGGGCGATCGGCATGGCGGCGGCCTGCTCGAACGTCCAGCCGTCCGGGATCGGTGCCACGGCGGCCCGGTCGGCGACCGCGACCGGGGCGAACGCGTCACCGAACAGGCCCAGCACCCGGGTGCCCGGGGCGAGGTCGGTGACATCGGCGGCCACCTCGGTGACCACACCGGCGCCCTCGCCGCCCAGCGCCACCTCGCCCGGGTACATGCCCAGCGCGATGAGCACATCGCGGAAGTTCAGCCCGGCCGCGCGCACCGCGATGCGCACCTGCCCCGGTCCCAGCGGGCCGGCCGCGGCCGGGGCGGGCACCAGCGCGAGGTGGTCCAGGGTGCCCGGCCGGGTGACGGCCAGCCGCCAGTGCCGGTCGGCGGGCGGCACCAGCTGGGGCCGGACCAGCCGGGGGGCGAGCAGCGCGCCGTCACGCACCGCCACCTCGGGCCGCCCGGCGGCCGGTACGGCGCCGAGTGCGCGCCGGGACGCGGGGGTGCCGTCGAGGTCGGCCAGCAGGATCCGGTCGGGCTGTTCGGCCTGCGCGGCCCGCAGCAGCCCCCACACCGCCGCGCCGCCCGGATCGGCGGGGCCGTCGGCGGGTCCGGTGGCGACCGCGCCGGTGGTGACGACCAGCAGCCGGGCGGGCGCCGCGCTGCCGGCCAGCCAGTCCTGCACCTGGCCCAGCACGGCCGTGGTGACCTGCTCGACGGGCTGCCCCGGCGCGACGGCCAGCACGGTGACGTCGGCGGGACCGCCGTCCCCGGTGAGGTCGGTTCCGGCGGCGCGCAGCTCGCCGGCCAGCGGCTCGGGCAGCTCCCCGTGCACCGACCAGGGGCCGGCGACGGGCCGGTCGGGGGCCGGGATGCCGTCCCAGTCCAGCCGGAACAGCGCGTCGTGGAGCGGTCCGTTCGTGTCGGGGCCGGTGGCGGCACGCAGGGTGAGCGAGCCGACCGAGGCGACGGGAGCACCGGAGGCGTCGAACAGGTCCAGCGCGACGGTGCCCTCACCGGTGGGCGTGAGCCGGACCCGGGCGGCGGCCGCTCCGGCGGCGTGCAGCCGGACATCGGCCCAGGAGAACGGCAGCCGCGCGGTGCCGGTGTCGTCGGTCAGCGCGAGCGCGTGCAGCGCTGCGTCCAGCAGCGCCGGGTGCAGCCCGAACCGGCCGGCACGGTCGCGGTGTTCGCCGGGCAGGGCGACCTCGGCGAGGATGTCCGCGCCGCACCGCCAGGCCGCGCGCAGCCCCTGGAACGCCGGGCCGTAGCCCAGTCCGCGGGCGGCGAGACCGTCGTACACCGTGTCCACGGCCAGCGGTACGGCGCCCTGCGGCGGCCAGGCCGTCAGGGTGGCCGCCGCGCCGGTACGGGTGTCGGCGGTCAGGGTGCCGGTGGCGTGCAGCGTCCACGGCTCGTCCTCGGAGGCGTCCTCGGCCAGCGAGTAGATCTCCACGGCGCGACGGCCGTCGTCCTGTGCCTCGCGGACGGCCAGTTGCAGCCGGACCGCGCCGGTGTCGGTGAGCAACAGCGGCGCCCGCAGGACGAGTTCCTCGACCCGGTCGCAGCCGACCCGGTCGGCGGCTTGCAGGGCGAGTTCCAGGAAGGCCGCGCCGGGCAGCACGATCGCGCCGGAGACCCGGTGGTCGGCCAGCCAGGGCTGGGACGGCACCGACAGCCGGCCGGTGAGCAGGTAGGCGTCGGACCCGGCCAGCGCGGTGGCCGCGCCGAGCAGCGGGGTGCCCGCCGGAAGCAGCCCGACGGCGCCGACATTGCCGCCGGAGGCCGACTCCAGCCAGAAGCGGCGGCGTTGGAACGCGTAGGTGGGCAGCTCGACGCGGGCCGCGGGGGGCAGATACGACGCCCAGTCGACCGTACCGCCATACACATGGAACCGGGCCAGCCCCGCGGCCAGCGCACGCACCTCCGGCTGCTCACGGCGCAGCAACGGCACGAACACCGCCGTACTGTCCTCCGGCACACAGTCCGGACCGGCAGCAGTGAGCGCGGTGTCCGGACCGACCTCCACGAACCGCGTCACACCCTGCGCATGCAGATGAGCCACCGCATCAGCGAAACGAACGGTGTCCCGGACATTACGCACCCAATAGTCGGCATCCACCGGAACCGCACCGACATCCACCGTCGACACGAACGGAATACGCGGAGCAGCGAACTCGACACCGGCTATCGCGGCACGGAACCGCTCCAACACCGGCTCCACCAGCGGCGAATGGAAGGCATGGCTCACCCGCAGCCGCGTGTGCCGCCACCCCCGCTCCCCCGCCCGCTCCGCAACATCCTCCACCGCAGCCACCGCACCCGACACCACCACCGACCGCACCCCATTGACGGCCGCAACCCCCACCTCACCCGACAGGATGCCCGCAACCTCATCCTCACCCGCGTTCACCGCGAGCATCGCCCCACCCGCCGGCAACTCCTGCATCAACCCAGCCCGCGCACACACCAACACCACCGCGTCATCCAGCGACAACACCCCCGCCACATGCGCAGCCGCCACCTCACCCACCGAGTGACCGACCACGAAGTCCGGCACCACACCGAACGACTCCAGCAGCCGGAACAACGCCACCTCGAACGCGAACAGACCACACTGCGCGAACAACGTCTGGTCCAGCCGCTCCCCGCCGTCCAGGACCACATCCCGCACCGGATGGCCCAGCACCGCCTCCAACCGCCCGCAGACATCACCGAACACGTCCGCGAACACCGGGTAGTGCTCGGCGAGTTCACGCCCCATCGCCGGGCGCTGCGACCCCTGACCCGAGAACAGGAACCCGGTACCACCGCCGCGCCCGGCGACGCCGCTGATCACCCCGGAGGCGCCGTCGGCCAGCGCGGCCAGCCCCGCCAGCAACTCCTCGCGGTCGGTGGCGACCACGGCACCGCGGTGCTCCAGAGCGGCCCGGGACAGCGCCGCCGTGCGGGCCACCTCGGTGACGGTGGGCGCGGGTTCGGCGAGCAGGTGGTCCCGCAACCGCGCCGCCTGCGCGCGCAAGGCGTCGGCGCTGCGACCGGACACGAGCACCGGCACCGGCCCCGCGACCGCAGGCGGCTCGGCGACGGGCTCGGTGGCGGGGGCCTGTTCGATGATCACGTGGGCGTTGGTGCCGCTGACCCCGAACGCGGAGACAGCCGCCCGGCGGACCTCCGTCTCCGGCCAGTCGGTCGTCTCGGTGAGCAGCCGCAGCGGGCCACCGGACCAGTCGATGTGCGGGGACGGGGTGTCCACGTGCAGGGTGCGCGGCAGCACCCCATGGCGCATCGCTTGCACGACCTTGATCACACCGGCGACCCCGGCAGCCGCCTGGGTGTGTCCGATGTTGGACTTCACCGACCCCAGCCACAGCGGCCGGTCGCGGTCGGCGCCGTACGTCGCCAGCAGTGCCTGTGCCTCGACGGGGTCGCCCAGCGCGGTGCCCGTGCCGTGCGCCTCCACCGCGTCGACGTCCTCGGGGGACAGGGCCGCGTTGGTCAGCGCCTCGACGATGACCCGGCGCTGTGCCTGGCCGTTGGGTGCGGTCAGCCCGTTGGAGGCGCCGTCCTGGTTGACGGCGGAGCCGCGGATGACGGCGAGCACCGGGTGCCCGTTGGCCTGTGCGTCGGACAGCCGCTCCAGCAGCAGCATGCCGACGCCCTCGGACCAGCCGGTGCCGTCGGCGGCGGCGGAGAACGCCTTGCAGCGGCCGTCGGCGGCCAGGCCGCCGAGGCGGTCGAACTCCACATAGGTGCCCGGAGTGGACATGATGGTCACGCCGCCGGCGAGCGCCAGCGACGTCTCCCCGGAGCGCAGCGACTGCACCGCCAGATGCAGGGTGACCAGCGAGGAGGAGCAGGCGGTGTCCACGGTGACCGCAGGGCCTTCGAGGCCGAAGGTGTAGGCGACCCGGCCGGTGGCGATGCTGGCGGCGTTCCCGTTGCCGATGAAGCCGTGCAGCTCCTCGGGCACGCTGTCCATCAGGGTCGCGTAGTCGTGGTACATCACCCCGGCGAACACACCGGTACGGCTGCCGCGCAGCGAAGTGGGGTCGATCCCGGCGCGTTCGAACGCCTCCCAGGAGGTCTCCAGCAGCAGCCGCTGCTGCGGGTCCATCGCCAGCGCCTCGCGCGGCGAGATGCCGAAGAAGCCGGGGTCGAAGTCACCGGCGCCGGTGACGAACCCGCCGAGCCCGACCGGCAGTCCGGTCAGGTCCCAGCCGCGGTCGGCGGGGAACCCGGAGATCCCGTCCCGGCCCGCGGCCAGCAGCTCCCACAGCTGCTCGGGGGTGCTGACCCCGCCGGGGTAGCGGCAGGCCATGCCCACGATCGCGATCGGCTCGCGCCGGGCCTGTTCGATCTCGGCCAGCCTGCGCTGGGCGCTCTGCGCCTCGGCCAGTGCGCGCCGGAGATACTCCCGGAGCTTGTCCTCGTTTGCCACGCGGTCTTCCTTCCCTGCCCCTAGCTGGCGCCGAGGTCGTCGACGAGGCCGAACAGTTCGTCGTCGGAGGCCGACGACAGGTCGTGCTCCGCGGCGGCAGCGGTCTGCTCCTCGCCGCCGTACTTGGCCAGCAGCGCGGTGAGCCGCATGCGCAGCTTCGCCCGGTCCACGGCGCCGGGTTCGGCGTCGGCCAGGGCCGCTTCGAGCTGGTCGAGCCCGGCGAGCACCGGCGCGGAAGGCGCGCCGTCCGCCGCGGGCATGGATGCGTGCAGATGGGCGGCGAGCGCCGCCGGGGTGGCGTACTCGAACACCACCGCCGCGGGCAGCCGGACGCCGGTGGCCGCGGAGAGCCGGTTGCGCAGCTCCAGCGCGGCCAGTGAGTCGACGCCGAGTTCGGCGAAGGTGCGGTGTTCGGCCACGGCGGCCGCCGAGTCGTAGGCCAGTACCCCGGCCGCTTCGGCGCGCACCAGCTCCAGCAGCGCCTTCTCCCGGTCCGGTCCCGTCAGCGCGGCGAGCGCGGCGCCGGGGGCCGGGGCCGGGGCCGCTGCGGCGGCCGGGGCGGCGGTGTCCCGGACCAGGCCGCGCAGCACCGCCGGGACCGGCCCACCGGACCGGACGGCGGCCCGGTCGAGGTGCAGCGGCGCGAGGACCGGTGCGTCGACGGCGCGGGCCAGGTCGAAGAGTTCGAGGGCCTCGGCGGTGTCCAGCGGCCGTATCCCGTTGCGGGTGATACGGGCGAGGTCGGCTTCGGCCAGCGCGCCGGTGATGCCGCTGCGCTGCTCCCACAGGCCCCAGGCCAGCGAGGTGGCCGGGAGCCCTGCCGCGTGCCTGGCCCGGGCCAGCGCGTCCAGAGCGGCGTTGGCGGCGGCGTAGGCGCTCTGCCCGGCCGCGCCAAGGACCCCGGCGGCGGAGGAGAACAGCACGAAGTCGGTCAGTTCCCGGCCGCGGGTCAGCTCGTCCAGCCAGCGGGCACCCAGCACCTTCGGCGCCAGCACCGCCCGCAACCGCTCCTCGGTGAGACCGGTGACCACACCGTCGTCCACCACCCCGGCCGCGTGCACCACCGCCGTCACCGGATGCTCGGCCAGCAGCGCGGCCACCGCGTCCCGGTCGGCCACATCGCACGCCACCACCGACACCTCGGCGCCCAACTTCCTGAGTTCGGCGGCCAGTTCGTCCGCGCCCGGGGTGTCCGGGCCGCGGCGACCGGTGAGCACCAGTTCACGCACCCCGCGCGCGGTGACCAGGTGCCGGGCCACGGTCGCGCCGAGCGCACCCAGTCCGCCGGTGATCAGCACCGGGCCGCCCGGGTCCCGGTCGGTGCCCTGCCGCTCGGCGCCGTCCGGCCCGGTGCCGTTCCGGTCGGTGAGGGCCGCCGGGACGGGGACCAGCCGTGGCACGAGCACCTCGCCGTCGCGCAGCACCAGCTGCCCGCCGGGCACCTGCCACGCGGCGGCGGGCACCTCGGTGTCGTCCTCGGTGTCGTCCTCGATGTCGGCCAGCAGGAAGCGGTCCGGGTGTTCCTGCTGCACCGAGCGCACCAGGCCCCAGACCGCGGCGGCGGCCGGATCGGTGCGCGCTCCCCGGGTGCGCAGCGCCAGCCGGCTACCCGCGAAGCGGTCCTCGGCCAGCCAGCCGCGCACCGCGCTCAGCGCCCCCGCCGCCGCGGCGACCGGGTCGGCCTCGGTCCCGGCCGGCAGCACCACCACCCCGGGCAGCTCCTCCCGGTCGGTGAGTTCGGCCAGATCGGTGCAGACCAGTACGGCGGGCTCCGGTCCGGCCGACGCGGGCGCGGGCACCAGCTCCTCGGTGTACAGCGCGGCCCGCCGGCCGAGCTGCCCGGCCGAGACCGGCCGTACGGCGAGGGATTCCACCACCCCGACCGGTACGCCCGTGGCATCGGCCAGTTCGATCCGGGCCGTGTCGGCGGCCACCGGCGAGATCCGCACCCGCAGCGCGGACGCCCCGGTGCGGTGCAGCGCCAGCCCGGTCCAGGCGAACGGCAGCAGGGTACGGTCGTCGCCCGCGTCCCCGCGCAGCCAGCGCAGGGCGTGCAGCGCCGCGTCCAGCAGGGCGGGGTGCAGCCCGTAGCGGCCGGTGTCGGTGAGGTCGGGCAGGGCGATGTCGGCGAGGATCTCGTCGCCGCGCCGCCAGGCCGCGCGCAGGCCCCGGAACGCCGGACCGTACTCCAGCCCGGCGGCGGCGAACCCGTCGTAGGCCGACGTTACGTCGAGTGCGGTGGCGTCCGGCGGCGGCCAGGCGAGCTGCTCGGCCTGGGGTACGGCGGTCTCCGCCGGGCCCAGCTCGGCGCGGGCGTAGCAGGTCCACGGAGTGCCGGGTGCGGCCGGACGGGCGTGCACGGTCAGCGGACGGTACCCCGTCGCGCCGGGCGCGCCGACCCTCAGCTGCACCTCGACCGTGCCGTCCTCGGGCAGCACCAGGGGTGACTGGAGGGACAGTTCCGCGACCGCACCGGCTCCGGCCACCACGGCGGCGTGCAGGGCCAGTTCGGCGAACACGCTCCCCGGCACCACGCTCGCGCCGAGCACGGTGTGCTCCCCCAGCCAGGACTGCGCCCGGGTGGACAGCCGGCCGGACAGCAGGAACCCGTCCTCCTCGGCGAACTCCACGGCCGCGTCCAGCAGCGGATGGCCGCCGGGGCGCACCGGTCCGGCGTCGTCGAGCCAGTAGCGGCGGCGCTGGAAGGCGTAGGTAGGCAGGTCGACCGGCTGGGCGGGGGGCAGATACGACGCCCAGTCGACCGTACCGCCATGCACATGGAACCGGGCCAACCCGGCGGCCAGCGCACGCACCTCCGGCTGCTCACGGCGCAGCAACGGCACGAACACCGCCGTACTGTCCTCCGGCACACACCCCGGACCCGCAGCAGTGAGCGCGGTGTCCGGACCGACCTCCACGAACCGCGTCACACCCTGCGCATGCAGATGAGCCACCGCATCAGCGAAACGAACGGTGTCCCGGACATTACGCACCCAATAGTCGGCATCCACCGGGACCGCGCCGACATCCACCGTCGACACGAACGGAATACGCGGGGCAGCAAATTCGACACCGGCTATCGCGGCACGAAAACGTTCCAACACCGGCTCCACCAGCGGCGAATGGAAGGCATGGCTCACCCGCAGCCGCGTGTGCCGCCACCCCCGCTCCCCCGCCCGCTCCGCAACATCCTCCACCGCCGCCACCGCACCCGACACCACGACCGACCGCACCCCATTGACGGCCGCAACCCCCACCTCACCCGACAGGATGCCCGCAACCTCATCCTCACTCGCGTTCACCGCGAGCATCGCCCCACCCGCCGGCAACTCCTGCATCAACCCAGCCCGCGCACACACCAACACCACCGCGTCATCCAGCGACAACACCCCCGCCACATGCGCAGCCGCCACCTCACCCACCGAGTGACCGACCACAAAGTCCGGCACCACACCGAACGACTCCAGCAGCCGGAACAACGCCACCTCGAACGCGAACAGACCACACTGCGCGAACAAGGTCTGATCCAGCCGCTCCCCGCCGCCCAGGACCACATCCCGCACCGGACGGCCCAGCACCGCCTCCAACCGCCCGCAGACGTCATCGAAGGCGTCCGCGAACACCGGGTAGTGCTCGGCGAGTTCACGCCCCATCGCCGGGCGCTGCGACCCCTGACCCGAGAACAGGAACCCGGTGCCACCACCACGCCCGGCGGCCATCCCGCTGATCGCCCCGGAGGCCAGCCCCTCCAGCCCCGCCAACAGCTCCGCCCGGTCAGCGGCCACCACCGCACCCCGGTACTCCAACGCGGCCCTCGTCGTGGCAGCCGCGAACGCCACCTGAGAGACGCTCAGTTCGGCATCCGCCGCCACCCGCTCCGACAGCCGCGCCGCCTGCTCCCGCAGCGCCTCCTCGCTGCGACCCGACACCACCACCGGCACCGGCACTGCGACCGCAGGCGGCTCGGCAACGGGCTCGGCGGCCGGGGCCTGCTCGATGATCACGTGGGCGTTGGTGCCGCTGACCCCGAACGCCGACACGGCCGCCCGGCGGACCTCCGTCTCCGGCCAGTCGGTCGCCTCGGTGAGCAGCCGCACCGGGCCGGCCGTCCAGTCGACATGCGGGGACGGGGTGTCCACGTGCAGGGTGCGCGGCAGCACCCCGCGACGCATCGCCTCCACGACCTTGATCACGCCGGCGACCCCGGCAGCCGCCTGGGTGTGCCCGATGTTCGACTTCACCGACCCCAGCCACAGCGGCCGCTCACGCTCCGCGCCGTACGTCGCCAGCAGCGCCTGGGCCTCGATCGGGTCGCCCAGCGCGGTGCCCGTGCCGTGCGCCTCCACCATGTCGACGTCCTCGGAGGACAGTCCGGCGGCGCTCAGCGCGGCGCGGATGACGCGTTCCTGCGCGGGGCCGTTGGGCGCGGTGAGCCCGTTGGAGGCGCCGTCGGAGTTGACGGCCGAGCCGCGCAGGACGGCCAGTACCTCATGGCCGTTGGCGCGCGCGTGGGACAGCCGCTCCAGCACCAGGATGCCGATGCCCTCGGACCAGCCGGTGCCGTCGGCGGCGGCGGAGAAGGACTTGCAGCGGCCGTCGGCGGCCAGGCCGCCCTGCCGGTCGAACTCACGGAACGGGGTGGGGCTGGACATCACCGTCACCCCGCCGGCCAGCGCCAGGGTGGACTCGCCGGAGCGCAGCGACTGGGCGGCCAGGTGCAGTGCGACCAGCGAGGAGGAGCAGGCCGTGTCCACGGTGACCGCCGGGCCGTTGAGGCCGAAGGTGTAGGCGACCCGCCCGGTGGCGACGCTGCCCAGGTTGCCGTTGCCCAGGTAGCCCTCCAGCTCCTCGGGGACGTGCGCCAGCCTGGTCGCGTAGTCGTGGTACATCACCCCGGCGAACACACCGGTACGGCTGCCGCGCAGACCGAGCGGATCGATCCCGGCGCGTTCGAACGCCTCCCAGGACAGCTCCAGCAGCAGCCGCTGCTGCGGGTCCATCGCCAGCGCCTCGCGCGGCGAGATACCGAAGAAGCCGGGGTCGAAGTCACCGGCGCCGGCCAGGAATCCGCCGCGTCCGACCGGCAGGGTTCCGAGGTCCCAGCCGCGGTCGGCGGGGAACCCGGAGATCCCGTCCCGGCCCGCGGCGACCAGGTCCCACAGCTGTTCGGGGGTGGTGATCCCGCCGGGGTAGCGGCAGGCCATGCCGACGATGGCGATCGGCTCGTCCGCCGCGGCCGCGGGCGCGGGGGCCGTCGGTGCCACGAGTGGTGCGGTGTCCAGGTCCCCGGCCTCGGCGAGCACGAACGCGGCCAGCGCGGCCGGGGTGGGGTGGTCGAAGACCAGGGTGGCGGGCAGCCGCAGTCCGGTGGCCGTGCCGAGCCGGTTGCGCAGTTCCAGCGCGGTGAGCGAGTCGAAGCCGAGGTCGGCGAAGGACTGGCCGTCGCCGACCTGCCCGGCCCCGGCCAGGTCCAGGACCGCGGCGGCCTGGGTGCGGACGAGGTCCAGGGCGGCCCGGCGGCGTTCCGGCGCGGGCAGGGCGCGCAGCCGGTCGGCCCAGCCGGACTGCTGCCGCCGGGTGCGGCGGCGGCGCCGGACCAGGCCCGCGAAGACCGGGGGCAGCGGGTCCATCCGGTGCAGGGCGGCGGTGTCCAGCCGCATCGGCAGGACGACCGGATCGCCGAGCCCGACGGCGGTGTCCAGCAGCGCCAGCGCCTCCTCGGTGGGCAGCGGGGCGATGCCGTTGCGGGCGATGCGGGCGAGGTCGGCATCGGCCAATGTTCCGGTGATGCCGCTGCGCTGCTCCCACAGGCCCCAGCCGAGCGCGTGCGCGGGGAGTCCGGCGGCGCGGCGCCGGGCGGCCAGGGCGTCGAGTGCCGCGTTGGCGGCGGAGTAGGCGGCCTGCCCGGCGTTGCCGAGGGTCGCCGAGGCGGAGGAGAACAGCACGAACCGGGTGAGGTCCCGGTCGCGGGTCAGCTCGTCCAGCCAGCGGGCACCCAGCACCTTCGGCGCCAGCACCGCCCGCAACCGCTCCTCGGTGAGACCGGTGACCACACCGTCGTCCACCACCCCGGCCGCGTGCACCACCGCCGTGACCGGGTGCTCGGCCAGCAGCGCGGCCACCGCGTCCCGGTCGGCCACATCGCAGGCCACAGCCCGCGCCGAGGCGCCGAGTTCCGCGAGGTCGGCGAGCAGCTCACCCATGCCGGGCGCGTCACCGCCCCGCCGGGACGCCAGCACCAGGGCACGCACCCCGTGCCGCTCCACCAGATGCCGCGCCACCAGCCGGCCGAGCGTGCCACTCGCCCCAGTCACCAGCACCGTGTCATCCGCCGACCAGGGCGTCGACTCGGGCGCCGCCTCCGTCACCCGCACCAACCGAGGCACCAGCAACTTGCCGTCCCGCACTGCCAGTTGGGGCTCACCGGTGGCCAGGGCGACCCCGTCGGGCACGCTGCCGTCGCTGTCCAGCAGCACGAACCGGTCGGGCCACTCGGCCTGCACCGAGCGCACCAGGCCCCAGACGGCGGCACCGGCCGGGTCGGGCACCTCCGCGGCGGTGGCGGCGACCGCGCCGCGGGTGAGCACGGCCAGCCGGGCACCGGGCGCGGGGTCCTCGGCCAGCCAACCACGCACGCGCTCCAGCACGGCGGCGGTGCACTCGGCCACCGGGCCGCCCTCGACCCCGACCAGCACGTCGGCACCGGTGTCGCGGTTCCCCCCGGCAGGGGCGGACGTCCAGTCCAGCCGGTACATCGAGTCCTGTCCCGCGGGCGGGCGCAGGGTGCCGGTGAGGGCGCGCAGCACCACGCGCTCGACGGTGCCGACGGGGGCGCCGCTGTCGTCGGCGAGGTCGACCCGGACCGCGTCGTCCCCGGTGACGGTGAGCCGGACCCGCAGGGCCGCGGCGCCCTCGGCGTACCAGCGGACCCCGTGGAAGGCGAAGGGCAGCCGGAGGGTGGCGTCGTCGCCGCGCAGGGCCAGGGCGTGCAGCGCGGCGTCCAGCAGGGCGGGATGCAGACCGAACTCGTCGGCCTGACCGGTCAGTTGCTCGGGCAGGGCGATCTCGGCGTAGGTCGCGTCGCCGCGTCGCCAGGCCGCGCGCAGCCCCTGGAAGGCCGGACCGTATCCGAGACCGGTGTCGGCGAGCCGGGGGTAGAACGCGTCCAGCGGGAGGGCTTCGGCGCCGGCCGGGGGCCACTGCACCAGGTCCGTGCCGAACCCGTCCTCCGTGTCCCCCGTGTCCTGTGTGTCCTCGGCCAGGACGCCGGTGGCGTGCCGGGTCCAGGGCAGGGCGGTCCCCTCCGGCCGGGAGTGCACCTCGATGCCGCGGCGCCCGGTGTCGTCGGGTTCTCCGATGCCGACCCGGAGGGCGAGGGCGCCGTCGGCGGGCAGCGCCAACGGGACCTCGAGGGTCAGTTCGTCGATCCGGGCGTCACCGAGGAGTTCGGCGGCGTGCCGGGCGAGTTCCACGAACGCGGTGCCGGGCAGCAGCGGGGTGCCAGTGACCCGGTGGTCGGCCAGCCAGGGCTGGGTGCGCAGGCTCAGCCGTCCGGTGAGGACGGTGTCGATGGGGCCGGGGAGGGCGACCAGCGCACCGAGCAGCGGGTGCCCGGCGGGCTGGGCGCCGAGCTCGGCCGGATCGGCCGGTGCGGCGGACTCCAGCCAGTAGCGGCGGTGCTGGAAGGCGTAGGTAGGCAGCTCGACCGGCTGGGCGGGGGGCAGATACGACGCCCAGTCGACCGTACCGCCATACACATGGAACCGGGCCAGCCCCGCGGCCAGCGCACGCACCTCCGGCTGCTCACGGCGCAGCAACGGCACGAACACCGCCGTACTGTCCTCCGGCACACACCCCGGACCCGCAGCAGTGAGCGCGGTGTCCGGACCGACCTCCACGAACCGCGTCACACCCTGCGCATGCAGATGAGCCACCGCATCGGCAAAGCGAACGGTGTCCCGGACATTACGCACCCAGTAATCGGCATCCACCGGAACCGCACCGACATCCACCGTCGACACGAACGGAATACGCGGGGCAGCAAACTCGACACCGGCTATCGCGGCACGGAACCGCTCCAACACCGGCTCCACCAGCGGCGAATGGAAGGCATGGCTCACCCGCAGCCGAGTGTGCCGCCACCCCCGCTCCCCCGCCCGCTCCGCAACATCCTCCACCGCCGCCACCGCACCCGACACCACCACCGACCGCACCCCGTTGACGGCCGCAACCCCCACCTCACCCGACAGGATGCCGGCGACTTCGCCCTCGGGGGCGTTCACCGCCAGCATCGCCCCGCCCGGAGGCAGCTCCTGCATCAACCCAGCCCGCGCACACACCAACACCACCGCGTCATCCAGCGACAACACCCCCGCCACATGCGCGGCCGCCACCTCACCCACCGAGTGGCCGACGACGAAGTCCGGTACCACGCCGAACGACTCCAGCAGCCGGAACAACGCCACCTCGAACGCGAACAGACCACACTGCGCGAACAAGGTCTGTTCCAGCCGCTCCCCACCGTCCAGGACCACATCCCGCACCGGACGGCCCAGCACCGCCTCCAACCGCCCGCAGACATCACCGAACGCCTCCGCGAACACCGGATATCGCTCGGCCAGCTCCCGGCCCATCCCCGACCACTGCGACCCCTGACCCGAGAACAGGAACCCGCTCAGCCCGCTCCGGTCAGCCACCCCGCTGACCGCCCCCGGGCGGCCCTCCGCCAGCGCCGCCAGCCCGGCCAGCAACTCCTCCCGATCACCCGCCACCACCGCGCCCCGGTGTTCCAGGGCGGCCCGCGACACACCGGCCGCCCGCGCCACCCCCGCGACCGGCACCCCGGAGTCCCCCGCGACGAACTCGCGCAGCCGCGCCGCCTGGTCCCGCAGCGCCTCCGCGGTGCGCCCCGACACCACCACCGGCACCGGCCCCGCGACCGCAGGCGGTTCGGCGACGGGCTCCGTGACGGGGGCTTCCTCCAGGATGACGTGGGCGTTGGTGCCGCTGATGCCGAAGGCGGACACCGCGGCGCGGCGCGGGCGTTCGGCGCGGGGCCAGGGCACCGGCTCGGTGGCCGGTGACAGGGTGCCGGAGGACCAGTCGATGTGCGGGGACGGGGTGTCCGCGTGCAGCGTCCTGGGCACGGTCTCGTGCCGGAGCGCCAGCACGGACTTGATGACACCGGCGACGCCGGCGGCGGCGAGGGTGTGTCCGATGTTCGACTTGACCGACCCCAGCCACAGCGGCCGGTCGCGGTCGGCGCCGTACGTCGCCAGCAGTGCCTGGGCCTCGATCGGGTCGCCGAGGGCGGTGCCGGTGCCGTGTGCCTCGATCAGGTCGACGTCCGCCGGGGACAGCCCGGCGGCGCCGAGCGCGGCCCGGATCACCCGTTGCTGGGAGGGGCCGTTGGGGGCGGTGAGTCCGTTGGAGGCGCCGTCCTGGTTGACGGCGGAGCCGCGGATGACGGCGAGCACCGGGTGCCCGTTGGCCTGAGCGTCGGACAGCCGTTCCAGGACGAGCACGCCGACGCCCTCGGCCATGCCCATGCCGTCGGCAGCGGCGGAGAACGCCTTGCAGCGGCCGTCGGGGGCCAGGACCCGCTGGCGGCTGAACTCGACGAGCGGCCCGGGGCCGGCCAGCACGGTCACTCCGCCCGACAGGGCCAGCGAGGACTCCCCGTCGCGCAGCGAGCGCACGGCGAGGTGCAGGGTGACCAGCGAGGTGGAGCAGGCGGTGTCGACGCTGATCGCGGGGCCTTCGAGGCCGAGGGTGTAGGAGACGCGGCCGGACAGCACGCTGGAGACCACGCCGGTGACGAGGTGGCCCTCGACGCCGGCCGGGGCCTCGGCGAGCCGGGTGCCGTACTCCTGGTGGTTCTGGCCGACGAACACACCGGTGCGGCTGCCGCGCAGCGAGGTGGGGTCGATCCCGGCCCGCTCCAGCGCCTCCCAGGACGTCTCCAGGAGCAGCCGCTGCTGGGGGTCCATCGCCAGCGCCTCGCGCGGGGAGATCCCGAAGAAGCCTGCGTCGAAGTCACCGGGGTCGTCCAGGAAGCCGCCGCGGCGCACATAGGTGTGGCCGGAGCGGTCCGGGTCGGGGTCGTAGAGGGCCTCGATGTCCCAGCCGCGGTCGGTGGGCAGGTCGCCGGTGACGTCCCGGCCGTCGGCCAGCACCCGCCACAGGTCCTCCGGTGAGCGCACCCCGCCCGGGTAGCGGCAGGCCATGCCGACGACGGCGATGGGCTCGGTGCGGGAGCGTTCGGCCTCCTCCAGGCGGCGGTTGGCCTTGCGCAGGTCGACCATGACCCGCTTCAGATAGCCCCGGAGCTTCTCTTCCTCGGACATGTCCAACGCCCTTCAGCTCTCACCGAGTTCGCGTTCGATGAGGTCGTAGATCTCCTCGTTCGACGCGGGGTCGAAGTCGTCCTCGTCGCCGCCGACCAGCGTGAGCATCGCCCGCAGCCGCCGTTCGATCTCGGCCCGGTCGCCGTCGTCGGCCACCGTGGTCAGCCGTTCGGTGAGCCGGTCGAGTTCGGCGAGGAGGGGTGGTTCGGGGGGCGCCAGCCGGGTGCGCAGATAGTCGGCCACCGCGGCCGGGGTGGGCTGGTCGAAGACCAGGGTGGCCGGCAGGGTGAGGCCGGTGGCCTCGGCGAGCCGGTTGCGCAGTTCCATGCCGGTCAGCGAGTCGTAGCCCAGGTCGCGGAAGGCCCGGTCGGCGCCGATCGCGCCGGCGCCGGAGTGGCCCAGCACCACGGCGGCCTGCTCGCGCACCAGCCGGATCAGGGCGTTGCGGCGCTCGGTGTCCGGCAGTCCGGCCAGCCGTTCGGCCCAGCCGGAACCGGACGGCCGTTCCTCCGCTGTGGCGGTGGTGTGCAGGGCGCGCTGTGCCTCGGGGATCTCGGCGAACAGCGGCCGGGTGCGGGCCGAGCTGAACAGGGGCATGAACCTGGCCCAGTCGACGTCGGCGACCGACAGTCCGGTCTCGGCGTGTTCGAGGACGGTGCGCAGCGCGTCCAGCGCCGGGCCGGGGGCGATCAGCGGCAGGCCTTGGCGGCGCAGCTGGTCGGCGTCGACTCCGTCGGGGAAGCGGGCGCCGTCCCAGACGCCCCAGGCGACCGAGGTCACCGGCAGTCCGGCGGCGCGGGCCTGCTCGGCCAGGGCGTCCAGTTCGGCGTTGGCCGCGGCGTAGGCGCCGTGGTCGCCGCTGCCCCAGACCCCGGCGATGGAGGAGTAGAGGACGAGCGCGTCGAGTTCGGCCGGGTCGAGGAGTTCGATGAGGTTCCGGGCGCCCTGGACCTTGGCGGTGAGGACATCGGCGTACTCGGCGAGGTCGGTGTCGGGCAGCGCGGCCAGCCGCATCAGGGCGGCGGCGTGCACGACGGTGCGCACGGTCTCGCCCTGTTCGCGCAGCCCGGCCAGCAGTGCGGCCACGGCGTCCCGGTCGGCGATGTCGCAGGCGTGGGCGGTCAGCCGTACGCCCAGGCCGTCGAGTTCGGCCGCGAGGTCGGCGACCCCTTCGGCGTCCGGGCCGCTGCGGCTGACCAGGACGACGTGCCGGGCGCCGAGCCCGGCCAGCCAGCGGGCGACCTCGGGGCCGAGGGCGCCGGTGCCGCCGGTGACGAGCGCGGTGTCCCGGGCCTGCCAGCGGCCGGCGGCGCCAGGGGTGGGCGGGGCGTGCACCAGGCGTCGTACGAGGGTGCCCGAGGCACGTATCGCGAGCTGGTCCTCGTCGCCCCGGCCGCCGGCGAGTACGGCGCGCAGCTGGTCCAGTGCGGCCTCGTCCAGGCCGGCGGGCAGGTCGACCAGGCCGCCCCAGAACGCCGGGTGTTCCAGCATCGCGACCCGGCCCAGGCCCCACACCTGGGCGGCGCTCGGCTCGCGCGGCGGATCGGCCTGGCCGGTGGCCACGGCGCCGGAGGTCACCAGCCACAGCGGGAGGGTCGCGGCCAGGTCGCCGAGGGCCTGGACGACGGCCAGGGTGGCGGCCGCCCCGGCCGGTACCACGGGGTGCCGGGGGTGCGGGCGGCGGTCGGCGGCGAGCAGGGACAGCACGCCGCGCGGGGTGTGCTCGGCCAGCGCGCGGCGCAGCAGGCCGGTCAGTGCGGTGCGGTCGGCGTGTTCGGTGTCCACGGTGACGACGCGCACCGGGAGGCCGCCGGTGAGGGTCTCCAGCCAGGTGCGGTCCGCGCCGGAGCCGGGCACCAGGGCCAGCCACACGCCGTCCGGTGCGGTGCGTTCGGGTGTGTCCGCCGGGCGCCACTCGACGCGGTAGCGCCAGGAGTCGGTCCGGGAGCGGGCCTGTTCGGCCAGCCAGTACCACTCGTGCTGGAAGGCGTAGGTGGGCAGGTCCGCCGGCCGGGCGCCGGTGCCGGTGAACACCTCGGCGAGCCGCACCCCGGCCCCGCGCACCTGCGCCTCGGCCAGTGCCTGGGCGAACCGCGGCCAGCCGCCGTCGTCGCGGCGCAGCGTGGACAGTACGGCGGCCCGCGCGCCGGCGGCGTCCACGGTGTCCTGGACGCCCGGGGCGGCCACCGGGTGCGGGCTGACCTCGAGGAAGGTGCCGATCCCGGCGTCCAGCGCGGCGCGTACCGCGTCGGCGAAGCGGACGGTCTCGCGCAGGTTGGTGTACCAGTAGGCGCCGGTCAGCTCGCGGGTGTCGAGCCGCTGCCCGGTGACGGTGGAGTACAGCTCGGTGCGGGCGGCGCGCGGGGTGATCCCGGCGAGCAGCCCGGCGAGGCTGTCCTCGACGGCGGCGACCTGCGGGGAGTGCGAGGCGTAGTCCACGGCGATGCGCCGGGTCCGCACGCCGCGGGCCGCGCAGTCGGCCGCCAGTTCCTCCAGGGCGGTCGGGTCGCCGGAGACGACGGTGGAGGTGGGGCTGTTGACCGCGGCCACCGCGAGCCGGTCGTCGGCGAACAGCGCGCGGACCTCCTCGGCGGGCAGGGCCACCGACATCATGCCGCCCTTGCCGGACAGCTCGGTCAGCGCGCGGCTGCGCAGGCACACCACCGCGGCGGCGTCGGCGAGGGACAGCGCCCCGGCTACGCAGGCCGCGGCGATCTCGCCCTGCGAGTGGCCGATCACCGCTTCGGGTTCGACGCCGTAGGCGCGCCACAGCGCGGCCAGCGACACGGTGACGGCGAAGGTCACCGGCTGCACCACGTCCACCCGTTCCAGCGGGGGCGCGCCGGGGGCGCCGCGCAGGACGTCCAGCACCGAGAAGTCCACGTGGGTCTCGATCGCGGCGGCGCACTCGGCGAACCGGGCGGCGAACACCGGTGCGGAGTCCAGCAGTTCCAGGGCCATGCCGGCCCACTGCGCGCCCTGCCCGGGGAACACGAACGCCACCCTTCGTGCCGCGTCGGCCGCGGTGCCGCGTAGCACGCCCGGGGTGTCCCGGCCCTCGGCCAGCGCGCCGAGCCGCTCGGCCAGCTGCTCCCTGCCGTCGGCCAGCACGACCGCGCGGTGTTCCAGGGCGGCCCGGGCGGTCACGCTGGACCAGGCGATGTCCAGCAGCGGGGTGCCCGGGTGGCCGGCGAGATGGCCGGCGAGCCGGGCGGCCTGGGCGCGCAGGGCGTCCTCGGTCCGGCCGGACAGCGCGACCGGCAGCGGCAGCGGCACCGGCCCGGTGGCCGGTGCCGGCGCGGCGGGTTCGGTGTCGTCGGCCTGCTCGACGACGACGTGCGCGTTGGTGCCGCTGATGCCGAAGGAGGACACCGCGGCGCGGCGCGGGCGGCCGGTGTCCGGCCAGGGCTGTTCCTCGGTGAGCAGCCGCACCTCGCCGGACGCCCAGTCGACGTGCGGGGACGGCTCGTCCACGTGCAGGGTGCGGGGCAGCACCCCGTGCCGCATCGCCTCCACGACCTTGATCACCCCGGCGACGCCGGCGGCGGCCTGGGCGTGCCCGATGTTGGACTTGACCGAGCCCAACCACAGCGGCCGGTCGCGCTCGGCGCCGTACGTGGCGAGCAGCGCCTGGGCCTCGATGGGGTCGCCGAGCGGCGTGCCGGTGCCGTGGCCCTCGACGGCGTCGACGTCCGCGGGGGTCAGTCCGGCGGCGTCGAGCGCGGCGCGGATCACGCGTTCCTGGGAGGGGCCGTTGGGGGCGGTCAGGCCGTTGGAGGCGCCGTCCTGGTTGACGGCCGAGCCGCGCAGCACGGCCAGCACGCGGTGGCCGGCCCGGCGGGCCGCGGACAGCGGTTCGAGCAGCAGCAGGCCGACGCCCTCGGACCAGCCGGTGCCGTCGGCCGCCCCGGCGAAGGACTTGCACCGGCCGTCCACGGCCAGCCCGCGCTGCCGGGAGAACGCGGTGAAGGTGGTCGGCTCGGCCATCACCGTGACGCCTCCGGCCAGGGCCAGCGTGCACTCGCCCGCGCGCAGCGCCTGCGCCGCCAGGTGCAGGGCCACCAGCGAGGAGGAGCAGGCGGTGTCCAGGGTGACCGCGGGGCCCTGGAGGCCGAGGGTGTAGGCGACCCGGCCGGAGGCGACGCTCGCGGCGGTGCCGGTGAGCAGGTGTCCTTCGACGCCCTCGGGCAGTTCACGCAGCGTGCTGGCGTAGTCGTGGTACATCACGCCGGTGAACACGCCGGTGCGGCTGCCGCGCAGGGAGGTCGGGTCGATCCCGGCCCGCTCCAGCGCCTCCCAGGAGGTCTCCAGCAGCAGCCGCTGCTGCGGGTCCATGGCCAGCGCCTCGCGCGGCGAGATCCCGAACAGTCCGGCGTCGAAGAGGCCGGCGTCGTGGAGGAAGCCGCCGTGCCGGGTGTAGGTGTGGCCGGCCCGGTCGGGGTCCGGGTCGTACAGGCCGGCCACGTCCCAGCCGCGGTCGGTGGGGAAGCCGCCGATGGCGTCGCCGCCGGCGGCCACCAGGTTCCACAGGTCCTCGGGAGAGGCGATGCCGCCCGGGAACCGGCAGGCCATGCCGATGATCGCGATCGGCTCGTCCGCGGTCACGGCCGGCGCCGGGGCGTGGGCCGCGGGGGCGGTGTCGCCGACGAGTTCGGCGTGCAGGTGGGCGGCGAGTGCGGCGGCGGTGGGGTGGTCGAAGACGACCGTCGCGGGCAGCCGGGTCCCGGTGGCGCGGCCCAGCCGGTTGCGCAGCTCCACCGCGGTGAGCGAGTCGAAGCCGAAGTCCTTGAAGGGCCGGTCCGGTGACAGGCCGCCGGGGTCGGTGTGGCCGAGGACCACCGCGGCCTGGGTCAGCACCAGGTCCTGGAGCACCCGCAGCGGCTCGCCCTCGGCCAGCCGCCGGCGCAGGGCGTCCCCGCCGTCCGCCGCCCCGTCCGCGGCTGCGGTACGGCGCACCGCCGGTACGAGGCTGCGCAGCACCGGGGCGAGCACGCCCTCGGCCGCCCGTTCGCGCAGGGCCGCCGGGTCCAGCCGGGCGGCCAGCAGCACGGGTTCGTCCCGTGCGGTGGCCGCGTCGAACAGGTCGAGCGCGGTGCCGGAGTCGAGCGGTACGACCCCGGCGCGGGCCAGCCTGGTCCGGTCGGTGTCCGCCATCCGGCCGGTCATCCCGCTGGTTTCGGCCCACAGTCCCCAGGCCACCGAGGTGGCGGGGAGTCCGGCGGCGCGGCGCTGGGCGGCCAGGGCGTCGAGTGCGGCGTTGGCGGCCGCGTAGGCGGCCTGCCCGGCGTTGCCCAGGGTGCCGGCCACCGAGGAGAACAGGACGAAGGCGGTGAGGTCCGGGCCGGTCAGCTCGGCCAGGTGCCGGGCGCCGTCCGTCTTGGCGCGGCAGACCTCGGCCACCCGCTGCGGGGTGAGCGCGGCCAGTACGCCGTCGTCGAGGATTCCGGCGGTGTGCACCACGGCCGTGACCGGGTGCTCGGCGAGCAGCGCGGCCACCGCGTCCCGGTCGGCCACGTCGCAGGCCACAGCCCGCGCCGAGGCGCCGAGTTCCGCGAGGTCGGCGAGCAGCTCACCCATGCCGGGCGCGTCACCGCCCCGCCGGGACGCCAGCACCAGGGCACGCACCCCGTGCCGCTCCACCAGATGCCGCGCCACCAGCCGACCGAGCGTGCCACTCGCCCCAGTCACCAGCACCGTGTCATCCGCCGACCAGGGCGTCGACTCGGGCGCCACCTCCGTCACCCGCACCAACCGAGGCACCAGCAACTGTCCGTCTCGCACCGCCAGTTGGGGCTCACCGGTGGCCAGGGCGACCCCGTCGGGCACGCTGCCGTCGCTGTCCAGCAGCACGAAACGGTCCGGGTGTTCCGTCTGGGCGCTGCGGACGAGGCCCCACACCGCCGCGGCGTCGGGGTCGGCCGGATCCCCGGTCCGGGTGGCGACCGCGGCGCGGGTGAGCAGCACCAGCCGGGATGCGGCGAACCGCTCCTCGGCCAGCCAGCGCTGGGCCACGACCAGGGCCTCGGTCACGTCGGCCACCGGAACGCCCACCGCGGCGGGCACCCGGTCGCCCAGCTCGTCCAGCCCCTCCGGTCCCGCCGTCAGCTGTACGGCGCCGGCCTGCGCCGGGGCCGGCACGGGCACCCAGTCGGTGCGGTACAGGTGGTCCCGGCGGCCGGCGGCGAGCTGTCCGGCGTGCACCGGCCGGAAGGCCAGCGAGTCGATCACCATGACGGGCTGGTCCGCCGCGTCGGTCACGGTGAGCGACACGGCTCCCGCGCCCGCGGGCCGCAGCCGCACCCGGGCCGCGGCGGCACCGCTCCGGTACAGCCGGACCCCGGAGAACGCGAAGGGCAGGGCGGCGGTGCCGTCGGCGGACGCACCGGTGCCCTCGGCCGGGACGGCCGCGTGCAGCGCCGCGTCCAGGAGTGCCGGGTGCAGGCCGAAGGCTGCCGCGTCCGGTGCCTCCGGCTCGGGCAGGGCGATCTCGGCGTACAGCTCCTCGCCGTGCCGCCACAGTCGGCGCAGGCCCTGGAACGCCGGTCCGTAGCCGTAGCCGCGGCGCGCCAGCTCCGGGTAGTGGCCGGTGAGATCGACCGGGGTGGCGCCGTCCGGCAGCCGGCCGCCGGCTACGGGTGCGGGTGCCTCGGCCACGCCGAGCCGGCCCGTGGCGTGGTGCGTCCACTGCGGGCCGCCGGACCCCGGTGCCAGGGCCGCTTCGGCGCCGCCCGGCCGGGAGTACACGTCCACGGTGCGGCCGCCGTCCTCGCCGGGCGCGCCGAGCACCACCTGCACCCGTACGCCGCCACGCTCCGGCAGCGGCAGCGGGGCGTGCACGGTCAGCTCCTCCAGCACCGTGCAGCCGGCCTGGTCCCCGGCCCGTACGGCCAGTTCGACGAAGGCGGTGCCGGGCAGCACGGCGGTTCCGAACACCGTGTGGTCGGTAAGCCAGGGGTGGCGCTGCCGGGACAGCTCCCCGGTCAGCAGCAGTTCCCCGGTGGAGGCCACCGGTGCGGCCGCGCCGAGCAACGGGTGTGCGGTGGCGTCCAGTCCGAACCCGGCCGGGTCCGTGCCGCCCGCCGGGGTGGCGAGCCAGTAGCGCTCCCGCTGGAAGGCGTAGGTGGGCAGTTCCACCCGTCGGCCGGTGGCGCCGAGGGCGGCGGTCCAGTCGACCCGGACGCCGCGCACATGGGCCTCGGCCAGCGACAGCAGGAACCGGCCGGGGCCGCCCTGGTCGCGACGGAGGGAGCCGACCACCACGGCGGTGCTGCCCGCCGACTCGACGGTGTCCTGCACGGCGGCGGTGAGGATGGGGTGCGGGCTGGCCTCCACGAACACCCGGTGCCCGGCCCGGTCCAGGGCGCGGACGGTCTCCTCGAAGCGGACGGTCCCGCGCAGGTTCCGGTACCAGTAGTCGGCGTCCAGGCCCGCGGTGTCCAGCCGTTCGCCGGTCACCGTGGAGTAGAAGGGGATCTCGGCGGTGCGCGGGCGGATGCCGGCGAGCCGGTCCAGCAGTTCGGTGCGGATACGTTCCACCTGCGGGGAGTGCGAGGCGTAGTCCACGGCGACCAGCCGGGCCCGCACTCCGTCGGCGGTCAGCTCGGCGGCGAGTTCGCGCAGCGGGCCGGGGGCGCCGGACAGCACCACCGCGGCGGGCCCGTTGACCGCGGCCACCGACACCTGGTCCGCCCAGCGGGCCAGCCGGGGTTCCAGCTCGGCGACCGGCAGCGACACGGACATCATGCCGCCCTGGCCGGACAGTCGGGTCAGCGCGCGGCTGCGCAGGCACACCACCGCGGCGGCGTCGCGCAGGGACAGCGCCCCCGCCACACAGGCCGCCGCGATCTCCCCCTGCGAATGCCCCACCACCGCATCCGGCTCCACCCCGAACGACCGCCACAACGCCGCCAACGACACCATCACCGCGAACGACACCGGCTGCACCACATCCACCCGGTCCAGCCCCGGCTCACCCGCCTCCCCCCGCAACACACCCAGCAGCGACCAGTCCGCGAACTCCCCCAACGCCTCCGCACACTCCGCCATCCGCGCCGCGAACACCGGGGAAGAGTCCAGCAGTTCCACCGCCATCCCGGCCCACTGCGCCCCCTGCCCCGGAAACACGAACACCGTACGGCCGTCCGCGTCGGCGACTCCGCGCACCAGGGCAGGCGCGTCGGCGTCGGCGGCGAGGGTGCGCAGGCCGCGTACCAGGTCGGCGTGGTCGGTGGCGGTGAGCACGGCGCGGTGGGCCAGCCCGGCCCTGCCGGTGGCGGCGGCGCGCGCGATGTCCGCCAGGGCCGGCGCGGACTCCGGCTCCAGCTGCTCCAGATGGACGGCCAGCCGCTCGGCCTGGGCGCGCAGCGCGGCGGCGCTGTGCCCGGACACGACCACCGGCACCGGGCCGGAGCGCAGCACGGGGTGCGGTGTCGCCGGGGAGACGGTCGCGGGCGCGGCCTGTTCGATGACGACATGGGCGTTGGTGCCGCTGATGCCGAAGGAGGACACCGCGGCGCGGCGCGGCCGGTCGTGCTCCGGCCACGGCCGGGCCTCGTCGAGCAGCCGTACCCCGCCGGCCGACCAGTCCACGTACGGCGAGGGCTCGTCCACGTGCAGGGTGCGCGGCAGCACCCCGTGCCGCAGCGCCTCCACGACCTTGATCACCCCGGCGACGCCGGCGGCGGCCTGGGTGTGGCCCAGGTTGGACTTGAGCGACCCCAGCCAGAGCGGCTCACCGGTGCGGCCCTGGCCGTAGGTGGCGAGCAGGGCCTGGGCCTCGATCGGGTCGCCGAGGGTGGTGCCGGTGCCGTGCGCCTCGACCAGGTCGACGTCGGCCGGGGAGAGACCGGCGGCGGCCAGCGCGGAGCGGATCACGCGCTCCTGTGCGGGGCCGTTGGGGGCGGTGAGCCCGTTGGAGGCGCCGTCCTGGTTCACCGCCGAGCCGCGCAGCACCGCCAGCACGGGGTGGCCGTTGGCCCGCGCGTCGGAGAGCCGTTCCAGCACCAGCTGTCCGGCGCCCTCCGCCCAGCCGGTGCCGTCGGCCGCGGCCGCGAAGGACTTGCACCGCCCGTCCGGCGCGAGGCCGCGCTGCCGGGAGAACTCCACGAAGATGCCCGGCGTGGACATCACCGTCACTCCTCCGGCCAGGGCCAGCGAGCACTCCCCCGCGCGCAGCGCCTGCGCCGCCAGGTGCACCGCGACCAGCGACGAGGAGCACGCGGTGTCCACGGTGACGGCCGGGCCGCGCAGGCCCAGGCTGTAGGCGATCCGGCCGGAGGCGACGCTGGCCGTGGTGCCGGTGAGCACATAGCCGTCCAGGCCGGCGGCGCCCTCGTGCATCCGCGGGCCGTAGTCCTGCGCCATCACCCCGGCGAACACCCCGGTCGCGGTGTCGCGCAGGGACAGCGGGTCGATCCCGGCCCGCTCCAGCGCCTCCCAGGAGGTCTCCAGGAGCAACCGCTGCTGCGGGTCCATGGCCAGCGCCTCGCGCGGCGAGATGCCGAACAGACCCGCGTCGAACTCGGCGGCGTCGTACAGGAAGCCGCCGGTGCGGGCGTAGCTGCGGCCCGGCCGGTCCGGGTCCGGGTCGAACAGCCCCTCCAGGTCCCAGCCGCGGTCGGTGGGGAAGCCGCCGATCGCGTCGCCGCCCGCGGCCACCAGGTCCCACAGCTCCGCCGGTGAGCCGACCCCGCCGGGGAACCGGCAGGCCATCCCGACGATGGCGATCGGCTCGTCGGCGGTCACCGGTACGGCGGGAGCCTCTGCGGCGGGCGCGGTGGCCACCGGTGCCTCGGTGGTCGCCGGGGCCTGGGCGGCCACCCGGTCGATCAGGTGCGCGGTGATCCGCTCCGGGGTCGGGTGGTCCAGTACGACGGTGGCGGGCAGCCGCAGTCCGGCCGACTCGGCCAGCCGCTGCCCCAGTTCCACCGCCATCAGGGAACCGAAGCCCAGCTCCCGGAACGGGCGGTGTCCGTCCACGGCCTCGGCGGAGTCCAGTTCCAGCGCGGCGGCCACCTCGGCCCGCACCAGCGCGCGCACCGCCTGCTCCCGCTCGTCCGCGGGCAGCGCCGCCAGCCGGGACACCTCGGGCGCCGGCGCCGCCGACGCGGCGGGCACCGTGCTGTCGGTGCCCGTCACCCCGGTGATCCAGTGCCGGCGCCGCTGGAACGGATAGGTGGGCAGCGGGATCCGCCGGGCGCCGGAACCGGCGTAGAACCGCGCCCAGTCCACCGGCACCCCGCGCGTGTGCAGCCGGGCGACCGCGGTGAGCAGCGACCGTTCGTCCGGGCGTTCCCCGCCGGCCAGCGCGGAGACGAACGCGACGTCCTCCGGTGCGCTGCCCGGGCCCATCGCGCACAGCGTGCCGTCCGGGCCCAGCTCCAGGAAGGTGCGCGCGCCGCCCGCGCAGGCCGTGGCGATCGCGTCGGCGAACCGGACCGTGCCCCGGGTGTGCCGCGCCCAGAACTCCGGCCAGTCCAGCCCGGTCACGTCCAGCTCGGCGCCGGTCAGCGAGGAGACGACGGGCAGGTCCGGCCGCCGCCAGTCCACCCGGGCCGCGGCCGCGCGCATCCCGTCCAGGATGCCGTCCACATGGGCCGAGTGGCTGGCCATCGGGACCTGGATCCGCCGGGTCCGCCGGCCCTGCGCGGCCCAGCGGCCGGCGATCGCCAGCGTGGCGTCCTCGTCGCCCGAAATCACGGTCGCCGTGGGGCTGTTGAGGGCGGCGACCGACACCAGTCCGGCGGTGCCTTCGACGTCCGGCAGCAGCTCGGCCTCGGACGCCTCCACCAGCACCATCGCCCCGCCGGGCGGGATGTCCTGCATCAGCCGGCCGCGGGCGGCGACCAGCGCGCAGGCGTCGGACAGGGACATCGCCCCGGCGACATGCAGGGCGGCCAGCTCGCCGAAGGAGTGGCCGAGCACCGCGTCCGGGGTGATCCCCCAGCTCTCCACCAGCCGGAACAGCCCGACCTGTACGGCGAACAGCGCCGGCTGGGTGTACAGCGGCTCGTCCAGCAGCGCCGCCTCGGCGGAGCCCTCCGGGGCGAAGAGCACCTCCGGCAGCGGCCGGGGCAGATGCGGGCGCAGGCCGGCGCAGACCTCGTCCACGGCGGCGGCGAACACGGGGTGGCGCCGGTAGATCTCCCGGCCCATTCCCGGCCGTTGGTTGCCCTGGCCGGCGAAGAGGAACACGGTCCGCCCCTCGACCGGGGTGCCGCGCACCACCCGTGCGTTCGCCGTGTCGCCGGCCAGCGCCGCCAGCAGGCCGGGCACCTCCTCGGCCGACTCGGCGACCAGCACGGCGCGCCGGTCCAGCGGGGTGCGCGTGGTGGCCAGCGAGTAGGCCACATCCACCGGGTTCGCGGCGGCCGGTTCGGCGAGCCGGCCGGCCAGCTCGGTCAGCGCCGCCGGGGACCGCGCGGACAGCGGCACGAGCACCGGGCCGTCGTACCGCCCGGTCTCGCTGGGCGGCGCCGTCTCCGGGGCCGGCGGTTCGGCCAGGACGACATGGCAGTTGGCGCCGCCCATGCCGAACGCGCTCACCCCGGCCAGCAGCGGGCCGTCCCCGGCGGGCCACGGCCCGGTCTCGGTGACCACCCGCAGCCCCAGCTCGGCCAGCGGGATGCGCGGGTTGGGGGTGCGGAAGTTCAGGCTGGGGACCAGTTCCCGGTGGGACAGGCAGAGGACCGTCTTGAGGAGTCCGGCGATGCCGGCCGCGCCCTCCAGGTGGCCGATGTTGGTCTTCACCGAGCCGACCGCCAGCGGCTGTGCGCGGCGGGCCGCCGCGCCGAGCCCCGCGGCCTCGACCGGGTCGCCCAACGGCGTTCCCGTGCCGTGCAGTTCGACGTAGCGCAGCTCGTCCGGGGTGATCCCGGCGGCGGCGCAGGCCAGCCGCACCACCTCCGTCTGGGCTTCCTGGCGGGGGGCGGTGAGGGTGTCTCCGCCGCCGTCGTTGTTGGTGGCGCTGCCCCGGATGACGGCGTGCACGGTGTCCCCGTCGGCCAGGGCCGCCGCGAGCGGTTTGAGCACCAGCACGGCGCCGCCCTCGCCGCGCACGAACCCGTTGGCCCGTTCGTCGAAGGTGTGGCAGCGGCCGTCCGGTGAGATCGCGCCGAGCGCCCGGGTCAGGTCATAGCCGTCCTGGGTGATGTTGAGCTGGACGCCGCCGGCCAGCGCCACCGTGCACTCCCCCGCCGCCAGCGCGCGGCAGGCCAGGTGCACCGCGAGCAGCGAGGAGGACTGGGCGCTGTCCACCACCAGGCTCGGTCCGCCCAGGCCCAGGGCGTAGGAGACCCGGTTGGCGATCATCGCCCGGTTGCGGCCGGTCGCCGAGTGCGGGCTGAGCCGGGTGCCGCGCAGGGCGGCGTAGTCGTCGTAGGTGGCGCCGATGTACACCCCGGTGCCGCCGTCGGTGCCGTGGTCGCCGGGGACGATCCCGGCGTCCTCGAAGGCCTCCCAGGCCAGCTCCAGCGCCAGCCGCTGCTGGGGGTCCAGCACCGCGGCCTCACCCGGTGAGATGCCGAAGAAGGAGGCGTCGAAGGAGTCGACCTGGTCCAGGAATCCGGCCCGTACCGGCGCGCCGGAGGGCAGCGCGGGCGCGGCCGGGCCGTCCGGACGGCAGCGCCGCGGACCGGGTTCGCCGAGGGCGTCCCGGCCGTCGCGCAGCAGCTGCCAGAACGCGGCCGGATCCGGCGCCCCCGGCAGCCGGCAGGCCAGGCCGACGATCGCGACCGGTTCCTGGACAGCAGCGTTACCCACTCGGTTACCCACCTGAATTTCCCCCCAGGTCGCCTCGACGGCGACACGTCGGAACTGCCGGGCAGGCGCGCGCTCGGGGCGGACCGCGCCGGCGGCGTCGCGGGCAGGCCGGAGCGTCCGGTCGTACGGGCGCTCCCCACCCGGCGCGTGCGGGCGGCGGGCGCGCCGTGACCACGGTTCCCCGGACCGCCGCGGCGGTCGTGGTCACGGCGTCCGCCGCGTGCGGCAGGGCATGGGGCGGCCTGGGCCCCGCCAAGGGGCCGCTCCGCCCGGTGCCTCTCCGCTCGCCGCCTGTCTACTCGACGCCCGTGTGCTCGGCGTCTCTCCGCTCAGGGCGTTGCCGCCAGGGCCCGGCCGGCGTCAGGCCCGGACGAACTCCACCGGCACGCGCAGCGCCACGGTGTGCTTGCTGTTGTTGGCCCAGGGCACCGGGCCGGTGAGCCGCACCTCGGCGACCCGGTCGAGCAACGCGCCGAACAGCGTGCGTAGTTCGAGGCGGGCCAGATCGGTGGCGAGGCAGCTGTGCGGCCCCCAGCCGAAGGCCAGGTGCGGGTTGGGGTCCCGGCGCACGTCGAAGGTCATGGCGTCGGTGAACACGCTCTCGTCCCGGTTGGCCGAGGACCACCACAGCGTCACCTTGTCCCCGCGGCGGAACTGCACATCGCGGAAGGTGAAGTCCTCGGTGGCGGTCCGCCGGTTGTACGGCGTCGGCGTGGACCAGCGCATCATCTCCTCGACCGCGCTGCCCAGCAGGGAGCGGTCGGCGCGCAGCGCCTGCCACTGGTCCGGCCGTTCGGCCAGGGCCTGAAGTCCCACCGCGATCACATTGCGGGTGGGTTCGCTCCCGGCCAGGGTGAGCAGGTTGACGAACACCTCGCGTTCGTACTCGCGCAGCGGCGGTTCGCCCTGGTCCGCGGGCAGGTCGCCGACGGCGACCAGGGACAGGAAGTCCTGTGCCGGGTTCGCCCGTTTCTCTGCGATCAGTTTCACGCCGTACTCGTACATGGCCAGCAGGGCGGCCTGGCTGCGGGAGGAGGCCTCGCCGGACTCACGGTCCTCGTAGCCCATCACCACTTCGGTCCAGTCGACGAACTGCGGCCAGTCCGCGCGCGGTACGCCGAGCAGTGCGGCCATGACCTCGACGGAGAACCGGCCGGCGACGTCGTTCTGGAAGTCGCAGGAGCCGCGCTCCACGACCTCGGAGACGATTCGCTCGGCGCGTTCGGTGATGAGCGGGGTCAGGGCGTCCAGTACGGGGCCGGTGACCGAGGGGGTGACGAGGTCGCGCAGCAGCCGGTGGCGCGGGTCGTCCATCATGTTGAGCATCGCGCCGGAGTAGGTGCCGGCGGGCAGGTCGTCGAGGTGGGTTCCGCCGCCCTTGCGGTCGCCGCCGCCCTGGGAGGACAGCAGCGGATGGGCCGCGGCCTCGACCACGTCGGCGTAGCGGGAGAGCACCCAGAAGTTCTCGCCGTCGCGGGTACGGCCGGGCGGGTGCAGCAGGATGGGGGCTTCCCGGCGGAGCCGGGCGAAGACCTCGTGGGGAAAACCGTCGCCGAACCGGTCCTGATCGCTGAGGTCGAACCCGTCGAGCACGGCGGGTAGGTCGCTTTGGCGAACCTCGGTGGCGCTTCGTGATAAGGGGAGGGCGGGCTGTTCCACGGACATGAGCTCTCCAGGTTGTGCACTGACGTAGCGAGGGACGTCAAAAGCAGCAGCAGTGTCACCCGGTGGTGGAAATTCCGTCAAGCACTTGCCGAGGTGTCGTGGATCTCCGTACGCCGTACGCTTGTTGCCGCGTGGACCGGGCAACATGCGTACGGACGTGCAGGGTTGGGGCCGTCGGCGGCGAACGCCGGTGGCCGCGCGGCCCCGGGCACGCGCCCTCGGCTCAGTCCAGCGCCAGCCGCATGAGCGTCAGGTCCAGCCAGCGGCCGAACTTGGTGCCGGCCTCGGCGACCGTGCCGGCGTGCTGGAACCCGAACCGCTCGTGCAGCCGGATCGAGGCGGTGTTCCCGGCCTCGATGCCGGCGATCATGACATGGTGGCCGGCGTCCCGGGCGGCGGCGACGACGGCGGCCAGCAGGGCGGAGCCGATGCCGAGTCCGTGCCGGCCCTCGCGGACGTAGACCGAGTTCTCCACCGTGTGGCGGTAGCCGTCCAGCGGCCGCCAGGGGCCGTAGACGGCGAACCCGGCGACCTCGCCACCGGTCTCGGCGACGAAGGCCGAACCGCGTGCGAGGTGGGCGGCCAGCCAGGCGACCGCCTCGGCGGAGGTCTGCGGGGTCTGCGTCCACAGGGCGGTCGAGTGCTCGATGGCGTGGTTGCGGATCGCGCGGACGGCCTCCGCGTCGCCGGGCCGGGCGGGACGCACCGTCACGACGGCACCGTCTCTTGCGTATATTGCAGCCATGTCCAACATAGTAGATCCCCTGGTGGAGCGGATCGCAGCCCGTGTCCGGACCGAACGGGAACGCCGCCGGTGGACGCTGGCCCAGCTCGCCGAGGCCTCCGGGGTGTCGCAGGCGATGATCAGCCGGATCGAGCGCGCGGAGAGCAGCCCCACCGCGGTCGTGCTGGGCAAGCTGTCCGCCGCCTTCCGGCTCAGCGTGGCCTCGCTGCTCGCCCTCGCCGAGGGGACACCGGACGACGGCGAGCCGGTGGCGGGCGTACTCCGCGTGGCGGACCGGGCGGAGTGGCGCGACCCGGCGACCGGCTACCGGCGCCGCCAGATCACCAGCGCGCGCTTCCCCGCCGAGGTCGCCGAGATCCGGCTGCCGGCCGGCGCCCGGGTGCCGTATCCGGCCGCCGCCTTCGCCTTCGTACGACAGCTCGTCTGGGTCCTCGACGGCCGCCTCACCTTCCACGACGGCGGCACGGTGCACGAACTCGACGCGGGCGACACCGTCGAGCTGGGCGAGCCCACCGACCGCGTCTTCGCCAACACCACCGACACCGAGTGCCGGTACGCCGTGATCCTCACCCGGAGCACGGCCCCGTGACCCGCCCGCGCTCGGCGCGCCGCCGGTTCGGCGCCTGCCCGCAGCGGCGCCACCTCACCTGCTCACGCACGTACGGCTGATGGGGGCTGCCGGTCGCCGTCTCAGCCGAAGTACGCCTGCGCCGCCCGGACGCCGGCCGCCAGCGCGTCCACGTCGTCCAAGGTGTTGTACAGATAGAAGGTGGCCCGGGCCGTGGCAGGAACGCCGTAGCGGCGGGTGATCGGGCGGGCGCAGTGGTGACCGACCCGGACGGCCACGCCCCGGTCGTCCAGCACCTGCCCGAGGTCGTGCGGGTGGATGCCCTCGACGGTGAAGGAGACCGCAGACCCCCGGTCGACGAGGTCGGTCGGGCCGACGATCCGCACCCCGGGGATCTCGGTGAGGAGTTCCAGGGTGCGCGCGGTCAGCGCTTCCTCGTGCGCCGCCACCTCGGCCATACCGACCGCGCTCAGGTAGTCGACGGCCGCGGCCAGCCCCACCGCCTGTGCCGTCATCGGCACACCGGCCTCGAACCGCTGCGGCGGCGGCAGGAACGTGGTCCGGTCCATCTCCACGATCTCGACGATCGAACCGCCGGTGAGGAACGGCGGCAGGGACTCCAGAGCCGCACGCCGGCCCCACAGGACGCCGACCCCGCTGGGACCGAGCATCTTGTGGCCGGAGAAGGCGACGAAGTCCGCGCCGAGCTCCGTGACGTCGACCGGGCGGTGCGGCACGGACTGGGCGCCGTCGACCAGCACGAGCGCACCCACCGCGTGCGCTCGGTCGGCGATGAGCCGGACCGGGTTGAGCGTGCCGAGGACGTTCGACTGGTGGGTGAGGGCGACGACCTTGGTGCGGTCGTCGATCAGCCGGTCGATACCGTCCAGGTCGAGCCGTCCGTCGTCCGTCAGCCCGAACCAGGCGAGCCGGGCCCCGGTCCGCTCGGCCAGCTGCTGCCAGGGCACCAGGTTGGCGTGGTGCTCCATTTCGGTGACCACGATCTTGTCACCGGGTCCGACGAATCGGGAATTGCCGAGCCCGTAGGCGACGAGATTGATGCTCTCGGTCGCGTTCTTGGTGAAGACGATCTCGTTCTCCGCGGCCCCGATGAATCGGGCGATCGTCGCCCGCGCCTCCTCGTAGGCCTCTGTGGCCTCTTCCGCGAGCTGGTGCGCGCCCCGGTGCACAGCGGCGTTCCGCGTCACGTAGAACTCCCGCTCGGCGTCGAGGACTTGGAGCGGCTTATGGGTGGTCGCACCGGAGTCCAGGTAGACCAGGCGCGCTCCGTCGCGGATCCTCCGCTCGAGGATCGGAAAGTCCTTACGGAGCGCATCGAAATCAACAGCCAAGACGAGCCGCCTCTCGCGCGAGTTCGCTCTTCACTTGCTTCGCTCTGGGAAATGCCGTCTGTCCTGAAGAAGACAAGGACAGCAGAAGCCGGGGCACCCGGCCGGCATCCTAACCGCTGCCTTCCGTGGCCACGGACGCGGGCCGGGCCGCGACCACGGTGACCAGAGTCGCCACGGCGAACAGTCCGGCGAGCGCGAGCCAGCCGAGGGCACCGATCGGCAGCAGGACGGCGGTCATCAGGAAGGGGCCCACCACGAGCTGCACACTCATGCCCGTGCTGAAGAGGGAGAGATACTGGGCGCGGGCCTTGGGCGGTGACATCTCGTACGAGAGTTCCCAGCGCGCGACCGCGTGCAGGTTCTCCCCCGCGGTGAGGAGGGCGACGGCCACGACCGCTCCGCCCAGCGCCGGCAGTGTGCTGCGCCCGTCCGCGCCCGCGAAGCAGGCACAGGCGAGCACCAGGCACACACAGGCGAACCGCAGGATGCGCAGCGCCTTGTCCACGCCCTGGGCGAGCCGGCCGATGGCCATCTGGAAGACGACGGTCAGCACGGTGTTCACGGCCAGCAGCCCGGAGCTGACGCTGGCCGGCAGCCCGGCCCGCTGCACGATCCACAGCGGCAGCAGGATGAACAGCACGCAGTCGTGCAGCATCAGCACGCCGTTGGCGCAGGTGACGACGAGGAACCTCAGGTCGCGGTACGGCGACCTGGCGGGCGCGGCGGGTGTATCGGCGCCGTGCGGCGTGGCCTCGACGGGCGCCGGAGCGGCGGGGGCGGCCACCCGTCCCGCCGTCACCACGGAGAGGGCGACGCCCACGAACACGACCGCGTTGAAGCAGAAGAACGCGATGAAGGCGATCCGGGACTGGGCCGCCTGCACCACGGCCGCCAGGAAGAACCCGACGGTCAGGCCGATGTTGCCGATCGCACGCAGCGACGCCATCGTCCGGGTCCGCTCGGTGCCCGCCTCGAACTCGCCCACGATGACCTGGAGCAGCGGTGAGCAGGCCCGGGTGGCACCGGTGACCAGGCAGGTGACGATCAGGTAGCCGACGTAGTTCGTGACGAACCCGTAGGCGACGAAGCCGGCCGCCCGGACCAGGGTCAGCCCCACGTAGACGGTGCGCGAGCCGTACCGGTCCGCCAGCGGACCGAAGATCATCGGCGTGGCCAGGCCGACGACGTTCGCGAGCGCGATGGCGCTGCCGATGGCCACGGCGGACACATGGAGGAAGTGCACGAAGTAGAGCGTCGCCGCGGCGAGATAGAGGCCGTTGGCGATCGAGTCCGCCGCCGCGCCGACGGCCACGATACGTCCCTGCTTCGAGCCCGGGACCAGCGAACGGCCGAGTGAGCCGAAGGCCTTGGCCACCGGTCCCCTGCTCGGCCGGGCCGGTGTGGTGGTGCTCATGACTCCACCACGAAACGCACGGAGGACGTCAGCTCCAGCGCCAGTTCCCGGGCGGCGGCGGGGGTGTCCGCTCCGACGACCACCACTCCCACCCGGTCGCCGGACTTCTGGACCGGGTTGATCCGGTCACCGACCTCGACCGTGCGGGCGGCGTACAGCACGGCCGGATGCGCCCGCACCTCGTCCCAGCCCTCGACTGCCGTCAGCCGGCCGGGAGGTGGTGTCAGATAGCGGGCCGCCGCGCCGCGTACCGGCCGCAGTTCGTGGGAGGTGCCGGCTCGGCCGAGCATGTCGTCGTAGATGACGCCGAAGAGTTCCAGTCCGGGGATGGCGTGGGCGAGCATCCGGTGGATCCAGTCGCCGCCGAACCGGCCGTGCACCTCGCCGAGCACCACGCCGGCCGGTGTGAGCCACAGCTCGACGTGGAAGCCTCCGAAGCGCAGCCCCAGCGTGGTCAGAGCGTCGCCGACCTGCTGTTCGATCTCGGTCTGCACGGCCGGATCCAGCTCGGCCGGCAGCACATGCCCCACCTCGACGAAGAACGGCGGTGCGACCTTCTCCTTCGCGGTGATGGCGAGGATGGTGGGCTTCCCGCCCTGGAAGACGCCCTCCACGCTGTACTCCGGGCCTTCGACGAACTCCTCCACCAGGAACGGTTCGGCGCTCGGCAACAGCGCCAGCGCCGCGGGAAGTTGTGCGGGGTCGGAGACCTGGCTCACCCCGACGCTGCCCATCGCGTCGCGGGGTTTGACGATCCAGGGGCCGGCCGTCTCCCTCAGGAACGCGGCCGCCTCCGCCTGGTCGGCGCAGAGCCGTACGGCGGGCTGCGGGAACCCCGCCGCGGCAAGTGCCTCCCGGCAGGCGTCCTTGGTGCGGATCCGCCGGATCACCTCGGGCGGGTTGCCCGGTGCGCCGATCGCCTCGGCGGTCTCGGCGACCGCGGTCTGTGCCATTTCCTGGATGCCGAACACCAGGTCGAAGCGGTCGCCCTCGGCCACCCGGTCCGCGGCCCACTGCGCGGTCGTCCCGGGCTGCGAGAAGTCCACCGCGGAAGCGGCGTCCGCCAGCGCCACGACGTCCGGCGTGCCCGCCAGCGAGGCCGCCTCACTGGTCACATGGGCACGAATCCCGCGGGAACCGGCCTGGGACAGGGCCTGGACCGTCATGTCGATGCTGAGCGGAATCGCTCGGGCCCCGCCGACCAGCAGCAACGTAGAGGGGTTCGGTTCTGTGGGCATGCTGAGGTCTCCTGGGTGGTTCTGCCTGGGTGGCTCGGTAAGGGTGGGAAGCGGCTGCGGACCAGACCCGGCCGTGCTCCGGTGCGAACCAGGGCCTCTCTTTCGGATCGTGCCGGCGTCGCGGGCCCTGGCACGCACAGGTCGGCCGAGAAGGCGCCGCCAGCCGAAGCCGACCTGATCCGAAAGAAAGGCCCTAGGCGAGCCGGTAGACCCGGTCCTTGAGCTGCCGGATGCGCTCGTGGTCGCGTTCCAGGGCGGCGGGGTGGTCACCGGCCATGTGGACCACCATGGTCGCGCTGGGCAGGTCGACGGTCGGCCGGATCCGGTCCCCCGCCGTGAGCTTGACGGTGAGCCGGAAGACCGTCTCCAGAGCTTCGATCTCCTGGACCACCTGCTCGTCGACGCCCGCGACCACGCCTTCCGCAGTGGTCGGCACCAGGTACTGGCTCGCGTGCCGGAGCCGCCGGTAGGAGCGTCCGGCGAGACGGCTCAGGAACTCCTGCGGTCTGGCGTAGGCGAGGGCGGTCGCATCGGCCTGGTTGGTACCCAGGCACAGGTCGTGGAAGTCCGGGACCGTGCCCCCGGCGATCCGGGTGCCGACCTCGACCAGGGTGGGACCCTCGGGGGTGACGATGACCTCGGCATGGCTGGGGCCGAACTCGATGCCGAGAGCCGCCAGTACGGTGTCCACGTACGCGATGATCTCGGGCACCGGACCCTCATCGGGCGCGCACAGGGAGTCGCGGTCGTAGATGTTGCGGGTGCCGACGAGCCTCTTTCCGTACCGCCAGACGCCACAGGTGTACCGGCGTCCCTCGTAGGAGACCATGTCGACCTTGTACTCCTCGCCCGCCAGGTAGGACTGGATCAGCACCTCCCGGTTGGGCTGACCGAAGAAGTCCGGTACGCCGAGGATCTCCTCGGCCGCTTTGCGGATCTCGCTCGGGCCTGCGCACACGGCCACACCGTTGCTCGCCGCGGACCGCAGCGGCTTCACCACGACGGGGTACGAGCCGCGCTCCTCGGCCCAGGCCACCAGGTCGCCGGGATCGCTGCTGCGGAACTGGTCGGCACAGCGGACCCCGGCCCGGCGCAGCGTCTCGATCATCAGGAACTTGTCGCGCCGGGCGAGGGAGAGAGCGGTTCCGTTGGTCGGGACCTCCAGCAGCGCGGAGAGGGTGTCGGCCAGGTTCACTCCTGGCCCCTCCTGGCCGGCCACGACACAGACGGGGTCCAGCGGAGCCAGCCGGGCGGCGGTGTCCTCGGGCGTGTCGCAGATGAAGTTGGCCTGGTAGGCGGCCAGGTTCGGGGCCGGCATGGAGGTCAGCAGCTCGGGGGTGCTCTGGACGTGCACAGCGGCCACGCCGAGCCGGGCGAAGGCCGGAGGCAGGTGGTTGGCCGTGGTGTAGCTGTCGACGACCACCGCGACCGGCTGGGACCCGGCCGAGGCCGGATCGATGTGTTCCGCTGTCATCGGGCACTCCTTGCGCTGGTGACGTCAATGTCGGCGAAAGACAGGGCCTCGGGGTGTTCACCGGTGTCTTGTTCGTAGTACGGCTCCCCCGGGCGCCGGATCCGCAGCGTCAGCCAGTCCGCGGACCGGGCGGCGTCCAGTTCGGCTGTCCGGTCGGACAGGAAGAGAGTCCGTTCCGGGGCCGCGGCGATGGACTTGGAGATCGCCCGGTAGGAGTCGGACGACACCTTGGGCCCGGCGTTCTCGGTGTCGAAGAGCCCTTCCACCAGCGGCATCAGGTCGCCGTGGGGGCTGTGCGCGAACCACGACCGCTGGGCGGCGACCGACCCGGAGGAGTAGACGAAGAGCCGGACCCTCCGGGCGTGCCAGGCCCGTATCGCCGGGATGACATCGTCGTAGAAGTGCGAGACCAGCTCGCCCTTGGCGAAGCCCTCGGACCACAGGATGCCCTGGAGCTTCTTCAGCGGCGAGGCCTTGCGGTCCTCACTCACCCATGCGCCCAGCACCTGCTCGATCCGTGCGGCGTCGGCATCCGGTTCCCCGGCCAGTTCCCGGATCCGGTCGACGGCGTCCCGGACATCGGGGTCGTCGGCACGCTCGCTGAGCAGTGCGCCGAACCGTGCCTGCGCATAGGGGTACAGCACGTCCACGACGAAGCCCGTGGCACTCGTGGTGCCCTCGATGTCGAGAACGACACAGTCCGCTTCGAACCGCTGGCTCAAGGGGTCTCTCCCCGGTACCCCGCGTGGATCTCGTCGAAGTCGGGGAAGCGGGCGGCGATGTCACTGCCGGTGAAGTTGCCGATCCAGCCGTCCTCTTCGTGGAAGAAGCGGATCGCCGTGAACGCGGGCACCGTGCCCATGTCGAACCAGTGGGTGGTTCCGCGCGGTACGCCGAGCAGATCGCCCTTCTCGCAGTAGACCGCGTGCACCTCGCCGTTCACATGCAGGTAGAAGATGCCGGCACCGGCCACGAAGAAGCGGACCTCGTCGTCATCGTCGTGGGTGTGCTCGCGCAGGAACCGTTCCCGGGCGGCCTTGGCGGTGTCCGGCCAGTCCGGTGCGTCGCTGGGGAACAGCGAGACGACGTCGACCGTGGTGAAGCTCTCCTCCGCCACCAGCTTGTCGACCTCGGCGCGGTAGGCGGCCAGCACGGTGGCGCTGTCGGAGCCGTCGGGCAGGTCGTCGCGGACCGGCCACTGTTCATAGCGCACACCGATCCCCGAGAGAGCGGCAGCGATCTCGGATGGATCAGTCGTACGGAGGACGGCTTTCCGCGGTTCGGAATCCACCCATGTGGTCAGCAGAGTCATTGAAGTCTCCAGTGGTTCGGAACGTAGGGGCGTACCACCCGGCCCGAATACGAACTGGATACCTCCCCCGTGAAACTATACGTACCCCACACCTTGCGCGAGGGCAAATGTTTCAGCTTTGTGTCACGTCGAAAATCACCTCCGCCTACCGCCGGACTCGGCGTCCCCGAATCAGATAACAGGGATCCCTTTGTCCAGTTTTCCACCCTTTACGGATGGGCAAAAACAAGCCATTGACTCGACCGAGCCGACGTTGTGACTCAAGCCACTCGCCTCGGGAATCTCCTTGACGGAGCGAATAATCCTGTTGTCCACTTCAGATCGGATCGACAATTCAGCGTGCTTATGTGGGACATAACGGGGGAGATGTCTGGATGATTCAGGACGCTCATATACGGGTTCAGGGAAGGTCGACATCCTGCCTTCATGAACAATTTGCGAAGCATGCAGAAACGGCTCCGGAGGCCACCGCCGTCGTCCATGGTGAAGAGTCCGTCACATACGGAGAATTGCATTCCAGGGCCCGCCTTCTCGCCTCGCGACTGCGCGAGCTGGGCGTAGGCCCCGATGTGGTCGTCGGGCTCTACGTCGAGCGCTCCATCGCCATGGTGACCGGCATGCTGGGGATCCTTCAGGCCGGCGGCGCGTATCTGCCCCTGCGCACCGACGACCCGGTCGAGCGGGTGTCGACCATTCTCGGCGAGGCCGGTGTGGAGGTGGTGCTGACCTCTGCCACGACGGACGGCCGGCTGGCCGCCTTCGACGGCACCCGGGTCCGGGCGGACGCCGCACCCGAGATCTCCGGGACCGGCTCCGCCGAGTCCTGGGACCACCCCACGGCCGAGAATCTCGCCTACGTCATCTACACCTCCGGCACGACCGGCACCCCCAAGGGCGTCGCCGTCCCGCACCGGGCCGCCGCCAGGATCGTCCGTAGCGGCGTCTACGGGGACTTCGACGCCGAGCAGACCTTTCTCCAGGCCTGTCCCCTCTCGTTCGACGCCTCGGTGCTCGAGGTGTGGGGCGCCCTGGCGAACGGCGGCAGACTGGTGCTGTTGCCGGATCAGCGGGTCTCGTCCGACGCCGTCATCGACGCCGTGCGCCGCTACGGAGTCACCACGCTGTGGCTGACGCCGACCCTGTTCAACCAGATCGTCGACGACGGTCTGCTCGTGGGTACCGGTCTGCGTCAGGTCGTCATCGGCGGCGAGGTGGTCTCCACCCCGCACCTGGCCAAGGCGATGCACACGACGGACATCCGCTTCTCCAACGGCTACGGCCCCACCGAGGCCGGTGTGTTCACCTGCTGCAAGGTGTTCGAGGAGTCCGACCTGGCGTACTCGCCGCCGCCGGTCGGCCCGCCGCTGCCCGGCACCCGCGTCTGGGTCCTGGACGAACAGCTCCGGCCGGTGCCCGAGGGAGAGCTGGGCGAGCTGTACATCGGCGGCGACGCCCTCGCCCACGGCTACCACCGGCGGCCGGACCTGACCGAGAAGGCCTTTCTGCCGAACCCGTTCGAGGACGGCACGGGGGCGCGCGTGTACCGTTCCGGCGACCTCGCCCGTGCGCTGCCCGGCGGCCTGATCCAGATCCTGGGCCGCCTGGACAGCCAGGTGAAGATCCGGGGCAACCGAGTCGAACTGACCGAGGTCGAGTCGGCGCTGCTGGAGGCGCCCGAGGTGCAGCAGGCCGCCGTGGTCGACCGGCAGCAGGGCGCCGAACGCGTCCTCGTCGCCTATCTGGTCCCCGCCGAAGGAACCAGCCCCACCGTCACCGACCTCCGGCAACGGCTGGCCAAGCGCCTCCCCGAGTACATGATCCCGTCGAAGCTGTTCCGTCTCGGCCGACTGCCGATGAACGGCAACGGCAAGACCGACCGCAACGCACTGCGCGCCGGTGTGCCGGCGGACGAACTGCCCCTCGGCGTCGCGTTCATCCCCGCCGTCTCCGAGCTGGAGCAGATCATCGGCGAGATCTGGTCCGGCATCCTGAAGACGCCGGCCATCGGTATCGACGACAACTACTTCGACCTGGGCGGGACTTCACTCTCGATCAAGCAGGCGCAGACGCAGCTGGAGGCACGGCTCGGCATCAGGCTGCCCAGCACCGCGCTCTACGAGTACCCGACCGTCCGGTACCTGGCCCAGGCCATCAAGAACTCCGAGGTATAGACGACAGTGAACCGGACCACAGGCCGGAACCGACCCGAGATCGCCGTCATCGGTATGGCAGCCACCCTTCCCGACGCGGCGGACCTGGACGACTTCTGGGCCAACATCCGCGCGGGCAGGGAATCCATCCGCCACGGCTCTCCCCGGGTCAAGGAGGACAGCAGCGGCCGTCGCTGGGTCTTCGCCCGGGGTGTGCTGGAGGACATCCGACGCTTCGACGCGGAGTTCTTCGGCATCCCGCGGCGCGAGGCCGAGGTGCTCGACCCGCAACACCGGCACCTGCTGGAGTGCGCCTGGAACGCGATGGAGGACGCCGGCTACGACCCGTACCGCGTGGGCCAGGACGTCGCCGTCTACACCTCGGTCGGGCCCAACACCTACTACGAGGGACGGGACTTCGGTCAGCGCTCGGCCGCCGAGCGGATGCTGATCCAGCTCTCCAACGGTCCGGACACCGTCCCGACCAGGATCTCCTACAAGCTCGGCCTGACCGGCGAGAGCGTCAACGTCCAGTCCGCCTGCTCCTCCGCGGCCGCCGCCGTACACCTCGCCTGTGAGGCACTGCGCGAGGGCCGGGCGGGGATGGCGCTGGTGGGCGCCGCCAGCATCGGCACCGCGGAGACCCTCGCCTACGAGCACCAGGAAGGCTTCATCCTCTCCGCCGACGGCAGCACCCGGGCCTATGACAGCAAGGCGTCCGGGTATGTGGAGGGGGACGGCGTCGGCGTGCTGGTACTGCGCCGCCTGGAGGACGCGCTGGCCGCGGGCGACCACATCCACGCGGTCATCAAGGGCAGCGCCATGAACAACGACGGGCGGGTGAAGGCGGGTTTCTCGGCGCCCAGCGTCGAGGGGCAGGCCCGGGTCATCCAGGCCGCGCTCGACGAAGCCGGGGTGTCGGCCGAGTCCATCGGGCTGCTGGAGGGACACGGCACGGGCACCCTCGTCGGCGACCCGATCGAGGTGCGCGCGCTGACCCGCGCGTTCCGTCGCCACACGGACGAGCGTGGCTACTGCTCGCTGGGTTCGGTGAAGGCGAACATCGGACACCTCTGCTTCGCCTCCGGCATCGCCGGTCTGCTCAAGGCGATTCTCTGTCTGAAGAACGCCGAGCTGCCGCCGATGGCCGTCCTCGAGGAGAGCAACCCCGACATCGACTTCGAGGCGACGCCGTTCTACCTCAACCGTGAACTGCGTCCCTGGGAACAGAGCCCGCGCCGGGCCGGCGTGAGCAGCTTCGGCATGGGCGGCACCAACACCCACTTCGTGCTGGAGCAGGCGCCCGCGCCGCAGCCGGCCGCGCCGAGCGCGGTGCGGCGCCACGCGGTGCTGCTGTCCGCCCGGACCGAGGAAGCGCTGGCGGAGGTGAAGGGGCGGCTGCGCACCTGGCTGACCGCCCGGCCCGACGCCGAACTCGCCGACATCGCGTTCACGCTCGCCGTGGGCCGCCGCCCGCTGGCCCACCGCTGGGCGGCCGTGGTGGGCTCGGCCGAGGAACTGGCGGCCGCTCTCGACGGCACCGGGGACATACCCGGGCTCGAGACGGGCGACAGCCCCGACACCGGCGCGCAGGGCGCGGAGCCGGACGAGGTCACGCCGGAGAGCCTCGCCCTGAGCTGGGTACGCGGCGAGTCCAGGGACTGGGCCGTGCTCTACCGGGACGAGCGGCGCCGGCGGGTTCCGCTGCCGACCTACCCCTGGCAGGGCGAGCGGCTCTGGGTGGAGAGCGCCGCGGGGGCGAGCGCCGACGCCGCCGGACTGCTCGAGCCCGAGGAGCAGGCACCGCTCGCCGAATGGCTCTACCGTCCGGCCTGGTCCCGGACCTCGCTGCCACGTCCGTACCATCTGGGCGACCTGCCGGAGACCGACGGCGCATGCCTGGTGTTCGGCGACGGCGGACAGCTGACGGAGGCGCTCCGCGCGGAGCTGGCCGCGGCGGGTCTGACCACCGTGCTCGTCGAGCAGGGAGACGGGTTCCAGGTCCTCGCCGCCGACCGGGTCAGTGTGCGCCCCGGGGAGGCGCGGGACGCGGCCAGGCTGGTCGAGTGGACCGTGGCCGGGACGGGTCCGGTCCGCAAGGTGATCCACCTCTGGTCGTACGGCCCGCAGCTCGGCGGCCAGGACGCCGGGATACGACGGGGCACGCTGACCATGCTGGCCGTGGTCCAGGCCCTCGCCGCAGCCCGCCAGACTCCCGAGCTCTGGGTGGTGACCGAGAACGCCCAGGCCGCCCAGGGCGCCGCGCACTCCCTCCATCTGGAGGCCTCCGCTCTGCTCGGTCTGTGCCGTGTCATCCCGCAGGAGCACCCCGGTATCCGCTGCCGTTGCGTCGACTTCTCGACCGGCAGCACCAAGACGGACGTGGTGCCGCGGCTGCTGGCCGAGATCGCGAACCCGGACGACGAGCTGGAAGTGGTGTACCGCGGGGTGGATCGCCTGGTCGGCACCGTGGAACCGGTCGAGGCCAAGACCGGTGCGCCGCTCCCCCTCCAGTCCGGCGGGGTCTATCTGATCACCGGTGGATCGGGGCGGATCGGGCAGGTGATCGCGGAGCAGCTCGCCCGGTCGGGCGACGTGCGGATCGCCCTGGTCTCCCGTCGTGGCGCGCCGGCGCAGGGTGACGACGCCCCGGATCCGCTTCGCCGGCTGCGTGACCTGGGTGCGGAGGTCGCCGCCTTCGCCGCGGACGTCGCCGACGAAGAGCAGATGAGCCGGGTGGTGGCCGAGGTCAACGAGCGATGGGGGCCGATCAACGGCGTGGTGCACGCGGCCGGTATCGAGGAGGGCCAGAACTTCTCGCTCATCGCCGACACCAGCACCGAACGGGCGGTCGCCGCGCTGCGGCCCAAGGTTCCCGGCATCGCCGTGCTGGACCGGGTCACCCGCTCGCAGCCTCTCGACTTCTGTCTGCTCTGTTCCAGCCTCGACACCCTCCTGGGCGGTATCGCGTTCGGCATCTACACGACGGCCAACCGCTACCTCGACAGCTACGCCCACCGACGGCGGGCGCAGGGTGCTCCCTGGGTGAGCATCGACTGGGACTCGTGGCGCTTCGACGCGTCCGGCAGCGCCCGGATCGGTGCCGCGGCGGCCCGGACCGCGATCAGGGCCGATCAGGGTGGGGAACTGCTGGGGGCGATCGTCCTGTCCGGCGAACCCCAGTGCGTGGTGTCGACGGTTCCGCTGGCGGAGCGGATCGAGCGGGTGAACGCCTCGTTCGCCCGGCGCAGGGAGGCCGTGGCGACCGGCGCCGAGCCGCAGGTCCAGCTCTCCCGTGAGGAGGTCGGGGTGACGGTCCGCCGGATCGTCTCCGAGGTCACCGAGGCGGGCGACGTGGCGGACGAGGACGAGCTGCTGGCCGTCGGCTGCGACTCGCTGGCTCTGCTCGAGGTGGTCACCCGGGTGGAGAGCGCCCTCCGGACGAAGGTGCCCCTGGCGGAGTTCTGGGGCTGTACCACCGTCGGCGAACTGGTCGAGGTGAGCTGGCAGGCCGTCGCCCCGGTCGCCGAGGACACGGACGCCGCAGAAGACGCCGGGCAGGAGGCGCTCCGTTACCTGGTCGGCTAGGGCCGGTCCACAGGAGCTTGCAACTCGCCATGCCTCACGCAGAAACACCAGACGGGGGTCCTCTTTGTTCTACGACACGTTCGATCTGGCCAGGGCACGCGCGGACACACCCGGTGTGGAGCACGTGGTCCATCTGAACAACGCCGGTGCCGCGCTGGCACCGCGGCCGGTGGTCGACGCCATGACGAGCCATCTGAACCTGGAGAGCCGCATCGGTTCGTACGAGGCGGCCGAGCACGCCCAGGAGGCGATCGACCACACGCACGACGCCATCGCCGCACTGCTCAACTGCACCCGGTTCGAGGTCGCGATCCTGGACAGCGCCAGCCGGGCCTGGGCCATGGCGCTGTCCAGCATCCCGCTGCGCGCGGGCGACCGGATTCTCACCTCGGCGGTCGAGTACGGCAGCAACTACATATCCCTGCTCCATCTCGCCCAGCGGCTGGATCTGGAGCTGGAGGTCCTGCCGGTCGACGAGGACGGCCTCGTCGACGTGGCGGAGCTGGAGCAGCGGCTCGACGAACGCGTGCGCCTGATAGCCGTGGCCCATGTACCGATGCACGACGGCCTGATCAACCCGGTCGCCGAGATCGGCCGGGTCGCCTGTCGGCATGGCATCACCTACCTGGTGGACGCCTGCCAGTCGGTGGGCCAACTGCCGGTGGACGTGGCCGAGATCGGCTGTGACCTGCTGGTGGGCACCGGCCGGAAGTATCTGCGCGGGCCGCGCGGGACGGGCTTCCTCTATGTGCGCCAGGAGATCGCCCACCAGCTGACGCCGGCCATTCTCGGCCTCGACGGCGCCGAGTGGCTCTCCGGCACCTACCGGCTGGCCCCCGGTGCCCGCCGGTTCGAGACCTGGGAGACGAACTGCGCCTCCCGTATCGGCCTGGGTGTGGCCATCGACTACGCGCTCGGCTGGGGAGTGGAGCGCACCTCGGGGTTGCTCCGGCGGCTCACGCGGAAGCTGCGCCAGGATCTCGCCGGCATCCCGGGCGTCATCGTGGCGGACCGGGGCCGGGAACGCTGCGCCAACATCGCGCTGACGTTCGAGGACCGTGACGCGTACGAGGTCCGGGAGGGCCTCCAGCGCGCCGGTATCAACACCTGGGTGTGTCTGGAGAACGCGGCCTGCGTCGACATGCAGCAGCGCGACCTGAGCACCCTGCTCCGCATCTCCCCCCACTACTACAACTCGCCGGAGGAGCTGGCCCGGTTGTGTACGGCCCTGGAAGAGATCATGACGGTTCGCCGGGTCGCGCAGGTGGTCGCGTGACGACCTCGCTGTGGATCAAGCGCCCGCGGCCGCTCCCCGACGCGCAGGCACGGCTGTTCTGCGTACCGCACGGCGGTGGCGGCCCCTCCTCGTTCGCCCGCTGGATCCCGGAACTGGCGCCCGACGTGGAGGTCTGCCTGGTGCACCTGCCGGGCCGCGAGTCCCGGCTGCGCGAACAGCCGCTCGACGACATCCACCTGATCGCGAAGCGGGTGGCGGAGGAGGTCGGCTCCCTGCTGGACCGGCCGTTCGCCTTCCTGGGGCACAGCATGGGCGCGGTCATCGCCTACGAGACCGCACAGCTGCTGCCGACCGCGCCCCGCCACCTGTTCGCCTCCGCCTCGTCCGCACCGCATCGTCTGGAGGACGAACCCCCGGTCTCGCATCTGCCGGACCAGGAGTTCCTGGCGGAGGTGCGTCGTACCTACGACGGCATTCCCGAGGTGATCTGGCAGGACGCCGATCTGATGCGGCTCATGCTGCCGTCGATCCGTGCCGACTTCGCCGCGTACGAGAACTACCGCTGGCAGCAGCCCGAGAAGCTCACCTGTCCCGTCACGGTCATGGGTGGCGACGCCGACCCCCTGGCGCCGGTCGGCTCGCTGGCCCGCTGGGCCGAACTGACCAGCGGCGACTGCCGGGTTCAGGTGTTCCCCGGCGGCCACTTCTTCCTCAACGACGAGCGTGCCACGGTGCAGCGGCTCATCCGCGAGAGTCTCGGCCTGGAAGCGCTGGACAGCGCCGGCTGAGCGGACGTCATCCCCCCTTTCCTCATCACATCCCTGGAGCACCGTGTCCCGCCGCCTTTTCACCTCGGAGTCCGTCACCGAGGGACATCCCGACAAGATCGCCGACCAGATCAGCGACACCATCCTCGACGCGCTGCTGAGCGCCGACCCGTCCTCGCGGGTCGCCGTGGAGACCCTGATCACCACCGGCCAGGTCCATGTGGCCGGTGAGGTGACCACCACGGCCTACGCGCCGATCGCCCAGCTGGTGCGCGACAAGATCCTGGAGATCGGCTACGACTCCTCGCAGAAGGGCTTCGACGGCGCCTCGTGCGGTGTCTCGGTGTCGATCGGCGCTCAGTCGCCGGACATCGCGCAGGGGGTGGACTCGGCACACGAGGTCCGCACCAAGGACGCCGACCGGCCGGGCGACTCCGACGAGCTGAGCCGGCAGGGTGCCGGCGACCAGGGGCTGATGTTCGGCTACGCCAGCGACGAGACCCCTGAGCTGATGCCGCTGCCGATCACCCTGGCCCACCGGCTGTCCCGCCGGCTGACCGAGGTGCGCAAGAACGGCACCGTTCCCTACCTGCGCCCCGACGGCAAGACGCAGGTCACCATCGAGTACGACGGCGATCGGGCCGTTCGTCTCGACACGGTGGTGGTGTCCAGTCAGCATGCGGCCGACGTCGACCTCGACGCGCAGCTGACGCCTGCCATCCGCACCCATGTCGTCGAGCATGTGCTGGCCGAGTGCGAGCACGACGGGATCAAGCTGGAGACCGCCGGCTATCGCCTGCTGGTGAACCCGACCGGCCGCTTCGAGATCGGCGGCCCGATGGGTGACGCGGGCCTGACCGGCCGCAAGATCATCATCGACACCTACGGTGGCATGGCCCGCCATGGCGGCGGCGCCTTCTCCGGCAAGGACCCGTCCAAGGTCGACCGCTCGGCCGCGTACGCGATGCGCTGGGTGGCCAAGAACATCGTCGCGGCGGGTCTGGCCCGGCGTGCCGAGGTGCAGGTCGCCTATGCGATCGGCAAGGCCGAGCCGGTGGGCCTGTTCGTGGAGACCTTCGGGACCGAGACCGTGCCGGTGCTGGAGATCCAGCGGGCGGTCACCGAGGTCTTCGACCTGCGGCCGGCCGCGATCATCCGCGACCTGGACCTGCTCCGCCCGATCTACGCCCGGACCGCGGCCTACGGTCATTTCGGCCGTGAACTGCCCGACTTCACCTGGGAGCGGGTCGACCGGGCCGAGGCGCTCCGTGCGGCGGTGTCGGCATGAGCGCCGCCCTCACCTCCAAGGCGTCACTCGCCTGGGACGACGGCACGATCGTGGCCGTCGACCAGCGCGGACTCCCGCACGAGTACCGGCAGTTGCGGCTGGAGAACACCGACCAGCTCATCGAGGCCATCACGTCGCTCGCCGTGCGCGGGGCCCCCGCCATCGGCCTGGCCGGGGCCCTGGGCGTGGCCCAGAGTGCCCACCGGCACTGGGCCGGCGGGCGCCGGGACGAGTCGGCGGTGCGGGCCGATGCCGCACGCATCGCCGCGGCACGCCCCACCGCGGTGAACCTCGCCTGGGCCGTACGCCGCGTGCTCGGCAGACTGGACGAGGGTCCGCAGGCCGTGCTGGCCGAGGCCATGGCCATGCTGGACGAGGACATCGCGGTGAACTCGGCCGCCGTCGCCCGGACCGTGGAGCTGGTGGAGTCGATCGCGCCCGCCCGGCCGCTGCGGCTCCTGACGCACTGCAACACCGGCCGGCTGGCAACCGCCGCCGTGGGGACGGCGCTGGGCGCGATCCTGGAACTCGCGGCGCGCGGGCGCGTGGCCGAGGTGCTCGTCGACGAAACCCGTCCGCTGCTCCAGGGCGCCCGCCTGACCGCCTGGGAGCTCGGCGAGGCCGGGGTCCCGTACCGCCTGTGCATCGACTCGGCCGCCGCGGCGGCCATGTCGCAGGGGCTGGTCGACTGCGTCCTGGTCGGCGCGGACCGGATCGCGGCGAACGGCGATACCGCCAACAAGATCGGCACCTACGGGCTCGCCGTGGCCGCGGCCCGGCACGGCGTCCCGTTCGTGGTCGTGGCCCCGGAGTCCACCTGGGACGAGGGGCTGGCCGACGGTTCCGGGATCGTGATCGAAGAGCGGGCCGACGCCGAGGTCACCGGCTGGCAGGGGAGCCCGAGCGCACCGGCCGGGGCCAAGGCGTACAACCCCGCCTTCGACGTCACACCCGCCGAACTGATCACCGCGATCGTGACCGAGCAGCGGGTGTTCCGGCCGGGCCACTCGGCCGGCCGGGCAGCGGGGACCACCGCTCTGGCGGAGCGGATAGCGGGGCTGCTGGAGGAGTTTCCCGACCATCCGACCCCGGGCGTGGTCTTCCGTGACCTGGGCGGTCTCTACGCCGAACCGGGGCTGCTGGCAGCGATGGCGGCCCGGGTCGCGGACGAGTTCCGTGGCCGGTACGACCGGGTCCTGGCCGTCGAGGCCCGCGGCTTCCTGCTGGGCAGCGCCCTGGCCGCGCACGCCGGTGTCCCGCTGACCCTGGCGCGCAAGCCGGGGAAGCTGCCGGGGGCGGTGCACTCGGCGAGCTACGCGCTGGAATACGGGGAGGACCGGCTGGAGGTGCGCAAGGACGGCATCGGTCCGGGCGACCGGGTGCTGTGTGTGGACGACGTGCTGGCCACCGGTGGCACCCTCGGTGCCGCGGCCGAACTGACCGAAGCCTGCGGCGCGCAGGTCGCCGGGATGGCGGTGGTGGTCGAGCTCACCGGACTCGGCGGGGCCGAGCGGCTGGCGTCGCACGAGGTGCTGTCCCTCTGCGAGGTGCCGGCATGACGACATCCACCGGGCACGACGCCCGGGACGTCCGCGAACACCCCGGGGACCACCGGGCCGCGGCCGATCTGGCCGCGCTCGCCCGCGACCTGTACCTGCGCGGCTGGATGCCGGGAACCTCCGGGAACCTGTCGGTGCGTCTGGCCGGAAGCGACCAGGACAAGGCGCTGATCACCGCCAGCGGGCTGGGCAAGGGCGAACTCGCCGCCCAGCACATGGTCGTCGTCGGCGCCGAGAGCGGTGAGACGGTCCTGGCGCCCGACGGACTGCGCGCGTCGGCGGAGACCTCGATCCACTCCGCGGTCTACCGCACCACGCGGGCCGGCGCGGTCATCCACGTCCATGCGCCGTACTCCACCGTGGTGGCCTGCCGCGCGGGTGACCGGTCCCGTCGTACGACGCTGGAACTCACGCACTTCGAGCTCCTCAAGGGACTCGGCCTCGCCGATCCCTCCCGGGCCGACGTGCCCGTCTTCCCGAACTGGCCGGACGTGCCGCGGATCGCAGCCGAGGTCGCCGAGCACGTGAGCAGCCGTACGGAGGTGGTTCCGGGACTGCTCATCGTGGACCACGGCATCACCGTGTGGGGTGAGGACCTCGCGCAGGCGCGCAACCGTCTGGAGTGTTTCGAGGCCATCTGCCAGCTGCTCACCCTCGGCGCGGCGGACCTGCGGACGCGGCCCTGATCCCCCGATCATCACGAACTCGACACAAAGAGGCATGACATCACATGAGCGGTACATCCGATAACACCCCCGTGGCCGAGGTGGCGGTGATCGGCGGCAGCGGCTTCTACCAGCTGCTGGACGACGCCGAGCGCGTCGAGGTGGAGACCCCCTACGGCCGGCCGTCGGACGCGGTCGCCGTCGGCAGCGTCGCGGGCCGCCGGGTGGCGTTCCTGCCGCGGCACGGCAAGGACCACGCCTTCCCCGCCCACAAGATCAACTACCGGGCCAACCTCTGGGCACTGCGCTCCCTCGGCGTCCGTCAGATCCTGGCACCGTGCGCGGTCGGTTCGCTGCGCCGCGAGCTGGGTCCCGGGTCCGTGGTGGTGCCCGACCAGCTGGTGGACCGCACCGGCGGCCGGATCCAGACGTACTACGACGAGAACGCGGTCCACGTGTCCTTCGCGGATCCCTACTGCGCGGACGGCCGTGACACCGTTCTGAAGGCGGCGGCCGCCCGCGGCGCCGAGGCGATCGACGGTGGCGCCATGGTGGTCATCGACGGGCCCCGGTTCTCCACGCGTGCGGAGTCCCAGTGGTACGCCGCCCAGGGCTGGTCCCTGGTCAACATGACCGGGCACCCGGAGGCCGTCCTCGCCCGTGAACTGGCCCTCTGCTACACCTCGGTGGCCCTGGTGACGGACCTGGACGCCGGCATCGACGCCGAGGAGAGCGTCGCCCAGGAGGAGGTCTTCAAGGTGTTCGCACAGAACATCGAACACCTGCGCGGCATTGTCCTCGAAGCCGTCAAGCGCCTGCCCGAACAGCGCCGGTGCCGTTGCTCCACGGCGCTGGACGGAATGCAGCTGCCGCTGGAACTCCCGTGACCGCCGCGACACCGCCGCGGACCCAGCCGCGCGGCCCGCTGAACCGCCGGCTCGCCGAGTTCGGGACGACGATCTTCGCGGAGATGTCCGCCCTGGCCACGCAGACCGGGGCGATCAACCTGGGCCAGGGCTTCCCGGACACGGACGGCCCGGAGGAGATCAGGGAGGCAGCCGTACGGGCCCTGCGCGACGGTCGCGGCAACCAGTACCCGCCGGGGCCGGGGGTGCCCGAACTGCGTACGGCGATCGCCGCCCACCAGCAACGGTGGTACGGCCTGTCCTACGACCCCGACACCGAGGTCCTGGTCACCGCGGGAGCCACCGAGGCGATCGCCGCGGCGCTGCTCGCCCTGCTGGAGCCGGGCGACGAGGTGATCGCCCTGGAGCCGTACTACGACTCGTACGCGGCCTGTATCGCGATGGCGGGCGCCACCCGGGTGCCGGTCACCCTGAGGCCGTACGACGGCAGCTTCCGCCTCGACCCCGACGAACTGCGGGCCGCGGTCACCGACCGCACCCGGCTGCTCCTCGTCAACACCCCGCACAATCCGACCGGCACCGTCCTCGACCACGCCGAACTCACCGCCATCGCGAAGCTCGCCGTGGAGCGGGACCTCCTCGTGGTGACCGACGAGGTGTACGAGCACCTGGTCTTCGACGGCGTCCGGCATCAGCCCCTCGCCGCGCTGCCCGGCATGCGCGAGCGGACGGTCGCCATCAGTTCTGCGGGCAAGACGTTCTCCTTCACCGGCTGGAAGGTCGGCTGGGTGACGGCGGCCCCCCATCTGCTCACGGCGGTCCGCTCCGCGAAGCAGTTCCTGACGTACGTCTCGTCGGGGCCGTTCCAGTACGCCGTGGCGGAGGCGCTCGCGCTTCCCGACAGCTACTTCGAGGCGCTGCGGGAGGACATGCGGGCCAAGCGGGACCTGCTGGCGACGGGCCTGTCCCGGGCGGGCTTCGAGGTGTTCCGGCCCGTGGGCACGTACTTCGTCACGACCGACATCCGCCCGCTGGGCGAGAGCGACGGCTTCGCGTTCTGCCGGACGCTGCCGGCGCGTGCCGGGGTCGTCGCCATCCCCAACGCGGTCTTCTACGACCACCGGAAGGCGGGCGCGCCCTTTGTGCGGTTCGCGTTCTGCAAGCGGACGGCGGTGCTGGAGGAAGCCGTACAGCGGCTCACGGCGCTCGCCTAGTACGGCGCGCACATCACGGACTCCTCCGACCGGCCCGTGCGGGCCGGTCGGAGGAGTCCGTTCTTTCCCGGGGGGGCGCGCCGCCGGTATCTCTGTCAGTCCATCCCGACGAGGCGTTCCACCGACAGCGCCCAGGACGCCCGCAGCCGGTGCAGGGCGGACTCGGAGACCTGGAAGCCACCGCCGTCGGGGATGCCGGGACGCGTCTCGCAGCACGGCTCGCGGTCCTGGCCGACGGCGCCGGGCGCCCGGTCCGTCCAGGACCGCAGGACGGTCACCAGTCCTCCGCCGGGACGTTCGCAGAGGAGCGTTTCGGCATACCGGCCGCGGATGGCACGCACCCGCAGCCGTCGGCCGCACAGCGGGTGCGGCCCGTGGGTCACCGTGACGAGGTCATGCGGTCCGACCGCCCCGGGCACGGTCATTCCACCGGGGCCAGCAGCGTGCCGGTGCCGGCCTCCCGGACCACGATGGCCTCCATCGGGCAGGTCTCGGCGGCGTCCAGCACCGCGTCGTCGGGCTCGGTGACGGGGTGCACCGGACGGGACCGGCGCTCGTGCACCGCGAAATGGGCGGCCGCGACGGCGGCACACACTCCGGAACCCACGCACCGCGCCGGATCGACGGTGACCTCCCACTTCGGCTCAGCCATGTCCGGCCTCGCTTCCGCCGGCCGCGTCGGTCCCGGGCAGCCCGTCCAGCCGGATGCCCTGGAAGGTGACCCGCAGATGGTCGGGGCCGCGGACGGACACATGCGGCCGGTAGTGCAGCGACGCCTCGTCCAGCGCCGGGGCGACGAACGCCTGGGCGAAGGCGTTCAGGGCCTCGGCGCCCTCCATGCGGGCCAGCACCGAGCCGAGGCAGAAGTGCGGGCCCGCGGCAAAGCCCAGATGCCCCGCATCGCGCCGGGTGATGTCGAACACGTCGGCATCACTGTGCTGCCCGGGGTCCCGGTTCGCGGCGGCGAGCAGCAGCAACAGCGGCTGTCCGGCGGCCACTTCGGTGTCGCCCAGGGTGAACGGCTCGCGGGCGATCCGGGTGATCATCTGGGTCGGCGCGTCGTAGCGCAGCACCTCCTCCACCGCGGCCTCGGCCAGGTCGGGCCGCTCGCGCAGCAGCTCCAACTGGCCGGGGTTGCGCAACAGGCCGAGAAGACCGTTGAGGATCAGGTTGGCGGTGGTCTCGTGCCCGGCCACCAGCAGCAGGATGCAGGTGAGGATCAGGTCCCGCTCGGTGATGCGGTCGCCCTCCTCCTCGGCGGCGATCAGCTCGGACAGGATGTCGGCGCGCGGCTCCCGCTTGCGCTCCTCGATCAGCCGGGAGAAGTAGCCGACGAATCCGGCGCGGGCCTCCTCCACGTTCTGCTCGACCTCGGTGGTGAACTGATCGGGCACCAGCTGCGGGTCGACGGTGTAGGCGATGGAGTGCGCCCACTTCTCGAAGACCGGGTGGTCCTCACGGGGCACACCGAGCATCTCGCAGATCACCCGGACCGGCAGCGGGTAGGCGAAGGCGGAGACCATGTCCACGCTGCCGGTGCCGCGCGCGGCGATGTCCGCCAGCAGCTCGCGCACGATGGCCCGCACCCGGGGCCGCCAGCGTTCGATGACCCTCGGCTTGAACGCCTTTCCGGCGAGCCTGCGCAGCCGGGTGTGGTCCGGCGCGTCCAGGTTCATGAGGTTGGGCTGCTGGGGAACCTTGGTGATCCCCGCGCCTATGCGGTTGCTGCTGACGCGGGGGCTGCGCAGCACGGTCTCGCAGTCGGCGCGCCTGCCGACGACGACGATCCCGCTGGCGGGGTCGGTGAAGGGGGACGCCTCCCGCAACTCCTCCAGCAGATCGTAGGGATGGGCCCGGGAGGCGTGGTCGGCCAGCCGGGCCAGCCCGGTGGTCAGGGTCGTGGTCACGTTCTGCGTGCTCCTTTCGGGGCAGGTGCGCGGGGCCGTCGGCGCGATGGCCGACGGGGCGGTCACCGGCCGTAGAGGGTGCGCACCATGCGCACCAGGGCCGGCATCGTGCCCGGGCGCCGGCGGAAGGACGTGGGCTGCATCAGGGGCCGGAACCGCTGACTGGTGACGGCCTGGGTACGGCTGAACTCGCGCAGCCCGTCCGGGCCGTGCACCCGGCCGAAGCCGGAGTCGCCGACACCGCCGAAGGGGACGGCGGGCATTCCGGCGAAGGCGATCACCGCGTTGACGGACACCATGCCGGCCCGCAGCCGGGCGGCGACGCTCCGGCCGCGGTGCCGGTCGCGGGTGAAGACGGAGGCGCCCAGCCCGTAGCCGCCGGCGTTGGCGCGGGCGACGGCCTCCTCCACGGAGGTCACCCGGTTCACCACGAGCACCGGTCCGAACGTCTCCTCGGTGACGGCGGTGGAGTCCTCCGGCACATCGGCCAGGACGATCGGGGCGGCGTAGGGCGCGGTGATGGAGTGCGGGCCGCCGAGGACCGCACGGGCTCCCCGGGCCAGGGCGTCGCGCACATGAGCGGCGATGACGTCCAGCTGCTTGGGCAGCACGATGCGGCCCAGATCGGCGTCGGGCCCGTCGCCGACGCGGAGGCCGGCGGCGCGCTCGGTGACCAGGTCGAGGAAGCGGTCGGCGACGGACTCCTCGACATAGACCCGCTCCAGGCCGACGCAGGTCTGCCCGGCGTTGGTCATCGCCGCCCAGACCGCGGCGTCGGCAGCGGCGTCGAGGTCGGCGTCCGCGGCGACGACCATGGCGTCCTTGCCTCCGCCCTCGATCACCACCGGGGTCAGGTTCTCGGCGCAGGCGGCCATGACACGGCGTCCGGTGGCGCTGGAGCCGGTGAAGGAGATCTTGTCGACGGCGGCCCGGCACAGCGCCGCCCCGGCCGCCCCGTCGCCCGTGACGACGTGCAGCACCCGGGTGTCGCCCGTGACCTCGGCCAGGGTGGCGGCGAGCCACTCGCCGGTCGCGGGGGTCAGCTCGCTGGGCTTCAGCACCACCGTGTTCCCGGCGGCGAGAGCCGCGGACACGGGACCGACGGGGATGAACGCCGGGTAGTTCCAGGGCCCGATGACACCGACGACCCCCAGCGGCCGGTGGGTCACCTCGACCGCGTGGTTGAACATCAGCAGACCGGGCGAGACCCTGCGCCGGCCGAGGACCCGGGCGGCATGGGCGGCGGTCCAGCGCAGATGGTGGGCGACGAGGACGACTTCCAGACGGGCGTCGTCGGCCGTCTTGCCGGTCTCGGCGCGGATGAGGTCGATCAGCTCGTCCGAGCGGCGCAGGATCAGCGCGCACCAGGCCTGGAGCACCTTGCGCCGCCCGGCGAAGCCCAGGGCGTCCCAGCCGGGCTGGGCGGCGCGGGCGGCCGCGACGACGGCGTCGACGTCGGCCGCGGCGGAGGAGGCCGCGGCGGCAGGGCCGGTGACCGTGGTCATGCCCGGGCACCTGCCTCACGCGGCTCGGGGAGGGCGAGCACCTGGGTCATCGGGCGCAGCGAGATGGAGGTGTCGCCGTAGCGCAGGAAGTCGCCGGGTACCAGCCGCAGCCGGAACCGCTGGTGGATCATCGCCGTGATCATCCGCAGTTCGAGCAGGGCCATGAAGTTGCCGATGCACATGCGGGCACCGGCGCCGAACGGGAAGTAGGTCATCTTGGGCCGCTCCCTGACCCGCCCGGGGTCGAAGCGATGCGGATCGAAGGCCTCGGGGTTGTCCCAGTAGCGGGGGTTGCGGTGGGAGACCAGGGGCGAGAGCAGGACGGAGGAGCCGCCGGGGATGTGGAAACCGCCCAGCTCGTCGTCGGCCACGGCGTCCCGGGGATAGATCCAGATCGGCGGGTACATCCGCAGGCTCTCGTCCACGACCTGGCAGGTGTACGGCAGCCGCTCCACGTCCTCGGGAGAGGGTTCGCCGCCGCCCAGCACCTGCCCGAGCTCCTGGTCCAGCTCCTCGGCCACGGACGGGTGGTTGGCGATGGAGACCAGCGTCCACAGCAGCGCGACGGCGGTGGTCTCGTGTCCGGCGAGATAGATGGTCAGCATCTCGTCGCGGATCTCGTCGTCGGTCCAGCGGGCGCCGGTCACCGGGTCGGTGGCCGCCTCGATGAGTTCCATCAGCGGCCCTTCCCCGGTGGCCGCGTGGGTGTCCCGGATCTCGGTGACGAGCCGGGTGAAGATCCGCCGGTCGCGGGCGATGAGCCGGTTGCGCCGGGTCGGCAGCCAGGAGGGCAGCATCTCGCCGACCGAACCGTGCTTGAACATCACCTCGATGACGTTGTCGACGATGTCCTTCAGGATCGGCGCGGCGGGCCGGATGTCGTAGCCGAACAGCGAACGGCTGAGCGTGACGAGGGTCAGACGCAGGGTCTCGGTGACCAGGTCGACGGGTTCTCCGCGGCGGGCGCGGACCTCCCAGTCGTCCAGCATCTCCCGGGTGGCGCGCACCACGTTGGGGCCGATGGCGGCGACCGCCTTGCGCAGGAAGACCGGCTGGACCGCCCGCCGGTGCGCCTTCCAGTAGTCGCCGTCGGTGGTGAGCAGCCCGTCGCCCATGACGAGGCGGAACTGCTCGTAGAGGACACCGCGCGTGTAGTTGGCGCTGTTCTCCTTCAGGACGCGTCCCACGGCGTCGGGAGCCGTCACCAGATGCACCGTGTACGGGCCGAGGCGCAGCCGGGACACCTCTCCGTGGTCGCGCTGGGCGCGCAGCAGGAACTGGGCGGTGTCCGACTTCCACTGGGGCAGGCTGCCCAGCAGCGGAACCCCCCGTGGGCCGGGGGCGATCGCGCCGCGCGGTGCGGTCGCGGGGTTCGGTGCCAGGGTGGTCATTTCTCTCGTCACCTCGTTGGTTCGCCTGGGAAGCTGCCGAGTCCGGCGCTCACGGAACCGGGAACTGGCGTCGTATGAACGCGTTGTCGAAGATGCGGTCCGGGGTGAGCCGGCGCAGTGCGATGGTGCTGGCCGCGAGGAAGCCGACCGGATAGCGCGAGCGCGGGGAACGGGACCTGACGGCCCGGACGATGGTGTCGGCCACCTGCTCGGCCTCGATGGCGAAGGTGCCGGCGAGGGTTCTGCGGGTGCCGTTGTAGATGGCGTCGTAGTAGGCGGCGGTCCGTTCGTGGAAGCCGCGGTAGGGGGAGTCGGTGCGGGCCCGTCCGCTCGGGATGCGGTCCATGAACGTCTGCCCCCAGGGGGTGCGCACGGGGCCGGGTTCGACGAGGACGACCCGGATGCCGAAGGCCGCCACCTCCAGCCGGAGTGCGTCGCTCAGGGCTTCGACCGCGTGTTTGCTCGCGTGGTAGTAGCCGCCGCCCGGGGCCGCGTACCGTCCGAAGATGGAGGAGACGTTGACGACGGTGCCGGCGCCGCGGTCACGCATGCCGGGCAGCACCAGCTGGGTGAGCCGGACCAGGCCGAAGACATTGGTCTCGAACTGGTCGCGGACCTGCTCCAGCGAGGTCTCCTCGAAGGTCCCGGACAGTCCGTACCCGGCGTTGTTGACAAGCACGTCCACCGCGCCGTGTTCCGCCTCGACGGCCTCGACCGCGGCCTTGGCGGAGTCGGGGTCGGTGACGTCCAGGGCCAGGGTGTGCAGGCCCTGCGCGGCGAGTTCGGCGAGGGTCTCGGGCTTCCTGGCGGTGGCGTAGACCCGGTGGCCGGCGGCGTGCAGGCGAAGGGCGGTGGCCCGTCCGATCCCCGACGAGCACCCGGTGACGAGGGCGGTCGAGCGCTGTGTCATCGTGCCTTCCCCTTCCTGGGGCTGAGGTGGGTGACGGACGGCCGGGGGCGGGGCATCGACGGGTCGCACCCCCGGCCGTCCGTGTCTGCGGGCGAAGCCGTGGGCCGGCTCCGCGCCCGGGTCAGCCCAGCGCGCCCAGCTGCTGGGCGAGTTCCATGCCGTCCATGGAGAACCAGCTCTCGACGATCTTTCCGTCGACGAAGTGGTCGATGACGATCCCGGAGATCTCGATCTTCCGGCCGCTGGCGGGGATGCCGTAGTAGTCCTCACCGGAGTGGCTGCCGCGCGCGGTGAACCGCTGGACGACCTTGTCCCCCTCCTCGATCCACTCGTCGACGACGACGTGCAGGTCGGGGAAGGAGGCGCGCTGGATCCGGACCCACTCCTTGAGGTGCTCCACGCCCTCGAAGCCGTCGGCGCGGGTGCCGTGGCTGATGTGGTCCGGGATGGCCTTGTCGTAGACGGCGTCGAGGTTGCCCTTGTTCAGGCACTCCTCGTAGTAGTGCTCCAGCACCTTGCGGTTGGCGCTGACGGTCGTGGTGTCACTCATGTCGTGGACTCCTTGAGAGCGGACTGCTCGTGGTGCGGTTCAGATGCGGTTGGCCATGAGCCCGCGGATGCGGACCACGGTCCGGCCGGTGTCCTCGTGCCGGGCACTCCAGACACCGAGTACGGGATCTCCTTCGAGCCGGATGCGTTCCGGGCCGGGGGCGCCGGCCGGCTCGGCCGGCGGGAAGGAGAGCTGACGGACAGTCAATGGATCGGGGGTCACGGAGAGACCCGGGGCGCGTTCCGTGACCGCGCGCACGATGTTCTCGACCGCGGCGACCGGCACCAGACACGCGGGCGGCTGCGGCACCACCCAGAGGTCCTGAGCCGTGCAGCGGCCCACTTCGGCGACGACCCGGTGGCTGCCGTCCGGACGCCAGCGCGCCATCGGCACCACCAGCCCCTGCCAGCGCAGGACGGGCGCGTCGGTGAGCAGGGTCGTGTCGGCGCCGTCCGCGCCGCGTGCGGCCGGGCGCTGTGCGGACGGCGTGGCCGCGTCCTGGGCCGCCGCGCCGGGTGCGCCGAACACCAGCCGCAGGCGCACGGTCTCCGCGTCGTCGGCGCCGCCCTCTGCCGCTGCGGCGGCTTCCGGCGGTCCCGCCGGACGGAAGGTGACGTCCACCAGCCAGCGGTCGTCCGTGCCCTGCCGTGCCCGGATGTCCCGGCGCAACCGCAGGGGACGGCCGTCGGCGCACGCCAGCACGCTCCAGGGCAGGCGCAGGTCCTCCACCGCGTGCAGGGCGTGGTCGGGCAGGTCGGCCGGGGTCACCCACTCCGCCCCTCGGACGGCGCTCTCCAGCAGCATGCCGAGCGGGACCGCAGGCGTGCCGTGGACGGTGAAGTCGCCGATCGCCGGGCTCGTCGCCGGGTCGAACGTGACGATGCTGCACAGACGTTCGTGCGGTTGGAACACCTCGGGTTCGCCCAGGTGGAAGACCTTCGGATAGGTCTCGGCGTAGCCGGGCAGGCATGTCGGCATCGGGTAGCCGGTGGCCTGCACCGGGTCCAGCGCGCGACCCAGCGGGCCGACGAAGGTGATCTCGCCGCGACTGCCGGCGAGCAGCTCCGCACGCCAGTGGTCCAGCCCCTCGGACACGTCGAGGGCGGCCATGTAGCGCAGGCTGGCCTCGAAGTTGGAGATCAGGCCGAGTCGGGCCCAGGTCGGCCAGGCGAGCGTCATCACCGGAAAGGGCAGCTGCCGTTCGGCCCACAGGCCCAGACGGGCCAGGCACTCGTTGGCGGCCGCGTAGTCGAACTGGCCGACCATGCCGCCGAGCCGGCCGGTGAGCGAGCCGACCGTGCACAGCACCTTCAGCGGCCGGCCGCGCACGGCCCGCACCAGGTGCGTGAACGAGTCGACCTTGGTCGCGACCACGGCGACGACATCATCGTCGGACTTGTTGGGCAGCCGGGTGGGCCGGTCGACGCCCGCGTTGTGCACCACGGCGGTGAGGTCGGGAACCCCGGCGACCAGCGCCTCCACCTGGGCGGGGTCGGTGAAGTCGCACTGCCGGTACTCCAGGCGCAGACCCTCGTCACGGGCCGACCGCAGATGGCCGACGAGTTCCCAGGTGCTCTCCGCGCGCCCGATGTCGCGGCGGATGTCCGCCACGGCGCGCCCCTGCCGGTGTCCGGCCCACAGCTCGGTCCGGTGCGCGGCGAGCCGCTCGGGGGTGTGCTCGTCCCAGGTGTCCTCGGCGGGCAGCCGACCGCGTCCGGTCACCACCACGCGCAGTCCGAACTCGGCGCACAGCCGCCGGGCGAGTGCCATGCCGATCCCCCGGCTGCCGCCGCTGATCAGCAGGGTGTCCTCGGGGCCGAAGCGCAGGGCGGGCGGCCGGGGCGGCACCGCGGCCGGCGTCAGGGTCCAGCGCCGGCCGTCCCGGTACCCGATCTCGCTCAGGCCCGGACGGCCCAGCTCGTCGCCGACCAGCCGGGGAAGGGCCGCGCGTGCGCCGAGGGCGACATCGAGGACCCGGACCCGGCAGTTGGGCAGCTCCCGGTGCAGGGTCTTGGCCAGGCCCGCCCACAGCCCTCCGAGCGGCTGGGCGAGGTCGTCGTCGGGGTGGTATCCCATGCCGCCGCCCTGGTAGGTGACGGCAAGGTAGGTCAGCCGGTCGGCCGAGGTCTCCCGGCTCCACTCGGCATAGCAGTGCCGCAGGGCGTCGAAGGTGCGCAGCAGTGCCGTACGCCACTGGCCGCTGCCGGTGTCGGCCGAGAACCGCTCGGCGAGCGTCAGGTCGACCACGGTGTCGGGCACCGGGCCGGCGGCGGCCGTGCCGGGCAGCACGGTCGCGCCCCGGGCGCGCAGTTCGTCGCGCACCCGCTCCGCGTCGGCCGGGGTGCCACCGAGGACGAGCACGCGTTTTCCGGCGACGCCGCGGACGCGGTCGCCGGCCGGGGCGGGGGTGAGCCGCCAGAGCATGCGGCGCACCGGTCGGGTCATGGGGTCGGGTCCCGCGGCGGCGGGCGTCGGTCCGGCCCCGGGCGGGCCGGTGCGGACCGGCGAGTCGGCGAACGTGGTCACGAGGTACGGCCCCCTGTCCCGGCCGGGCCCTGCACGGGCGGATGCACCACGCCGGTCTCCGGGTCGAGGTACCCGATCACGGTGGCGTCCAGGTCCTTCATCTGGGCCACCACGTGCCCGCCGGGGGCCACGGCGACGAACCGGTTGCCGGACTGCGGCGCGGTGGAGAACCCGGGCTGGGTGACGTACAGGTCCAGCGCCCCGTGGGTCTGCGCGAGTTCCAGGTCGTTGGCGCTCTGGTAGAGGTCGATCCGGCGGATCGACAGCGGGGCGGCGACCGGGACGAGCCCGTCCACCGGGTCCAGCACCCCGGTCCGCGCCAGGGCGTCCAGCAGCACGGTCGGCATCAGGAACTGCTTCCAGGGGCCGGTGGCGGGGTCGAGGTCCGGCCGGAACACCGAGCGGGCGCCCAGCGGGTGGCGCCGGGTGTCGGTGGTGGCCCGGAACGGGCCGCTCAGCAGGACCGGGGCGGAGGGCACGTGGTACGGGTCGACGACGGGCTCCTCGCCCACCGCGTCCCACCGCTCCCACTTGGGGGCCGTGGGGAAGGCGTCGGCGACCAGGACGCGCACGGTGAAGTGCGGCTTGTCGGCCACCAGCAGCACCCCGGACGGGGCGATCACGTCATGGGTGACGGAGACCTCGACGGTGGTCAGGCTGTCGACCTGTTCGGTGATCCGGGCCGTGATCCGCTTGGGCGCCTGGGAGACGTTCTCCCGCACCTGGAGGAAGTGCAGGAAGCGCAGGTCTTCCAGGGCGACCACACAGCCGCCCGGGACGAGGGCAAGGGCGGCCTCGGCCGCGATCTCGGTGACGAAGGTGCCGGGCAGCGTCGGTACGCCGCGCACCAGGTGCCCGGTGAGATAGCCGTCGGTGTCCAGGTCGAAGGGGCACTCGAAGGTCATGGTGCCGGTGCCGTCCCGCTCGCCGGTGCCCCCCGCGACCGTACGGCGCAGATAGAACCGTCCGCGGACGGGCTTCGCCTCGGTGGCCGAGGCGTCCTTGGCCGCCGGCGCGGCAGTGCCCGAGGGTGCGTCCGTGCCGAGGTAGCCGGGGTAGAACGACTCGACGGTGGCCCGTTCCGCGGCCCCCATGTGCACCAGCGCGGGGGTGCGGTGCGCGGTGCCGAGTTCGGCCAGGAAGTGCCGGATGCCCTCGGCGACCGGCATGTGGCTGTAGGAGCCCGCCCGCTTGAAGTACTCGCGGGTCAGCTCGTTGGCCCCCATCCCGACCTCGTCCCAGAGCGTCCATCCGATGACGAACTCGTCGGTGCCGGTGGCGCGGGCGGCGTAGGCCGCCGCCGTGGCCAGGTAGTCGTTGCCGGACGCGTAGTCGGGTTCGCCGCGCTGCCCGAAGTAGCCGAGCAGGGACCCGAACTCGCACCAGATCCGCGGCGGCCGGCCGGCGAGCGCGCGGTGCAGGTTGCGGTGCGCGACCAGCTTCAGATCGCGGATGCGCCGGAACTCGTCCAGATCCTTGTCCTGGATCAGGGCGGAGCGGTTCAGACCGGGCGCGTTGACGAGCAGATCGATCCGGCCGTGCGCGGCGTGCACGGTGTCGAGGGCGCGGCGCACCGACTCCTCGTCGCGTGCGTCGCAGTGCAGGTAGGTCACCCGGCCGGCTCCGCTGTGCCGGGCCATCCGGTCCAGGTTGCGGCGCGCGGCGCGCGCGTCGGCCATGCGGTCGAAGCTGCGGTTGATCTCGGCGACGCTGCGGCCGCCGGCCTTGAGCTGTTCCCGGATGTAGCGGGCCCGGGTCGCGGCGAACTCCTCGTCCGTGCCCTCGAAGGTCTCGGCCGGGTAGTCGTCCACCGGGTTGCTGCCCAGCGCGTAGATACGGCTGCCGTGGCGCTCGGCGACGGCCGTGAGCAGCTCGGCGGTGATGCCACGGGCCCCGCCCAGGGCGACCACCACGGACTCCCGGTCCAGCGGGCCCGGCCCGCCTTCGCGGGCGGTGGCGGGCTGTGCGGTGAGGGTGGGCATCCGGCGCCGGTCGCCGTCGCGGTGGACGACCGGGAAGGCGCGCTCACAGGCGCGCTCCGCCGCGATCGGCCCCACGGCCGCGTCCGGGTCCCCGGTGGGGGTCAGCAGGGCGAAGCAGTCGGCGTCCGGACGCTCCAGGCGCACGCACTTCAGCAGGCCGGTGAAGAGCCCGGCGAGCGGATGGGTGGTGCCCTCCGGCTCGGCACCGAGCAGGGCGAACACCACGGACGCGGGCGCCTCGCCGAGGTCGGCGTAGCGCTGCTGTACGACGAGGAAGGCAAGGTCGTGCAGGGCGGTCAGGCCGGGGTGGTCCGCGGTGAGCGCGGTGCTCGGCGGCGCGGACGCGGTCAGGTCGGTGACGAGGAGCACATGGCGCACCGGGCGTCCCAGGGTGTCCAGGGCCGCACGCACGTCCTCGGTCGTGCTCGTCACCTGCCGTATGGCGGGCCGGTCGCCCGTGACCGGCGTGGTGCTGAACACCGTGCAGCCGGCGGCCGTGGCGGCGAGACGCTCGGCGAGGTCCGGCCGGTCGGTGAGGATCAGCGCGCCGTCGGGCACCGCCGCCGCCACCGGGCCGCGGGGTGCGGCGGGAGCCGGGGCGAGCGTGACGGCGTACCGCTCGACCAGGTCGGTGGACGCACCGTCCAGCGCGGTGGTCTCCCGGGGGCCCGGGGTGTCCGGGCCGGACGCCGCCTCCCCGGCATGGACCACGAGGTGGGTGGCCGCGTCGTGGCCGTTCTCGCGGCAGCGGATCCGGGTGGTGCTGCCGGTTCGCTGGAGAGCCCGCAGGATCTGCACCCCGCCCGCGGCGCCGAGGTAGTGGCCAAAGCCGCCACGCGAGCCGCAGTCGAGGACGTTCTGCGCCGCACCGTCCAGGTCGGCGCGCACATCGGCCTCGTCGACGATGCCGAGGATGCGCAGTCCGGCCTCCTTGGCGGCGCGCTCGGTGGTCAGCCCGAACAGGAAGGCGCCCTCGGCCGGTTCGACCGGCTCCTCGAAGACATCGCTGAGCAGCCCCCGGAGTTCGGGCAGGCTGTTGCCGTTGATGCCGCCGGCGAGCACGAAGTCCAGCTCGCCGCTGCGCAGGTAGCGCGCGGCCGTCGCGAACGCCGCCACGGTCGAGGCCAGTCCCGCGTCCACCGTGATGTTGGGGCCCTTGAGGTCGAAGTAGTTCGCCACCCGGGCCGAGATGATGTTGGGCATCATGCCCGGGAAGGAGTCCTCGTTCGACGGCGGGACCAGGGAGCGGACCCGTTCGCGCATCCGCTCCAGCAGGGGTGTGAGCTGCGGGCTGCCCGCGAGTTCGGGGTCCTGGCGCAGGGCGTGCTCGATGTCGTCCAGGTAGCAGCGGTTGGCGTAGAGCATGGCGGCCCGGGTGGGGCCCATGTGACCGACGACGACGCCGGTCCGCTCGGTGTGCCGCTGCCAGAAGTCGCCCAGCTGGTCGCGCAGGTCGTGGGCGCAGGCCAGGATCATCAACTGGCAGCGGTCGATGGTCCGTACGGTGGCCGGGGGCATCCGCACCTGCTGGAACGGCGGTGCCGGGTACTGCTCGCCGAACCCGGGCTCGATGTCCCGGGAGCCGGACAGCCACTGGAGGACCTGGTCGCGGTCCTCGACCCCGGGCAGCTTGGCCGACCAGCCCACGACGGCGATGCGGTCGGTCTCGGCCCGGACCGGGCCGGCCGGCTGGTGCGGCGTCCCGCCGGAGGTACGGCGCTGCTGCCCCTCGGTGAGGATCAGGTGCGCGTTGGTGCCGCCGAACCCGAAGCCGGAGATCGCCGCCGTGCGCGTCCGGCCGGGCGTGGCCGGCCACCGCCGCGGGCTGCCGGAGATCTCCAGCCGGGTGCGGTCCAGTTCGAACATCTTGGGAGCGGAGGAAAACCGGTACTGGCCGGGGATGGTCTCCCCCTGCAACGCCAGGATCGACTCGATGAGCGAGACCACGCCCGCGGCCCAGCCGGTGTGCCCGATCAGCGACTTGTTCGAGGTGACGGCGGTGGACCGGGCACTGCCGTAGTGCTCCCGGAGCGTGGTGAACTCCGCGAGGTCACCGGCCGGGGTCCCGGTGGCGTGGGCGTTGATCCAGTCGATCTCGGCTCCGTCGAGGCCGCCGGCCTCCAGGGCCCGCTCCACGGCCAGGTTCTGCCCCGTGGAGCTGGGCGCGTAGATCGCCTTGCCCTTGCCGTCCGAGGAGGACCCGAACGCCTTGAGCACGCCCAGGATGCGGTCGCCGTCGGCCTTGGCCCGGCTGAGCCGCTTCAGTACGACGACGCCGGCGCCGTCGGCGAAGATGACACCGTCCGCCTCCGCGTCCAGCGCGTGCACCGCGCCGCGCTGGGACAGCCCCTTCAGCTTGGAGAACAGCACGGTCCCGCGCGGTGCCAGCGCGAAGGCCCCACCGCACACGGCGATGTCCTGCTTGCCCATCAGCAGGCCCTTGATGCCGATGTCGATCGCGTACAGCGAGGAGGAGCAGGCCGTGTCCACCATCTGGAGCTGGGTGTCGTCCGGCAGGATGCCCGTCATCGCCGTACGGCCCACCTGGTGCGGCAGGAACCGCGGTGCGTCGGTGGCGCCCCGGTGATAGCGGCCCGACAGGACCTTGTCGACCCGGCCGACGAGGCGGGCGCGGGCCTCCGGTGTGAGGTCCAGGCCGTCGGCGATGCCCGCGGTGAGGTGCCGGGCGGCGTGCAGCACGCCCGCCTCCTCCAGGTGCTGGCTGCCGTCCGCGGTGTAGCCCACGTGGAAGGAGAAGCGGTCGGTGTCGCCGACGCGCACCCCGTCCAGGGCCTGGACGAGCGAGTGACGCAGCCACAGGGTGGTCAGCTCGGTCTCGTCCGGTGCCCCGGACAGGCCGTCGAGGACGGCGCGGCCCGGCTCGAAGTCGGTGATGAACACGCAGGTGTCCTGGTACGACTTGTCCTCGGCGGACCGGTCGGGCGAGGAGAACCGGGCCCGGTCCCAGCGGTCCTCGGGTACCTCGATGAACAGCTCGCGGCCGGTGGTGCGCAGCTGCCAGAAGGCGTCGGGGCTGTCGGCGCCGCTGACGACGAGGCCCATGCCGACGACGGCTATCTCGTCGTCCTCCGGGTCTTCCTGGACGGCGGCCGGGTCCTCCGCCTGGGCGGGGCTGGTCGCGGGCGACGTGTTCGCCGTACCGATCCCGGCGGTTGCCGCCGCCGGCGCGGCATGCGGGGTCGCTGCGACCCCCTCCGTACCGGCGGTGGCCGCTTGCGCGGGCGGCGACAGCAGGGGCGCGCCCAGGGTCAGACCGCCGTCGGCCAGGACCACCTGGCCGGTGATCCAGCGCGCCCGGTCGGAGGCGAGGAACGCGACGACCTCGGCGAACTCCTCGGGCGTGCCCAGCCGGCCGAGCGGGGTGCTCGCCGCGACGGCCTCCTGCATCGCCTCCGCGTCGGGGAAGGCGTCGGCGACCTCGCTGACGAGCATCGCCGCCGAGGCGGTGTTCACCCGGATGTTGTAGGGCGCGAACTCCACGGCCAGGTAGCGTGCGGCGGCCTCGACCGCCGCCTTGGCGGGCGCACAGGCCAGGTAGTTGGCCATGACGAGCTGGGAGCCGCCCAGGGCGGAGACGTTGACGATGGAACCGCCGCCGGCCCGCCGCATCAGCTCGGCGGCCGCCCGGGCGCAGCGCAGGCCGCCCTTGAGGTTGGTGTCGAGGGCCTTGTCGAGAAGCTCGTCGGTGACCTCGGGGCCGGGGACGAGCGCGCCGTTGGCGGCGTTGTTGACGAGGATGTCCAGCCGTCCGAAGCGCTGCTCGATCTCGGAGAACATCCGGTCGACCTGCTCGGGCCGGGCCACCGAGGCGCGCAGCAGGTCCACCTGGGCGCCGCGGGCGCGCAGCTCGCGCTGGGTCTCCTTGGCCTGCTCGTGCGAGTGGAAGTAGTTGACGAGGACGTGGGCGCCGTGGTCCGCGAGGGTGGCCGCGATGGCCTTGCCCACGTTGCGGGCCCCGCCCGTGACGAGTGCGATCTTGCCGCTGAGGTCCTTCATGGACGTGGTTCCTCCGGTCGGCCCGCTCATGCCGAAGCGCCCTGGAGCCGGTGGCCGTTCAGTTCGTGGTGGATGAGGTCGGCGATCTTGTCGAGCGTCTCGTAGTCCGCCAGCCGGAAGTCCGAGCCCCGCGGCGGCAACCCGAAGTGCTCCGACGCCCGCGACAGCAACTCGACCTGCTTCACCGAGTCCACGCCCAACTCCGCCTCCAGCAGCACACCCGGCGTGAACACCTCCTCCGGATACTCCAACGCCTGCGCGTACAGACCCCGCACCGTCACGAACACCTCCTCCCGCTCCGGAACACCGGCCGCAGACGCACCCGGCTCCACACCGGCCGGCTCCACGACAGCCGGCTCGACCGCAGCCGTGTCCTGGGCGGCGGCGCCGCGGTGGCCGTTCAGTTCGTGGTGGATGAGGTCGGCGATCTTGTCGAGCGTCTCGTAGTCCGCCAGCCGGAAGTCCGAGCCCCGCGGCGGCAACCCGAAGTGCTCCGACGCCCGCGACAGCAACTCGACCTGCTTCACCGAGTCCACGCCCAGCTCCGCCTCCAGCAGCACACCCGGCGTGAACACCTCCTCCGGATACTCCAACGCCTGCGCGTACAGACCCCGCACCGTCACGAACACCTCCTCCCGCTCCGGAACACCGGCCGCAGACGCACCCGGCTCCACGGGAGCGCTGTCCTGAGCGCCGGCGCCGTCCTCCAGCGCGGTGCGGAAGTCCGACAGCCGGCGGTTCACCAGTGCGGCGACCTCGTGGCCCGTGGTGGTCCAGAAGGTGGAGAACTCCGCCGCGGACAGCTCGGGCGCCAGATACTGCCGCAGGGACTCCAGGCCGTCGCCGGTCGCCAGCCCCGCCTGCCGCAGCTCGGCCAGGGTGTCGGACAGGCGCAGGGTGTTGCCGCGGCCCATGGCCAGCGTGGCCAGCACGGTGAGACCGTCGGCGGTGCCCAGGCTCTTGGGCACCAGCGAGGTGAGGGCCGCGCGTCCGCCGGCCTCCACGAAGGTGCGCGCACCGTGCTCGTGCAGGAAGGCCACGGCGGAGGAGAACCGCACGGGCAGGGTGAAGTGGTCGGCCAACCGGTCGGCCAGGCTCTCGTCCTGGTCGTAGAAGCGCTGGAGGATCGGCGAGTAGACGGGGGTGTCCAGCCGGCCGCGGGCCAGGCCATGTACGGCGGCGGCGAAGTCGGGCGTCGCCGAGGCGAGTGCGGGGTTGTGGAACGCGAATCCGGCGTCCAGCGGGGCGCAGCCGATGTTGAGGTGCTCGGCGATGGCCTTGACCTGGGCGATGGCCTCGCGGGGGCCGCTCAGCACGGTCTGGGCCGCGTGGTTCTCGGTGGCCACGGCCAGGCGCTCGTTCTCGACGAGTGCGATCAGGTGCCGGCTGCGGGCGGGCGAGGCGGCGAGCGCGACCATCGCGCCGGTGCCCCCGTCCCGGCCGGCGATGGCGGCCGTGCGGCTCAGGACGATGCGGGCTCCGTCCTCGACGGAGTAGCCGCCCGCGGCCACCAGCGCGGTGATCTCACCGAGGCTGTGGCCCATGAGGGCGGACGGCCGTACGCCGTGCTCGGTCAGGATGTGATGGGCCGCCAGACCCGTTCCGTAGATGGCGAGTTGCGACACCCAGGGCTCGTCCTTGAGCAGCTCGGCGAGCTCCACCGGGGTGTCGCGGAACAGGGTCGGGGACAGCTCCCGGCCGTGTGCCTCCCGGGTGACGGTGTCGATCCGTTCGAAGACGGCCCGCACCTGCGGGTAGCCGTCGGCCGCGCGGCGGAGCGCGACACCGTCGAAGCCGCCCTGGCCGGGGAAGAGAAGGACGGGGCCGGTGTACTGCTGCGTACCGGTCATGGTGAGGTTCCTCCAGAACGAGGTGTCACGGGGCTGTGCCCCGGGCAGCCGCGCAACGACGTCGACGCTGCGTGCGTTGCGAGCGTTGCGTGCGTGTCGTCAGGGTGGGTGAGGGAGAGGGTGCGGCCTGGGCGCGGGCTCAGGCAGCCGGGCTGCGCAGAAGCAGCTCACCCATCAGGCCGAGGCGGGCCGCGAGGAGCCGGTCGGCGAGCCGGGCCGTGCTCTCCGGCCGGCCGGGGACGGCATGCAGCAGCCAGCGCAACATGCGGATCTTCGGGGGCAGTCCGCCCTCTTCGTTGAGGAAGTCGAACAGCTCGCGGAAGGTACGACGGGAGTAGAACTCCGTCGGTGGAACGACCGTGGCGAACAGGCCGATCATGCCGCGCGCATGCCAGGGGCTGCGGCTCATCGCCTCGATGAGCGCGCGCTCCTCCACCGTGTGGTCGAGGATGCGCGCGTAGTCGCGGGTGTAGTCGTAGTGGTCCCGGACGAGCGCGTCCCGGGCACGGGCGTACGACGCCAGCTCCAGGTCCATGCCGCGGCCGCCGGACAGCCCCTGGTGCACGGCGTCCGCGAGGAGTTCGGCACTGAGCACCGCGTGCGTGATGCCGGAGGCGGTGATCGGATCCCGGGTCGCTGAGGCGTCGCCCACGAGGGCCCAGCCCGGACCGTGCGACGTGCGCAGGAAGTTGGGGACGGAGCCGGTGAGCCAGCGATCGGCCCGACGGCCCGCCCGGACCTCTTCGGCGAGGTCCGGGTCGGCATCGGCCAGAGCGGCGATGACTGCCCGGTCCGTGGCCTCGTCACCGTTCGGTGCGGGAAACTCCGCCGTGGGCCAGGCCACTCCGACGATCGACAGCCCGTCATGGGTGGGCCAGGTGAAGGGGTGCCGGCGGTTCTTGCGGTAGGTACGGACGAGGGACGACTGCGGCATGCCCTCCCAGTACGTCCACAGGCTCTTGCTCAGCACCGGTTCGGCGCAGTACTGCTCGGCGCCGACCAGCCGGGCCACCTTGGAGTTCTTGCCGTCGGCGCCGATGACGACGGCGGCCTTCTCCTGGAAGCGGCCGGCGCCCTTGGTGGTGCCTGCGACGCCGATCACGGTGCCGTCCTCGTCGCGCAGCAGCTCCTGGACCGAGGTCTCCTCGCGCAGTTCGACACCGGCGTCGACCGCGCGGTGCACCAGGGCCTCGTCCAGCTTGATGCGCGGGGGCGACAGCGCGTAGTCCACGTCCTCGACGGCGGGCAGCGCGGCCTCGAGCCGTACCGGGCCGCTCTGGAGGCTGTAGCGGGTGAGGTGCGGAATGGCGTGGTCGCCCAGCCGGTCCAGCACACCCCACTGCTTCAGCCGCTGGACGCCCGGCGGGTGGATGAGATTCGTGGACGACGACGTAGGGCTGGGAAAGCGCGCACGGTCGACCATCAGCACCCGGTGCCCGAGTCGAGCCAGCAACAGAGCTGTGGATGCACCGGATATTCGCGCACCTACAACAATGGCGTCATACACAAAGGCCCCCGTCCGCCAAAAAAGATATCCGGGTGAGACCCGGCCCATGCAGCGTAACAAGACCGCCCGAGGGTCCGTCAATCTTTTCCCGGCCGGTCAACTTCCTGCAATATTTCCAGTGAGCGAGAAAGTCACCCGCGTTTCTCGCAGGCCGAGAAACGGTGATTGAAACCCGAAGAAGCCGCCGGTTTCTCATACACCGAGAAAAGCGCGAAGATATCGAGGAATTCGGCCCGAGCCCGCTACGCTGCACCCAGTCCGGGCGCATACACCTACAGGAGTGAGCAGCGTGCTTGATTCGGCACAGGCCCCTTTCCCTGACAGCCACGTCGCAGGCGTCGGGCCCGAACCGCACCCATGGCTGGCGCCCGCCGTCGCCCTTCTGGGCCGGTGGCTGGGAACCGGCACCGTCGGATACGGCACCATGGCCGAGGAGCTGCCGTACGCGCAGGAGATCACCTTCAGTCATGACGGCAGGCCCTTCCTGCGCTACGAAGCGCGTGCCTGGCTGACCGACGCCGACGGCCGGCCGGTACGCCCGTCGGGCCGCGAGACCGGCTGGTGGCGGGTCATGCCGGACGGCTACCTGGAGGCGGTGGTCGCGCACCCCACGGGGATCGTGACCACGTACGTCGGCCGCATCTCCGGCAGCGAGATCGAGATGACCTCGCGGGACATGGCCGTCACCCCGCTGGCGAAGGAGGTCACCGGGTCCCGGCGCAGCCTCAGGCTCGACGGGGACGAGCTGACCGTCGTACAGGAACTCGAGGCGGTGGGCGAGCCCCTCCAGCAGCATCTGTCCACCCGCCTGCGGCGCCGCCCGGCCTGATGGGCGCCGGAGTCATGGAACTGCGCTGGTGGCGGTACGACGCGCCGGTGCCCGACGGTTTCCCCGAGCTGCTCGACGCGGCGGAGCGCGCCAGGGCGGGAGCCTTCCGCTTCGCCGCGCACTCCGCCCGGTTCGTCTGGGCGCGCGCCATGACCAAGCGGCTCGTGAGCAGCACCGCGGGGGTGCCCGTCCATGAGGTGCGACTGACCCGTGCGGCCTGTCCGGCCTGCGGCGACACAGGGCACGGCCGGCCCGTGGCGGACCTCGGGAAGGGCACCGTGCACCTCAGCCTCTCGCACAGCGACGGCTACTCGGCCCTGCTGCTTTCCCGAGAACATCCGGTGGGCCTCGACATCGAGCGGGTGCGCCCCATGCCCGTCGCCACGCTCGCCCCGGCCACCCTGTGCGCGGACGAACGCTCCTACGTTTTCGACGAGCCGCCGGGCGACCGTCGCTCAATGGCTTACTTGCGCTGCTGGACCCGGAAAGAGGCCGTCCTGAAGGCAGTGGGTACGGGAGTCGTGGGCGACCTGACCCTGCTGGAGGTGAGCCCTCGGGAGGAGGTGGCGCGTGTGCTGCACGGTACGGGCGAAGGCCCGAGTGACTGGCATGTGAGCAACCTCAGGCCGCTCCCCGGCCTCCTGGCGGCGGTGGCCCGACCCGCCGGTGCGGACCGGGCCGTCGCGGTGCGCGAGGCCGGCGCCGACCTCACGGGTCCGCTCGTCCCGATGGCCTGATTCAGCCTGGCCGACTCGGCAAATGTAACGGAAAAATTGACTCGAAAGCGTTGGAGAGAGACTTCAGTCACACGCTCCCGGGGCACGTTCGAGGTAAAGTCCGCCCTACACAAGGATTGACACGGGGGGCTGTGACATGCATTGCGTGCCGCTAGCTATGCACTTCAAAGCGCTATATTCATCACATTTCCGACATCTCGGTGCCGGTGGGACGACCTGCGCAACTGCCTCTCACTGAAGTCACCCCGGTGACTCCTTCGCCTGACGGCTGCGTTTCTCCCTTTCCGGATCGAGAGGTCACCCATGCATCAGGGCACCGCTCAACACTCTGAAGCCACATCCAGCAGTATTTCCTCAGGCCGACAGCAGAATCACACTTCATCACAGGGCACATCGCCCCCGGGCGGAACGAGCTACACCGAGCGAGTGTTTCGCGTACAACAGGCATTCACCCAGCTCGGTGGCGAGGTGCACGGACTCGCGGAACTGGCCCGCGCCTCCGCGCTGGACGACTCCACCGTCTACCGGATTCTTCGTTCCGGCATTCAGCAGGGCGCGTTCGCACAGGTTTCCCGCGGCCGCTACCGCCTCGGCCCGGCGGCCGCGCGCCTGGGCACCCAGGCGCTGACCCCTCGGCTCGACCGCACCGCACTGGGCAACTGCCTGGAACAACTGCGTCTCGCCACCGACGGTGGCACGGTGTTCCTGTACGGCCTGACCAACCTGGGCCACCCGCAGCGGCACTGCATCGACATGGCGGTGGGCTCCTCCGACCTGTCGGAACTGGGCCTGACCCTCCGGGACCTCATGAGCATCAGCCGCTCGTTGCGGATCGGCGCGTCGGGCCGGGCGATCCTCGCCCATCTCTCCGACCACCTGCTCCAGCGGGTACTGGCGGAGGAACTGCCCCCCGTCGTGGGCCCCGGGGTGTACCGGGACCGGAACAAGCTGCTCGCCTCCCTCGCCGAGATCCGGGCCAGAGGGTACGCGTTCGGGTTCCAGGAGTGCGTCCACGGCCGGGACTCGGTCGCCGCACCCGTGCTGTGGGACGGCACCGTGCTGGGCTCCGTCGTCGTACTGAAGCCGGCGCCCCTGCCGGCCGCCGTCCGGGACCGCTTCGTGCTGGCGGTCAAGTCCACCAGTGCCGAGGTGAGCCGGCTGATCGGAGGCTTCGAACCACACAGCCGGATCGCCTAGTACTCCTCCGTCCCGGCCGGCACAGGGCCCGGGGGGGGGGGGGGGGGGGTCCCGCCGGTTCGCCCCCTTCTTCCCCCTCTCCCCAATTGGTGTTGTGAGGAGAGCCTACCCTCCGTGGTGTTTCCTCTTCCCCCGTCAC
>NZ_JBVIJC010000032.1:0-116474 GCF_055581605.1 Streptomyces sp. NPDC031418
CCGCTACGAGAAGACCGCCACCATCTACCAGGCCGGACTCCACATCGCGGGCATCTTCCTCTGGTCCGCCCGATGATCCAAACGAAACTGCCTAGCCGGCTGAACCGCCGCCGCACCCGCGCACCATCACGGCGCCCCCCGACCGGGAGGGCGCCGTCGTCGTTCCCGGCCGGGACCGCAGCGCGCCCATAGCACCGGCTACACCGGATCGTTTTGGAGCAGCAGAACAACCCGCCGCCGCCCGCTGCACCATCCCGGGGCCGGCCTCCGACCCGTGCAGCACCCTTGTGCGACGCGGGCCCATGTAAATGCTGCGCTGCACCCACGACACGGCCCTGCTGCCATCCGACGGCTACCCCCAGGAGCAGGACCAGGTCCCTGCCGCAGGCCCTCGCCTCACACCTGACAACCTCACAGCACCCCACGCCCACCAGGGAAAACAGGGTGTCACAGCAGGAGCCGGGTGTCCGCGAGCGGGGGCGATCAGAGGACGGTGCCGTGCAGGGCGCGGTGGTCACCGGATATCGCGTAGCGGCGAGCGGCTAGGCCGTGCTCGAGGGGCTCACCGATCTCCTCACAGAGCAGGGCGAGGACGTCGGCCGCGTCGGTGTCGGACAGGTAGGCTGGCGCGACTTCGAGCATCAGCTCGCCGATCGCGTGGATGCTGGCGGCGAGTTCGTCGACGACGCGGCGCAGTGGGGCGACGGCCAGGTCCACCGACGCGTCGTCGGATGGCGGGGGCGGCGCGGTTCGGATGTCACGGACGGCCTGGCGGACCACCGCGCGCGCACCGTGGCCTCATCGAGGGTCTGGAGGCCGCTGTGAGCGAGCGCGGCGAGCCGGCGGGGATCAGCTCCACGACGTCGCCACTACGGGCGGAGACGGCGATCAGGGCACGCTGGGAAAGGCCGTAGTCGAGCGCGGCCGCGCCGCCCGGGTCGCTGTCTCGCGTGCGAGACGTCTCGGTGCCGGCGGTGACCTCGCCGTGGATCACGGCGAGGGCGCGGGCGACAACGAGCAGCGTTCGTCGTCACGGGTCCCACGGTAGAGGGCCAGTTGGCGAGCGGATACGCGATTTCATCTTCAGACTGGACCACGAAGTACCTCGACGCCGCCGTCGCCCAGCCCCGCCCCGAGGGCCACGAGATTTGCGACATCACCCGGCTCTCCTCGCTCAAGCACCGCAACCTCAACCTGCTCGGCCGCGACAGCTTCACAGCCTCCACTCCCGCAGCTGGCGCCCTGTGCCCGCTGCGCGACCCTGCCTCGCCGGAGCTGGACGAGGACAACGACGGGAGTGGTCAGGAGTGACGGGCAGGACCTCGTCGGCGGCGCACAGCGCGCGGTCCCTGGCTCAGGGTGATGGCGGGGCGCCGTGTCGTAGGCCGTCGAAGACGAGGGCGGTGATCTAACTCCAACTCGCCATCGGCCCCCGGGGCGCCAGTGCGGGCGAGCGCGGCGTTTTCCGGACGTTGTCCGCGCAGCCCAGCGGAACACTGCCCAGTTGGGCAGACTTGGCAGGCAGAGAGAGCCGCCTTCGTACGTGAACTGGCACCAATCTGGGGGAACTTGTGATCGTTCGGCGCTTCCTTGACGACGATGGTGAGCTGGCCCAGCACCTCGTCAAGCAGCTCAACACTCCACTCGACTGGCCAGAGGACGGAGGGCTGAACACGGGGCACATCGCGAAGATTGCTTCTGCGGCAGCCTGCGACGTCTCGTACAACCAGGCAGCCAACGGTCATCTGGCCGACCTCTTCGCCGCCCTCCCCCTACCGGGCACACCCGAAGGCGATGAGTTCTGGGTGGCGCTGGCGGATGCCGGAGGCGATGCCGCTCTGTACATCGACCCCGGCAACATGGGCGGTCCGTTCTTCGATCGCCTGGCCAGGGAGAACGGAGCGGGCATCGCTGACCGGGTGCTCAGCTTCCTGGCAGAGCTTGACGACCAACAGCGCAACGCCGTGACCAAGGTGATCGGCGACGCACTGGCCCATGACACGCTCGTCGCAGGTGGGCGCTACCTCGGGCAGTTATGGCTGCGCGACGCCGAGACCACAGCCTGGCATGTTCTGCTCGCCAGGCGCCGGCTGCACGAAACAGAGGACGACCGTAAGCGATTCTTCGAGGCATGGGGCAACGCCTGAGCGGTACGGCCGTTGCATGGGGTGGCTATCCGAGCCAGGTGATGGTGAGGACGGACAGGCGGCGCATGAACCGGTTCACCCAGTAGGTGAGGGAGAGCTGGCCGACGGAGGCGTGGCGGATGTCCTCGCCCTCCGGGCCGTCGGCGTTCCACTGCCGGAAGCCCCACGGGTCGCCGACGGCGGCATCCAGGACGTCCCACACCATGTCTTCGACGTGTTCGGGCAGCGTGTCGAGGATCTTTGCGGCCGGGGGGGGGAGACTCACCGAAACTGGCCGATCGTCAACCCAGCTCGACGATGAACTTCTTCGGCGGGTAGTCCCAGTGGTGCCCTTTGCGCCAGGCGAGCCATCGGGAGGAAGTTCGCATCCAGGTGTCGACGTCGACGGTGATGTCGTGGTCGTTCTCAGGCAGGAGCAAGGTGTGCAGCAGCACGTGGTGTTCGGTGAGCAGACCGTCGTCACTCTGGTAGAGGTTCCACCGTGCGCCGCCCGAGTCGAGAGGTCCGCTCTGAACATGGGTGACGGTCAGTCGCCAGTCGAGCGCCACTGCGAAATGGGCGTCGGCGGTGGCGGACAGTTTCGCGGCTTCCATCGACACACCAGGCAATTGCGAGAGCAGGCCCAACTGTTCGTCGGGGATAGCCAGCGATCCCGAGACGCTGAGCCCGATCGCGACGTTCGCTCCGAGGGCCAGCCTGTTCCGGGTCCCGTCCTCCGGCAGCAGCGAGACCGTGGTGGCCTGGACGTTGCTGGGGCGGGCCGTGTAACCCAGGCCCCACAGCCGGGGAGGTCGGGTGCCCGGACGCGCGAACGGGGTGATGTTGTGCACGAGTAGTACTGCTCGCTTCGGGCCGAGAGCGGCCTGAATGATCGCTGGTACCGGGTGACCGGCACGCTCGTAGAGCTTGGAGACGTCCAGGGCGCGTGGGGAGGTTATGGCTAGATCGAATGGATTGTCTATATCTCCGCCTTTTTCACTCCCTTTCATGACATCTTCTGGGCTGCTCGCTTCGAAGGCTTCAGTGAGCTTGAAAAGCATCGGGTCGTCGACATCTTGTGGCGTCCCCGGTGCCATCCTCACAGACTTGTTCCCCATGCTGTCCTCCGGATGATTACGGCGCGCCGTAGCACTGGAACGCATCGGTGTACGCGGGGTGGGTGAACGGTGGATCGTGAGAGGGGACCCCCTTCTTCCTGCCCAGGATGTCGATGGCTTCTTCGCGGCTGGTCGTCGCTAGTCGTCGGCGCGCCCGGGCCAGTGCCTTGGCCGGATGCCAGTCGTCGGCGGACTGGTCCAGGTACGCGTAGAAGTGGTGCATGAGGACTGTGGACGCCGCGTCGCTGACGTTCCAGAGGGTCGCGATCACGGAGCGGGCGCCACCGATCAGCATGGCTGCGGGCAGTCCCGTCATCTCGCCGGCGCCGTGCAGACGTGACACGCCGGACTGGCATGCGGACAGGACGGCGAGTCGGCAATTGCGGAGTCGTAGCTCCGCCATGCACTCGGCAACCGTGAGCAGTCGGTAGCCGTCTGGGTCCTTCCGGTCGGAGAAACCGTTGCGGCTTACGTACCGGCTGATCACTCGGTGGGGCGCTTGGTCCGAGGCGCACATCAGCCCGGACCAGTAGGGATTGGATACGTCGTGGATTCCGTGCGCGGAGATATGGAGGAGCCGGGCCTGTGGGGCCGCCGGGACCAGCTCCTCGATGGTTGCGGCTTCCCCGACCGTGCAATCGCCCGGCAAGCCGGCCGCCCAGTGAGATACGGCCTTGAGCTCTGTGGGGACGTGGTCGAGGGATCCGGTTGCATCAGGGACGGTCAGAATGCCGCCCATGGCCGGTCGGTCCCTGCCGAGGCAATGACGCAGCAGCGCCATGCTCGGTGCGAGGGTCATTGCATGGTCTGGGGAGGCGGCGTCGAGCAGGCCCCAGAGCGGCGCGCGCGTCAGCTCACCATGAGGAATGACCATCAGGTCATGGCTGGTAAGGGGAGAGAGCAGATCACGGAGCGGTTCCACCAGGAACCGGTCGAGCTCGTGCACTATCCCGTCGACGGCGGTCTCGGAGAGCGCGCGGCCCCGTGCCTCGACCGGTCTGCCGCTCAGCAGCTGTGTGAGGTTTCGGGAGTCGTCCGCCAACTCCTCGTGCCGTCCCGAGAATAGCTTGTCGCGTTCGGCCCGTGGCCAGGTCACAAAGCGTCCGCTGATGCGGTCCGGCTCGGTGGTGTCCGCGATGACGGCCGCGCAGACCCCGTCAGGAGTGGTGTACAGGTAGAGCACCGAAGTATCGGGTGGTGATGGCCCCACCAGCTCTGCGGCTGATTCGAGAGGTTGAGGATGGTGACTCCGCGGCAGGAGCACGCTATCTGCCGTCTCGCCGAGAAGTTCGCGGAGTGCGGCCAGGAGTTCCTGGCGTCTGGCGTCCAGTCGGAGGCTTCCTTCGCGGACTACGGTACGGGCCATGTGCAGGACCTCCTGCTCAACCTCCAAGGCACGCAGTTCGTCCAGCAACCGGCCAGCCTGGTCGGGAACGCCCCCACCTGCCAGATCGCCCTGTACGGCCCACAGCAACAGGTTCTCCGCGCGGCTGCGCTCGGTCCTGGCCACAAAGTTCGCCGGCTGCGATTCGCGCGTCAGCGTCGCGAACACCTCGTACAGGGGAATGGCCGCTGCCGCGATTTGCTGGCGCTCTTCCGAGGAGGACGCAGTTGACTTGAGGGTCTCGCTCAAGTCGATCCCGGCCACCGTCACCATGAGGGCATCCTCGTTGCGGCCGCTGTAAAGGAATGTTTGAGCCAGGTTGGACCGGACCCGGACCCCGCGCGCCTGCCAGCCTAAGCGGTCAGCGAGATAAACGGCACGGTGCAGCAGCCGGACCGCCGTAGTCGGGTCCCCGCGCCGGTCCGCGTCCGCCGCGAGCACCATACGCATGCTGATCTCCAGCTCGCAGTTGCGGTGCTGTTGCGCCCACACCAACACTCGGCGTGCCACCGGAGCCGCGTCCTTTAGACGCCCGCTCTGAGTCAGAGCGATCGCGAATGCGGAAGCGTCGTAGGCCTCCGCCTCGCCGGTCAGGTCCGTCTCGACCGCGTTGGCGTCGAAGGGACGGCCCAGCAGCGCTGCGCTCTCCATCTCCCAGCGGCGAGCCACCCGCTCATCGCCGGCATGCCGTGCCTGATCCGCCGCCTGCTCCAAATACCTTGCTCCACGGGCTTCTTCACCTGCGAGAAGACAGGTGTACCCCAGCTCGCTGGTCACCCGCGCGCGGATCGCCGGATCCGGATCCAGATCGGCCCACTCCAGGAAGGCGTTCATCGCCTCCTGATAGCTCCCTCGTTCGCGGGCAAGGCGCCCCAGCGGATCCAGGAACTCGCCCATCCCCCGCGTCACCCACTCAGGCGGCGGATCGAGCGGGCGGCGCCGCTCGACGGCCTCGCGTAGCGCCGGAAGCGGGTCGCCCATTGCAAGACGGGCGATCAGTCGGCCGCGCTGGCGCAGTGCGGCGGCTTCGTAGACAGGTTGTCCAAGACCGCGGGAGCGGGTGGAAAGCGTTTCTGCCTGTGCCCACGCCTCCTCCGTCCGGCCGACATCCGTAAGTGCGTCGATGAGCATGTCGCGGGCGGCGAGTTCCATGTCGGCGTCGCCGGCATCTTCCGAGAGTCCGGAGACTGCGTCTTCCAACGCCGCTACAGCGGCAGCCGGCCGGTCCGCCTCCAGAAGACGGAGCCCAAGCCAGAAATACGGCGGTGCGATCGTCGGGACCCCGAGTGCCCTGCCGACTGCGCACACGCCGGTGAGTACGTGCAACGACTCCTCCAGCTCGGCATCCCAGGCGATCTGCGTCCACGACTGGAGAAGCTCGGCGAAGTGCTGAATACACAGCTCCCAGTCCGCATACGCGTCGATGTCACCTAGGTCCGGCTGAACGAACTGCGATGCCGCTTCCTCGGCCCATTCGCGCAGTTCCTTCTCGGTCAGTTCTCCGCGCATCCACCGACCCCACAGGTCGTTGACGTCATCCATCACTGCCGCCTCTGCGTTGCCGCAGGTAGCACCGGGAACACAGCAGGACCTGCCCGAGATCGACTTGGAGGTCGCCGAAGAGCCACCTCGACGAGTCGAGGACATAACCAGCCCCTCGAGGCAACCCGTCACCGCAACCGTCACAGACCGCTACCGTGCCATCCGGTTGCGCAGCCCACCAGGCCGCTGCGGCCTGCCGGGGCGGGGAGTCCTGTTGGAGCCCGACATCCTGCTCCAGATCGAGGAGAACATCCTCGGCGCCGAGGAAAACAGCCCTGTCTTGCACCTGGCGCAACGGCTTCGGGTCCCCGAGCTCGACCGCACAAGCGACGGCGAGCAACGCCGCCGTTTTCAGAAAGGAGGGGCTGCCTGCGGCATAGGCGCAGTAGAGTTCCATCTGGCGGTGCGCAACGTCGCCGTCGTTCCGAACCAAGGAAGCAATCGCTCCGAGATCCACCTGGATCCGGCCGTCGGGCCGATGGACGACACATTGGTCGATTTCCTCGCTGAACCGACGGACCTGCTCATTGATCACCTTGACCATCTGCTCCCCCTTTGCAGCAGTACTCTCAGCGTCACGCGGCTCGAAGAGTTCGTCCAATCAGGCTCGGAACCAGTCAGCCCTTCTTGTTTCGCCGGCATCGCGCTCTTCGACCGGCTGCCGCATGACGCCCCTGACTGCTCGGCATACCGAAGCACTGCTGCAGCGGCTGGACGTCGCGAACTAGGGGCTGTCGACGGCCGCCGGGCGGTCCCGTTTCGCAGTGGCGAGCCAGGAGTGTGGCGGTGTCCCCTTGCGGTATCTCCTATACCTTCACGCTAGGCGAGACCACCGGTCTGCGCAGACCGAGCAAGTGCCTCTGGCTTTCCCCGACCGCGGTCACTGTCCGTGTTCGCGGGGTGGACGCATCGTACAGCGGCGCGAGGGAGAACGTGCGCCGCGATTCCTCGAGGGCGGCCGCCCACTCCCGCTCAAAGGCCGGCACCCAGGTGTCCGCGCGCCGGTCGGCGCGCAGCTGGTCGAGGAGTTCGGCCGGCGCCCCGGGCGTGGGGGCGTACACGTACGGCGGGACGGGTGCGTGGTCGGGCTGCGCGCTCATGTGGTCCTCCCGGCGGGTAGTACCGCCACGGTACGCGTGCCCGCTGGCCGTGGACGCGGGCATGGCACAGGTCCCTCCTACCGGGTCAGGGAGTGGGCGACGGCCTGGGCGTGCTGGCGCAGGGCGGAGTCGTGCTTCTCCCAGGTGGCGCCGATGTAGTTGAGTAGTTCGGCCACACGGCGCGGTCGGAGTCGCTCGGGTCGCTGGTGAGCAGCTGGTCGGCGGCGTAGGCGACGTCTTCGGCCGGGTCGGGGCAGTCGCCGGCGTCGACGTCTGGGTCGACGTCCAGGGCCAGCAGGTGTCGGACGCCGGCGCGGGTCTGGACGGTGATGGTGTCCTCGCGTGCGGAGTCGGGTGTGGCGGTGACGAAGTGGGGATGGTTGAGGATTGCCGCGGCGATGGCCTCGGTCATCGCCGGGGCGGGCAGGACGTGGTCCCGTGGTCGGGTCGGCGTCCTGGAAGGTGAGGTCGAAGCCGTGGCCGCCGAGTGTCGTGAAGGTGACGGGGTCGTCGCCAGGCCGGGCGTCGGCGCCGAGGAAGTGCGGGCTGTTGCGCAGTGCGTCGGCGATGCGGACGGCGTGGTGGTCGGCGTCGATCAGTGGGCTCTTGGCGCGGTCGATGGCCGGATGTGACTGAGCACGCTACTTGGCACCCCTGGCCGTTCAGCGTGCTCACCCACTCCGAGCGTCGCTCGCTGCGCCGATCAACAGGATGAGGACCGTGAGAGTCGCGAAGCCGCCGCTGGTAGCCCTCGGTGCGCAAATTCCGTGGAGCGCGGCGCTTCTGCACCGGCGGGAATCAGGCAGGTTCCGCTGATGCGACACCACGTCCGTCCGCTGGTTGCCACACTCACCTGGTGTCCACAACGAACCTTGTGACCTTGACCGTCGCCCTGATCGCACTCATCGGCACGGTGATAAGCGCGATCCTTGGTCCGCTGTACGCCCAACGAGCCCGGCGAGAGGATCGACTTCAGGTCCTGGCTGACCGTAGAGAGGACCGGCTGCTTTCTGCCCGTGACAGGTTCCAGGACGACTGCGACGGCTTGCAGATCATATTCGCTAGCGTGGTGGTGCGGGCGTTCTCCCATCACAACCAGCAACGGGCATGGGTCGACGACTACATGGACGTCCCCCCACGGGGAAACCAGCAAGTCGGCGAGGAAGAGTCGTGGTACGCCGTGCACACGGCACTCAAGGCCGTCGAGAGGTCAGCCCGCAAGATCACGCAGGAGAGCCAGGAGCTGGGGCGTCGGGCTTGGTCAGTTCATGAGTCTCTTCAGGAGGAGGTCAATCTCGTCCGCGGAGCATCGACTGCTCTGGAAGATGCCCGTGACACCTTGCACGCTCGGTGGTCCGAGGCCAAGGCGCGGTCCGACCAGCTGCGTAAGGAGTTCGACGCTGCGGCGTCGCGAACCTGACGGCGGCGTCGCGCCTTCGGATAGGGCGAGCCCAGTAGTCAGGCTGTGGCGATTCCTCAGGAACCGACCTCGGCGCCGCTCGCCCCGCCGGTCAAGGCCGTACACGTCGGTTCCGGCTCCCAGCCATCAGTAGGGGCCCAGACGGCCTGCATACGGCGTGACGTGCCCGGCCATGACCCCGACAGTCAGCTGGCCAACTCGAACGCTAACTCGCCAACGGAAGAACTCAGTCACACCGGAATTTCAGCAGTCACGCATTCGCTCCGATTCAGTTTTCGAGGTCGAGGTAATCAATGTCGTTGATTGCCACGTCCGACAGTCCCATAGCGCGCGCACCGCCGTCCTGGAAATACACGTCTTTCAGTCCTTCGGCGTAATTTGCCGCATCTGCTGGTCGCTGGCTCCCGCGTCGCGGGCGTCGAAGAGGCGCTGTGCGTACTGCGGGGGGAGGTGTACGGTGAGGCGGCGGAACCGGCCGTCGTCGGTCGTGCCGATGGGCACGGTGTAGCCGAACCGGGCCCGGGTCTCCACCGTGATTCCGGTGCTGGTGGCGGCTTGGCGCTGCCCGCGCTTGCGTACCAGCGGCTGCCAGCGGGCCCGTACCGCGTCATCGATCTTCGCGGCGACGTCGGCACGGGCATGTTTGTGGGCGCCGCGTCGGTAGCGGTTGACGGAGTCGGCGGTGACGCCGATTTCCTGGGCGACGGCCTTCGCGCTGCCGAGCTGCCGGATCAGGTAGCTGATCTGGCCCTTGAGGGTCTTGGGCGGCTCCTTGGTGAATGCCTCGCGGTCGGCACGCTCGGTCGCGTCCTCGATCTCGTTCACGGCTCACCTCCCGCCGTAATCGGCATCACGGTGAAGGCGGTCGTGAACGAGGCGGGCGTCTTTGGCCGCGTCGAGGTTCACGGCCAAGCGCTCGGCAACACCGTCGCTCTCGGGCTTGAGGTAGCCCAGCGCGCGGAGTTCTGCGACGGCCTTGCGGAACGCTTCTCGGCCTTCGGCGGCCAGCCGCTCCTCGCGGGTCAGCGAAGACAGTTGGTGCATCAGGGGCCGGTCGTCGTCGGTATATCCGGTGGCGAGTTCGGCCAGGACACCGCGGGCGCGCCAGGTCAGGCGCATGTTGCGCATCGCCCGGGCAAACAGGATCGGGTCGTGGCCCGGGGGTCGGGTAGGCAGTGCCCATCGAGGGCGGGTGCTGTCGGTGGAGGTCATCGGGGCGGTCCTTCGCGTGGAGTCGGGTGAGGCAGGTGAGGTGGGAAGTTACTCGCCGTCCTCGAGGACGGCGTCTGTAGGTTCGCGCCGCCGGTGTCATTCGGGACCGCGGTGACCTGCTGCTTGTGCTGCTGTCTCATCAGATGTCCCGCGGTTTCCGTCTCAGTTCGGTGGCATTTCCTCACGCGACTTCGCCTTGCTGGGCTTCGTCGGGCTTCCAGGTCTGGTCGAACCAGGTGATGAAGTCCTTCACGGTTCCGATGCGGGCGATTCTCTCGTGGATGGCGCGCTGGTCGTGGCCGGGGAGGAAGTCACCTCGTCTGATGGGTTTGCTGCATCCGCAGTTGCACTCGCGGTTGCCCAGGGGGGAGTCGAAGTAGGTGATGGGGTTCTGCTGAGCGCCGTTCGGGGCCGGCTTGCCGACGTAGTGGTCGTGGACGGGGTGCCCGGGGCCGAGGATGCGACCTTCGAAGGCCCGGCGCCCGCCAGGGACGTCGACGATCCGCTCGATCTCCATGGCCTGACGGATGATCCCGCCGCCGTTGACGACCGCGAACCGCTCTCGTTCGACGCGTGATCCGGGCATGACCCAGACGCCGCGGGCGATGTCGTGGAGCTGCTGGTCGGACAGCCCGTCGCTCCAACCGATCTGCGAGCGCCGGAGGGGGTCGCAGATCGGGTCGACGTCCTTCTTCCTGCCGAGGGTGATCTGAATCAGCCGGGCAACGTGAGATCGCGAACGATGTCTGTCGGGGGCTGCCAGGAGACAGATTCATCGCGGATTCCCTGCCGGGCGAGGAACTCGGCTGCGTGTTCCTCGAGTCGGCTCATGAGCGCCGGGGTGAGATCTGTTTCGAAGGTCCGCAGCATGGTCCGCAGTTCCGTGGTGCTGGGCGCGTAGGCAGCCGGGGCGAGGGTTGCGGGCAGTCCGCTGAGCCGTTCGAACAGCAGCGCTCGGGCCTGATCATTCCAGGCCGGGAATCTCAGAGCCACGCCATAAGTGCTACTCAGAGGTCATCGCTCGCGAGAACATGACGCGGATTATGAGTACCTATAGCGACTGTAGGTACTCGCCGCTCGTGACATGTCGATCTTGCGTGACCTGGGGCGTTCTTGGCTGTCTCACGGCCTTGTCACATGATCAGTCTCAAATCCTTGGCATTTCCTCGTGAGGGCGAGGTCGAGAGCAGGAGGCATGTCCGAGTCGGCCGAGAACGCCACGCTGAGCCCCAAACACGAGGGCTACCGGCGAGACGCCTAGGTCTCAGGTTCGAATCCCGAAGGACACCGCACACTCTGGAACTCCAGGTCGGATCCTTCCCGGCCTGGAGTTTTTTTGTTGTGCCGGCAGGTTTCGGTCAGGGGGTGCGTCGGGGCAGGTCCGATCGGCGGAGCAGGTCGCGCATCAGGGTTTCCGCCTCCTTCGTCGTGTGGGCGCGGGTCGCGGACTGTTCGGCGTACGTGGTGACGAACAGGGCGTTGCCGACGCGGACCTGCACCATCGCCTGCCAGGGCTCGGGCCCCTTGGACCAGAGGCCGCGGGCGTCCTTCTTGATGAAGACGGCGGCCTCGTCGCCCAGGTCGGGCAGGCGGTGTTCGGTCGCTTCGGGGGACGCCTTCTGGCCGAGGATTCGGAACTGGTCGCCCGCGTACAGCGCCCCGTTGAGGGTACCGATCGACTTCCAACCCACCGCGGCGACTCCAATGCGGAGGGCGGGGGCGGTGGGGGAGGGATCGGAGGCAACGGCGCACACGTTGAGGCCCGGGAACGGGGTCCACCATCCCGGCAGGGAGCGCGCGCTCGACCTCGTGAGAGTTGGCTTCGTGTCGGTGCTCGTCAGCCGCCGCAGCTCGTGGTCGTCCAGTACCGAACATGCCGCGGGGACGTGGAGGACCGGGTCGGGTGGCGGATGGACGCTCGCCGCGCTCAAAAAGACGCGGGTCATGAGGGCTGTGCTGAAAACTAGGGCGAGGAAGGCGAGTGGTGCGCGCGGGGCGTGGCGTGGGGGTTCGTCGTCGTAGGCCTTCGCGAGGCGTTCGCGCAGTTCGATGTGACGGAAGCGGTAGACGGCCCCGGACTGTCGCAGCACCCCGCGGTCGTGCGCGTCCTCCAGGAACGCGGTGACGCGCCACGGGAGCCGGCCGGTGGCCGCGTACCAGAAGCGAGCCACCCCGTACTGGCCCCAGGCGGACTGCCCGACGCCGTACAGCCACCAGGAGGCCACGGCAACAGCCCAGTCCAGCGGGGTGACGGTGTGCAGGGTGCGGCCCGCCAACTGCCACCAGGTGAACAGGACCGGGACCACGAGCAGGGGGTACCGGAAGCTCAGGCTCAGTCTGGTCGATCTGAGGCGGAGCGGTGCCAGCCAGCCCAGTGTGAGGACCACCTGCCGGTCGGCGCGGATCGTCTCGCGCGGGGTCTGTTCCGGGGCCTGGCCGGCGAACCGCCACACGAAGGGAAGCACGAGCTGCAGCAGGGCGGCAACGGCGATGGTGCAGCAACCCGCGATCATCCACTGGTGGTGTAAGGCCGAGGTGATCGTGCCCGCTGTGGTGAGGGCCAGGCCCAGGGTCACCAGTCGCCCCTTCCAGCCCCGCAGCGCCTTCCGTGCCCGTGCTCCGTCGGGCCGACCGAGCAGCCAGGGGGATGGGTAGCCGCGGTCGTTGTCGGGGTCGGCAGCGAATGCGTAGAGCATGAGGGAGCAGACGAAGGCGTAGGCGACCCACACAGGCATCCCGATGCCCCACTGCCCGGTGGCGATGTCGGCCCGGATGAGCAGGAAGACCGACAGCAGGTACGCGGGGGCTAGGTACAGGAGCCGCACCGGCCACGGCATCTCATCCTGGAGCCGCCACCAGGCGAGGTCCGGTTCGTGGGCGGCCTTCAGGCGGACGGCGAGGAACCCCAACCAGCGGCGCGCCTCCTCGGGCCGCCACCCGCCGTGCTCGGCGCGCACGTCGTGGGAGGCGCTGTACGCGGTGTCGAGGAAGGCGTCATACAAGTGCTCTTCCAGAGCGCCCTGTTCGCTGTACGCCGGGGACAGCAGTTCGCCGGGGTCGTTGCCACCCCAGCCGTAGGTGACCCGGGCGAGGCCCGCCATGAGGGGGACGCGGAGCGCCTCGCGCAGCCGTTCCGTCTCGGCGCTGACGTCGTCGGTGTCGCGCAGCTTCGCCAGGACCGGGGCCCAGGGGGATTCGTCCGATCCCGAGGGGTTGAGGTAGCCGCTCACGGCGCCGTCGGTGAGGCTCTGGAGGGTGATCTCGGTGCGAACGAACACGCTCTGGTCCGGGGCGTATTCGAGGTACTCGTCGGCGCGGGTGGTGAGGACGAAGGGGCGTCCCCGCAGGGTCTCGACGAGCTGGCGCAGGGCCTCCTTGCGGCGAGCGGGCGGGAGTTCGTCGAACCCGTCCAAGATCAGCAGGACCCGGTCGGTAGCGCGCAGGAGGTGCAGCGCCACGTCGTAGGGGCGGGCCCCGGGGACCGGCGCGCAGACCCGCGGGAAGTCGGCGGCCAGGCGCTGGGCCAGCCAGCTGGCCAGCCCCTTGTCCAGGTCCCACGCGGCCAGCGGCACCACGAGCGGCACCGGGCGCTCGGGGCTGTGGTCACGGCCGGCGAGGAGTTCGGTGGCGAGGCGCAGGGCCAGCACCGTCTTGCCCGCGCCCGCGCCGCCGATCACGACGAGCCGCCGGTCGGGGAGGCTCTCGAAGTACGCGGAGACGAGGGTGCCCGGCCGCTCCGGCTGGGGCGTCCACGGCACCTCGATGATGTGCGGCTCGGCGATGTGCAGCAGCCGTTCGTCCCGGGTGTACTGCCGACGCAGCGCCTCGGCGAGGCCGTCGACGACCCGCTCGACGTGCTCGGGGGCCGTCCATGCTCCGTCGTGCCGGCGCCGCCGGGCGGTCAGGGCCCGCGCGGCGACGGAGGACGCGAGGGCCAGGGCCAGGAGGAGCCATCCGAGCCGTCCAGGGCCGGGGTCGTAGCCCTGCGGGAGCGGCAGCTCGGGGCGTACGGCGAGGAGGTACAGGCCGAAGCCCGCGATCAAGCCGCGCACGCCCACCGCCACATGCGGCTGGACGTACAGGTTCATGATGTCGCGGGCCTGGATGAGCAGGCCCTGCTGTCCGCCGCTCGCGGTGTTGTGCGTGTCCCCCGGTGGCCTGCTCCGCTCCGACAACTCCCGGCCTATCCGCCGATGGGGATGTCACCGTTGAAGTCGCGTCCCTGGATGACTGTCTGCTGGCGGCCGCCGGAGACCGTGTTGTGGACTTCGCCGGAACCCGTCGTGCGTACGGTGGCGAGGGCTGGCGTCCGCTGCCAGGTCCGCACGGCGTCGGCAAACGCGGGATCCTGGCCTGCCCGTTCAGCCAGGGCCCGGATCAAGTCGGCTGCCCGTGCGCTGCGTTCGGCATCCGCAGCCGTGGTGAGCGCTTCCAGTTCGGGGGCCCCGGTCGGTTCCACCGGGGAGGGGCGGTGGACCAGGGCGCGCAGGGACGCCCAGAGTTGCTGGCCGGCGGCGCCCGCCGTACCGGATGCCAGGGCCGTCAGCAGTTCCGGCGCCATTGGTTCCATGGGTGCCTCTTCTCGCTCGCCTCGGGCTGTGGGTCGGGTGTCGAGTGTAGAGCTGGCCCCGCTGCATAGCGGCAGGTTCGGACTCTGTCATGTGTATGAAATCGTTCCCGCCTCTGAGCGGGCCCTCGCCTGCGCGTCCGGCCTCCACGCCGGGGTTGTCACCACCTGCGCGGACGGCCCGGATACCCGGCGGATCTCAGCAGGACGTCATAAGTGGTGCCCGTATGCTGCTGGCACTGAGAATATGGCTCGGTTTTTGAGAACCTACACGTCGTGTAGGTTCTCAATTTCGATGTCACACGACGACGCCGTGACCTGGGCCTTCTCTCGCTGCCTCACGTCGTGTCAGGCGCTGCCGGTCTCAGATCCGTGTCATTTCCTACTGGTGCCCGCGTAGGTCCCTCAGACGGCCCGGCCGGCGAGCACGGAGACTCAACCTGCCCCGGCGCGTCATCTGGGGATCGTCCTGTTCCGGGGTGCCCGGTCGCGCAGGGCAAGCAGGGTCCAGCCTCGGCCAGCTGGATCGAGTGGTCTGGTCGCGGCGGTGAAGAGCTCCGCGGCCCGGCGGTAGGAAAGCCGTCCTCGGCCGGTCACCGGGCAGCGGTCAGCTGCCGGCGTGGAGACGGGGGCCCTTCGATCGGTGACGAACACCGGCCCCGCCGTGCGTCCGGCCAGCAGCATGGGCAGCAGTCGTGCCGTGCCCCATCCCCAGCTCAGGGCTACTGCTGCGGGCGCCCTGGTGCGTCGGCTGGGTAGGTCGAGGTGGTCGATGTTGAGGGCGAGCACCTGTTCGACGGGGGCTCTCGACTCGTGGAGGAAGTGCCACAGAGTCAACTCCCTGAGCGGAGCCCGCAAGGCGAGGGCAGCGCGGGCCCGATCCGGGTGGGCGACAGTCGCCCTCGTAGCCGCGCATGCACCAGAAGGGTTCGGTGCCGGTCCAGGGCACAACGCCGGCGGTGCCAGTCCGGCGGCCGGGTCTGCGGTGATCCAGCCTTCTGCCAGCCACCATGCGGTAGCGGCTCGGAGGCAGGCCAGTTCGCGGGCCAGTGTGCGTGGTTCCGCAGCGGCGGCGCGGTCGGCCAGTGCCCGTTGCAGCCGCTCCGGGGCCTTCGGGTCGTCGAGCAGTGCAAGAGGAACGACGGGCGGGTGGGCCCCCCGGCGCTCGCGACCGGTCGGAGCCCGGCGGTCGACCAACGGCCAGGACCACCCGAGCAGCGAGATGCGGTAGACGCGGCGGGAGGCGCTGCCGAGATCGACCGCGGCGAGATAGCGGTCGACGGCGGCGCTGTACTCAACCGGCGCCGGGCGAGGTGTTCCCACTCCGTCGGTTTGGTGCTGACTCATGCTGGCCATCCGCAGTAAATGAGTTCCATGGAGCCTGCCCCATCCTTCTGCCGCTGAGCCTACCACCAGGCATGTTGCAGTAAATACGAGCCATTTACTGCGCCAATTATCCCGGATGGGGAATTGCCTGTGAAAGACTCAGATTCCTTTCTCGGAAACGCTTGCAGGGAATAGGTTGACGGAGGAAAAGTGCGGAGCCATGACGCTTCGCACTCGCCCGCCCGCTGCATCCAAGCCCCGGACAGCCCCTCACCGCCTTCGCACGCTGCGGTACTCACGGTTCCGCCGCTTCCTCATCGGCCAGAGCACGTCGTTACTCGGCACCGGGATGAACACGATCGGAACGACCTTCGCCGTGCTGCAGATGCCCGGCGGCGGGGTCAACGCCGTCGGCCTGGTGATGGCGGCTCGGATCCTCGCGGTGCTGGTCGTACTGCTGCTCGGCGGCGTGTTCACCGATCGGCTCGGAGCCCGTGCGGTCATGCTGACAGCGGATCTGCTCCGGTTCACCGCTCAGGGCGCGCTGGCCGTACTGCTACTCACTCATAGCGCGAGAGTATGGGAAGTGATCGTGCTGGCGGTGGTCCTCGGAATCGGTGAGGGAGCGTTCAGCCCGGGCCTGACGGCTCTGGTGCCCGGCCTCGTTCCTGCAGATGACCTTGTGGACGCCAACACGCTGCTGCAGATCACCCAGGCTGTGACCTCGGTCGCAGGTCCAGGTCTGGCCGGTCTGCTCATCGCTGTTTCTGATGCCGGCACCGTGGTCGCTGTCGACGCGGTCAGCTACGGCGTGAGCGCCCTGGCCCTGGCTGGGCTGCCCCTGTCGCATTTGGCCACGCCCCGCCATGGGTTGTTCACCGACCTGGGACGCGGCTGGAAGGAGTTCACCTCCCGCACATGGCTGTGGGTCACGACCCTCCACATCAGCCTCTTCAACTTCGTCCTCTGGGCACCGTTCCTGGTGCTGGGACCAACTCTTGCCCAGCAGCGGCTCGGTGGTGCCAGTTCCTGGGGACTGGTGCTGGCCCTGTACGGCATCGGCTCAATCGGCAGCGGCCTGGCACTGCTCGGCAGGAACCCCAGCCGGGCACTCGTCTGGTCCGTGGCCGCATCCGCAGGCTGGGCACTCCCGGCAGCAGCGTTGGCGGCGCGGTTGCCGCTGGGCTGGGTGGCCGCGGCCGCACTCCTCGCAGGGGCTGGTGCAGCCGTGTGTAACACCCTCGTGACGACCGTCATCCAGCGCGAGATCCCCGCCGAGGTCCGCGGACGAGTCAGTGCGTTCGACAGCCTGGGAGCCTTCGCCCTGGGGCCGCTCGGGCTGGCGCTGGCCGGGCCCGTGTCGAACATCGTGGGGACGGACCGGCTCCTCGGGCTCGGTGTGTTGTGGCAGCTGACCGCGGTCGGCGTGGTACTGGCGCTCCCGTCCGTTCGACGGCACGGCGCAAGGTGACGGGTGGAGCTGTGGCGCTGGCCCGTATACCCAAAGGTGTCAGCCCATGCCGTTGGACGGAATGGGCTGGAGCATCCGCCACTCGAAAGGGTGAGCGCCCCGACCAGCAAGTCTCACGAAGACGGCATAAGTGCCACCGATGTGCCATCAAGACTGAGACTGTGCCGCGAAATCTGAGACCCTACACGTCACCGCCCTTGATGTGGCGGGCCGGGTTGAGGCCCTGCTCCATCAGCTCCACCGCCCACAGCATCGGCTGGACGCCCTCCAGCTTCGCCAGGCCCGGCGTCGGCCCGAGGCGGAAGCCGCCCGGCTGCGGCTTGCCGGACGCCGCGTAAGGGAGGAAGTCCAGCGGGCTCGCACCCGGCGAGGGGTAGACGACGCAGTCGGACAGCACCGCGAGCGGGAACAGCCCGGTCATCTTCGCCATGTTGTTGAGCTTGCGGTGCATGTTGACCCGGGCCTTGCTGATGACGGCGGCCCGGATGTCGGGGCGCCAGGTCGGCCGCTCCAGCGCCGGCCACCGCTCCCCCGCCTTGTAGTGGCGGCCCTGCGGGCGCTCGCGGAGCTTGCCGACGCCGCCCTTCACCGTGGCCTTGATGGCCGCGAGGACGGCGGCCAGGGCCGGGTCGACCTGCTTGTGCTGCTCCATCGCGGCAAGGAAGGCGCGGTCGTCCAGGTCCTTGGTGACGCCGAGGTCGGCGAGAGTGTCGACGTAGGCGTTCTTGAGCCGGTCGTGCCACGGGTCCAGGTACGCGCCGGTCTCGCGGCGCAGGTACGCCTCGATCGGGTGGACGTCGTAGCCGAGCTGCTGGGCGTAGGCGACGGTGTGCGTCTGGTACCAGGCCGGGCCCGTCGGCCGAGAGCCGTCCGGCGTGAACGGCGAGGGCAGGCGGGGGTCCAGCTCGATGTGGGACAGGTCGACCAGCCAGGAACCGGGGATCTTCGGGTTGAACGTGGGGGCGTGGAAGTGGTCCGGAGCGCTGAGGCCGACGACCAGGCGGGCCGCGGCGGCGAGGAAGGCGGTGTTCAAGTCGAGGCCGATCGCGAAGGGCATCATGCACTCCTCATCGCTGAGCGAGTCCACCGACCGCACCCACTGGTACGCCTCCTCATTGAGGAACCCGCCCGTCCAGCCGGACTGAACGACGACCGGGTGCTCCGGGGTGGCCTCCGGCGGCGCCGGGTCCATCGGCTCCGTCCCCAGCGAGCCAGGGTTGTAGGCCGAAATCCAGTTGCCGGTCTCCTCATCGCGCTCCGGCTTCGTCGACGGGCGCAGCGCCGTCATCAGCACCAGGCCCGAGACGGCCGTCGACCCGCGCGGGGTGATGACCCGCTGGGCATACACCCCGAGCACGCGGGCGATGTCGGCCGGCTCCATCTCCGCCACGCCGGGCCAGGACCGCTCATCGAGGGCGTCCCACGACAGAATCGCCAGCTGCACACACTGCCGCTCGCGTCCCTGCGCCTTGCGGTAGATCCGCGCCCACGGCCCGAAACCGCGCTGCGTGAGCTGCCACTTCGCCTTCGCCACCTGCTTGACGACCGGGTGGTCCTCCGGCAGGCGCAGAGAGCGGCGCTGCTCATGGCCCTCCAGGCGCTCGGGCAGCCCGAGCTTCACGGCGGCCGCAGCGGTGAGGATAATCAGCGGGTCGGAGTCCTTGCCGTAGCGGTTGAGCTTCGGCGCACCGAGGCCGGACTCGCGCAGCGTCCACTCCACCAGCTCCACGACCGTGGTCGCCGGGCAGTCCAGCACGATCCCGTCGACGCCGTACGCGGAGCCATCCCCGTCCAGCACTGCGAGCGGACCGTGCGGGAACCGCGGGTCGACGACAGGCTTCGTCGCCTTCTTCGCTGCCGGGCGCCGCGACGTCACCGGACGGGCGGGCCGCTCCGGAGCGGCCGGGACGGCGGGAGCCTCCACCGGCACGGCGGCCTTCGCCTCGGGCGCAGCCGGGCCCGTGAACGTCTCCGGCGTCACCGGCTGCGGAGCGGCGGCCGGAACCACGGGGGCGACAGGCGCGGCGGGGGTCCCGTGGGCGGGGTACTTCGCCGCCCACCCCTTCAGCAGCCGCTGGTACGCCTCCAGACGCGGCGACTTCGGCTCGGAGCGCCCGTTCTCCCAGTTCTTGACCGTCTGCGTCGTGGTCTTCAGCGCGGCCGCGAGGCGGGCCTGGGTGATGCCGGCGGCCTCGCGAAGCCGGGCGCGCTCCGCCGGGAGCGGGAGTTGCGGCTCCTCCGCCAGCAGTGCGTCGATGTTCGCGAACAGCTCTTCCTCGGATGCCATGCGTGGATCTCCTCTCGCCCCTGCACCCTAGCAGCATTTACCCAGTTCTTTAACCCTTCCTTTAACCCTATCGGAGTGATTGTGCGGCCCGGCGGACGACTGGCGCGGGCCCCGGGCCCACAGCTGACAGGCTCCACGCGTGACGCCCTCACACACCGCGGCGCAGGGGTGGCCCCTTGGGCTCCCTGGCAGCGTGGTCGGCCGTGTGAGTGTGCCGTTGCGGGGTAGAACGGCTGTTGGTTCGTGCGGTTGCGCGAGCCGGAGCTTGCCCGGGTGAACGGCTGTTCCGGGGCGTGAATGAAGGATCAACAGGTATGGCCAGCGGCACCGTGAAGTGGTTCAACGCCGAGAAGGGCTTCGGCTTCATCCAGCAGGACGGCGGGGGACCGGACGTCTTCGCACACTACTCCGAGATCAAGGGCAGCGGGTATCGCGAGCTGACCGAGGGTGAGCACGTCACCTTTGACATCGGCCAGGGCCAGAAGGGCCCGCAGGCGCAGAACATCGTCCGCGGCTGAGCGGGCCGGAGAGAGCGTAGAGCGAGGCGGCTGCCTGGTCCGCAGCCGCCTTGCTCATGCAGTCGGTCCCTATAAAGGTGGCAGCTCGGCCCGGCCCGGCGGCGCGCTGCCTGGTCATGCAGCCGTCGGAGCGTTCACCGGGCCCCTGGCATGCCCACGTTGGCCCGCGCCAAGCGCGCGCACCTCACGCGCCCGGTCCAACGCTTCGCGCATCGCCGCCCCCGACACCCGCACCGGCCGATTCCACAGCCTCTCAAGCTCCGAGACCCGCTTCCCGTCCGGCACCTTTAACAGCTCGCGCATCGCCTGCCGCAGCTCGCCCGGCACCCCCGCGTCCAGCGTCCGGTACAGCTCGGCCATCTCCTTCGCCCGCGTCCGGGCCACCAGCCGGGTCAGCGTCGTGATCCCCGGCAGCAGCACCCGGGTGTCCACCAACCACACCACCGCCAGGTCGAACAACGCCCGAGGCCCCTCCGCCGACGCCCACACCCGCGCCGCCAGGAACCCCCGCACCTCCGGCTCGGCTTCGCCGAACTCGCGGTAGCCGAAGGCGTCTCGGATCTCTCAGGCGTGCTCGTAGCGGCTCTGCCTCCGCCCGCCGTACACGGCCCACTCGGACGCCTCGACACCGACCTGCTCGGCCGCGAACCGCACCACCACGCCTGGCACCACCGCCAGGTCCTCGGTCGGGAACACCCCGAGCATCCGCACCGAGCCCAACAACACGGCGAACCCGAGCCGGTTCGTCGGCGCCGCTTGGAGCGGGCCGCCTCCAACCCCGAAGCGTCAAGGCGGAAGAACTGCTCCAGCTCGCCCGGGGTGGGCTCGGCCGCGAACGGGCCGTAGCGGCAGACCTGATCGTCAGACAGGAAATCAACTGGCATGCCCTGGAACGTAGGGCCGCTGACCAGCGCGGATGGGCAGAGTCACCGAACCGGAACCAAGATCGGCCCGTTGTCGCTACTGACCGTTCCGATCCTCCTCAGAGGCCAAGAAGCAGCCGTAGCCGGCCGCCGGCCCCGCGAGCACCGGCCCTCACCCAAGCAGATGGGGATGCTCGGGGCTCCCAGTAGCCGACGTCCAGACGCGAGACGAATGCACGGCGTTGCTGCGAAAGCAAGACTGTCGGTTGAATGGCGCGACCACGATCGGCTCAGTGTGGGCTGAGCCACAAGGTGGGCGCCTGGCCGGCGCCCCGTGTGAAGCACCGGCAGGTCAGCGGTGGCCGTGTAGGTTCCCCGGCAGACGCGCGATCGCTCGATTCGAGCAGCGAGGGCATCACCTGATGGCTGAAGAGCAGACGTTCTCCGTGAAGGTTAATTTTCGCGGCAACCTCCATACCGTGACGGTCCGTGGAAGGTGCGGTCCACCGCCGATTGTGCTTATGACGTTGGACGGAAGGGAGACCCCAACTCCGTCCGGACGTTTGCGTTTCGAGTGCTCAGTGTGCAAGGCCCAGGGCACGTTCAAGTTCACAGCACCACACAGCGGCTGGGCGCGGCCCTTTTCGGTTGTCCAGGTGGAGCACCATTAAAGATGGCTGACGTGGTCGAGGCCGCCGAGATGAGCGGCGACGACAAGGAGAAGAGGGCCTTCGCTTGGGAGGTCATTAAGAACTCCAACGATGTCGTCGTGTCCTTCGCCAAACTGATGGCGACTGTCGCACTGACTGCTGTCGGGGCGGTGATCACCCTGGCCAAGTTGGTCGGGTTGGCAAGGTTCTCCGCTGTCTGGCTAGTCTTGCTTAGCATCGCGTGCGGAGGGTATCTCGTCGCAAGCCTTATGTTCTCGTACGCGGTTCGTGGCCAGCAGCTTCTTGTTGGCCCGGATGACTTCGATGACGTAGTCCAGCAATTCTTGGAAGCCGCCCAACATCGACATCGGGCGACGACGTGGGGGCTGCTGGTCCTAGGGGCGGCGACAATGACGGCGATCATTCTGATGTCTGCGCTCGCATCCGCGCCAGCTTCATAAGTTCTCCACCTTGTCCTGGGCCAGAGATAACCTCGATTGTGCCGTTCGACCCGACAGCTCTGCTGGCGCTCGCCGCCGTCAGCCCCACCACCACGTACGGTGACCGTCACGCCTGCCTCGTCCGAGAACTCGCGACAGTTGAATATGCGAGCTCACCAGTAAACCGGTTCCGAGGCCGAACATGAACACCGCTACGAACCGCGACTCCCGCTGGCTCTTCCCCGGCCGCCGGGCCGGACAACCGATGCACCCCGAAACCCTCGCGGTCCTAGTCAACGAACTCGGTGTTCCGACCACCGCTGGCCGGCCCTCCGCGATTCGCGAACATGTACGGGAGATGCCTGCCCACGTCGCCGCCGACGCTCTCGGCTATCACCAGGTCACCGCCGCCAAACTGGCCGTCCTGACCGGAGGCACCTGGAGCCGATACGCCACCGGAGACCACCCAAAGTCATCACCCGGCTAGACCTCACGGAGAACTCACGACAGCTGAATACGCGAGCCGACCAGGAGCGCCGGTGGCCGGCCCGTCTCGGTTCGGGGGTCCCTCACTGCTTGACCAACCTGGACCGTACGCCATGTGGTGTGTACGCCGTAGTGGTGGGATGCATGGGGTCATGATGAGAAAGAACCGTGCTGGCCTGCGGGTGACGTGCGCTGTTGGGCTCAGCATGGCTGCGGGAGAGCTTAGCTGGAGGCATGAATGATCGGGGAGCGTCCCGCGCCGCCGGTGATGTTCGTGATGCACCCAGATGCTGATCTACGGCTGCGGCTTACGGAGCTGATCAGGGACTTGTTCGATGGCAGCATCTTGGTCCTCGGCGTGCCCAACTACAACGAGCTTAAAACAGCGCTGAAGGCGGGGATCAAGAAGAAAAACACGAAGCAGCGGCTTCGTGTCGTAGCCATTCTCGCCGATTCTACCTCCTGGAACGCATCCCATCAGGAGTTTATTAAAGGTTTCGTGAAGAACGTGCTCGAATATGATAGTGCGCACGTGGAACTGCCCACCGGAAAATTCAAGAGCCCCCTTCCTGCGAGTCCACGGGAAAGCATCTTCGTTGATGAGCGCGAGGAGTGGAAGTTTCAGCGGTACGTGGAGGACTTGTTCCGCGACTGGAGCCCGGAGGATTATGAGGTTTCCCTCAAGAAGGAAGGAGGCCACCCGTCAGCGCATGTGCACAAATTTCTCCTCCAGGAGGGAATCTCCTACAGGTGGACCGACATCCCTGGTTCCGACGGCGCTCCCCGTCTCACCGCAAAGCTAAGAGGAGACTACAAGTCGTTTCCTGCGACGCTCGGGGAGCTCACTCGGCGCCTGGTTCTAAGGGAAAAGGATCCGCCCCGCCCCGACCGGCGGTACGATCTCGTCATTGTGGGCGCAGGTCCTGGTGGTCTGGCTGCCGCGGTGAGCGCGGGAATGGCGAGCCTGAGCACGCTCGTGATCGAATGCGAGCGGCCGGGTGGGAACGCGGCGCTGTCCATCAACCGCATCGAGAACTACCTTGGGTTCCCTGGTGGGGTGACCGGCACCAAGCTGGCCAAGCTGGCGGTGGAGCAGGTGCGGGCTCTCAAAGGGGTCGAACTCTGTCCGACCGTTAAGGCGACCGGCATTGAGGAAGACGGTCATCGGTACCGCATCGGCGTGACGGGGGCCAACGGCCTGTCTCACGTGTCCGCGGGGATGATTGTCCTTGCCTGCGGGCAAACACCTCGTCGGCTGGAGACGGAGGTCGACGGACAACGTACGGAGTTGCATCCCGTCGGCCTGGACGTCCGCTACGTCATGGAGCCCCATGATGCGATCGACGCCCACAACATGGACATCGTCATCATCGGCGGCGGTGACACGGCGGGCCAAGCAGCCCTTCTCTATCACAAAGCCGGATGCAATTCAGTGAGCCTGGTGACCGAGCAGTTTCGCATGGCCGGCAATCTGCTCCAGGAGCTCCGCGCACAAGGTATTCCTGTCCAGGAATGCAGCATCGTCGATATTATCCCCAAAGGAGCGAGAGCTGAAGTGCGGGTATCACCGCCGAGCGCTATGGGACCGCTTATGGCTGACCGCGTGCATGTGTTGATCGGCGGTACGCCGAATACAGAGTGGCTCAAGAAGGACGATTCGCCGTTCGTCAAGATGAACGAAAAAAATTACATCGAGACCGACAACTACGTGAGTAATCCAGAGTTCCCATTCATGACCAGCCGCCCCGGCATCTTCGCCGTGGGGGACGTACGGGTCCACGCGAGGCGGCGGGTCGCGCAGGCCGTGGGACAGGGGGTAGCGGCGGTGGCGGCGATGGAGGAATGGCTGGACGTTGAGCAAGGCGGGGTCCACACCTGGGAGCGGGTCCTGGACAAAACGCAGCCAAGCCTGTGGCGCAGATGGCGCGAAGCGAGGAAGACGGTGGCAGACAGGGGGGACGCCTAAAGGCTGCCTGACCGAGCTATGGATTGGGCACTGCCGCCGGAGGGGCGTCCCAGCCGGCTGCTGTTGCTGACGGTCGTTCGGGAGTACGCCGGGCACACTCAGAAGAATCGGTCTGAGCAAAGCCCGAAGTTCGAGCGGCCACGCCTATACCCCCGTCCGCCCTTGCATCGCGTGGTGAGGCAGTACTCCTACTCGTGGAGCGAGATGATGGTGATCTACCAGTGGTAGGGCACGCCATCCTCCTCCCCATGGCCCGCAATGGGCCGTGGCACTTCGCCAGCAGGTCCCGGAGATGCCAGCCCGCGTCGTCGCCGATGCCCTCGGCTGCCATCAGGTCACTACGACCCGCCTCGCGTCCGAGTCCGGAGGAACCCGGCGACCACACACGGACACCAGCAGGGGGCGTTCACGCGGGGAACCGGCGACAGTTGAATAGGCGAGCCCACCAGTAAACCCCCGCGCTGCCTCAGCGCCCCGCACCTCTTCTTCGCAGGGGAAGTCTTCTTAGTTGTCCTTGCCGATGACTTCTTTGCAGCATCCTTCTTGGCTATCATTGCCGATGACTTCTTTGCGGGCGCCTTCTGAGCACCCCTCCTAGCTCCCTCCATCCTTCGGCCGGCGTCTGTTCAGGCATGGCCTCCTCCTTCATGGTTTTCCTGCGGGGTTGGTGTCTGGTGGCCGGTGGCCTTGATGGCGGCAGCCGGAGTCGTACATGCGCCGGCCGGACGCTAGGTGTCGCTCGGGGTGGCCGGGTTCGGTCCAGCAGGACCCGGTGCCGGAGCGCTGGAGCTCGCGCCGGAGCGGACGGCTGATCAGTCGATGACGTGCACGGTGACGTACATGTCTCCCGGCGCACCACCGTGCTTGCCAGGACCACCGAGCTCGCGGAGCCGTACCTTCTGGCCGTCCCTGATGCCCGCGGGGATGCGGACCTTGTAGATGCGCTGCTCCCGGATGAGCCGACCCTCCCCCTTGCAGGTCGTGCAGGCCCGCGCCGCCTTCGCGTCTGTCCTGGTGGCGCAGGCGGGACAAGGCTCGTGGGCGGTGATCCGCAGCGGGATGACCGCGCCGTCGGCGGCCTCCGCCGCGGTGACGGCGATGTCGTGGGCGATGTCTTTGCCGCGGCTGGGCGGAGCGGATCCGAAGTACCGGTCATTGATCTCCTTGAGAGCGGCCCACACGTCTGCGCTGGCTGGCCGCTGGGCGGGGTCCTTGGCCAGGAGCCGGCTGACCAGCCGCTCCAACTCCGCAGGGGCGTCCGGGCGCAGGGTGCGCAGTGGTGCCGGTTGCTCGTTGAGGTGCTGGTTGACCAGACGCCAGGAGGTGCCGGTGAACGGCCGCTGGCCGGTGACCATCTCGTAGAGCACGCAGCCCAGGGAGTACATGTCGGAGCGGCAGTCAAACTTGCCGGACAGGGCCTCGGGCGCCATGTAGGCGGGGGTCCCGATCAGGACGCCGGTGGTGGTGATGTCGTGCCGGGCGTCGCTGCTCCTGGTAATGCCGAAGTCGACGACCGTGGCCTCGCCGCTGGAGCGGACGATGATGTTGGACGGCTTGATGTCCCGGTGGGTCAGGCCCGCCTCGTGCGCGGCCTCCAGGGCGTCGGCGACGCACGCCGCCGTGTACATGGCCTTCGACAGCGGGAGCCGCCCTGCCTCGAGGACCGTGCTGAGCGACTTGCCGGGCAGCAGCTGCATCACCAGATAGGCGTGCAGGCGCCCGTCGTACATCGCGGATCCGAAGTCATGCACGGTGACGATGTTCGGGTGGGACAGACCGCCGGCGACCGCAGCCTCACGAGCGAACCGGGCCACCTGCCGGTCGTGGTCCGCGCCGCCGGCGCCAGCGAGGACCTTGACCGCCACCTGCCGGTCGACCCGGGGATCGTGCGCCTTCCAGACCTGACCGAAGCCGCCCGCACCGATCGGCTGAATCAGCCGATAGCGGCCGTCCAGCACGGTCCCTGCCTGCACGACTCCCCCTCTTCCAGCGGTCACCGCGACAGCGGCGCACGGTGTACCAGGCGTGTACCCGTCACGCTACGCCGTGACAACCATCAGTAACAGGGTGACTGTGCCCGGGTCGCCTCGATCGAGGCCGGCGCGTCGTCCGCAACGACATCCGGCTCGGGGAACGCGCCCAACTCGGCACCGCGCCAACATCACCAGGCTCGTGCCCGGAGATCCCTGCCCCCGGGCGCGGGTCGGCCAGACCGACTCCGGGGCGGCCTCTACTTCTCCTCGCCGGCCAGCCGAGCCATCTCCTCCGCGTACCGGCGCACAGCCTCCTGCTCCTCCAGGGCCGCGCGCCGCAGCGCAGCGCCTCCATCACCTCGGCTGGCGTCTGTTCAGTCATGGCCTCCTCCTTCCACGGTTTCCTGCTGGGTTGCTGTCTCGTGGCCTTGATGGCGGCGGCCGCAGTCGGACATGCCCCGGACGATCGCAGGCGTCGCTCGCGGTGGCCCGGCCCGGCCCAGCAGGACGGAGGCGGAGCGGCGAACGAGCAGCAGGAGCCGGCTGTACACCTCAGGTCAGGGCGAGGCGCTTCAGTGCGGTCGTCCAGTCGGTGATGATGGCCTGCTGTGCCGCCTTGAGGGTGACCTTCCCCGAGCAGACCGCGGTGTGCAGCTTCGTCTCCACTGGGTCCTTCTTGTTGTTGACCCCAGAGCCAGACCGGTGGCCCGGGTCGGCTGGCTCCACCCACAGATTCCGGGCGTCGTTCGGGTCCCCACCGAGCTGAAGGCTGATCAGGTGGTCGTACTCGGCGTCCCCGAGATGGCCGAAGTAGCCGTAGGAGACGGCGTTTGCCCGCTTCTCCTGCCGAGTGATCGACTCCGGCGGCCGGATGTTCTTCGTGTAGCCGCCCTTACGGCAGATCGTCGACGCCAGGTTCGCCTGCGATACCGCCGGCGACACCGCACCAGGCGTACACGCAGGATCCTCCAGGGGCTCGCCCTTCTCGTAGCGGTAGCGACAGCTACCCGCGGGCGGTTGCCGCTGCACCGTGTATGTCGTCTGCGGCCCCGCCCCCAACGGGATCTTCGCTGCCCCCGCCGACACAGCAGTCGCTGGCGCTCCAGCAGCCGGCGCTCCGCCCTTCGCCGAGACCCCCGTTCCGGAAGACGAGACATGCGAACAGCCGACCAGCAGCAGACACGACAACAACACCGGCGGCACCGCGCGGCGAACAAACCCCATGACGACCCCTCACAGACAAGTGACAACTGGCTACATGCTCCCCTGCCCGCCTCCCGCTCTACCTCTGAGGCCGAGCTACTGGCCCGCGACCGGGAGCTACCCCTACGGGCGCCGGGGACGACGCTCGTGGGACGAGAGACGCCTCCCGAGGTAAAGAGCTACCCCCGCGGGCGCGGGGACGACGTCGGCATCGACCCGGGCACGGATCCGTTGTCGGAGCTACCCCCGCGGGCGCGGGGACGACCGGATGACGGTGGCGCGTCGGACGGTGACGGAGGAGTTACCCCCGCGCCCGGGGACGACTGGTCCGCCAGCTGGCGGGCGAGCACGGTGACCGAGCTACCCCCCGCGGGCGCGGGGACGACCCATCCCACCAGCCGACTCGTTGACCTGATCCGGAGCTACCCCCGCGGGCGCGGGGACGACGGCCCGCTCGTACTCTTCCTCCGCCTCGGTGCGGAGCTACCCCCGCGGGCGCGGGGACGACGTCGGGGAGGCGGTCACGGAACCGGGCGGGGATGAGCTACCCCCGCGGGCGCGGGGACGACGAACTGTGCGATCTCCCCGAGGGAGAAACCCGCGAGCTACCCCCGCGGGCGCGGGGACGACGCGTCTTCCCCTCTGCCACCGAGCGGGAGCGCAGAGCTACCCCCGCGGGCGCGGGGACGACCCAGATGCCCGCGATCTCGAAGTCAAGGAGGTTGAGCTACCCCCGCGGGCGCGGGGACGACTGCGCGACGTAGTAGCCGCCAAGCGTCGGCACGGAGCTACCCCCGCGGGCGCGGGGACGACGTGCGCGGCAGGCTCCGCATCGACTCATGCACCGAGCTACCCCCGCGGGCGCGGGGACGACTGCCGGGTGCCCTCCAGCGACGTCCCCCAGAACGAGCTACCCCCGCGGGCGCGGGGACGACACGGCCTCGTGAGCGTCGGTGCTCACGGGTGGCGGAGCTACCCCCGCGGGCGCGGGGACGACACTATGTCGCTGTCGTCCTCGTTCTCGATCTCGGAGCTACCCCCGCGGGCGCGGGGACGACCTCACCTCCCTCGCCCGCGTCACCAAGGTGCAGGAGCTACCCCCGCGGGCGCGGGGACGACACTTCGTGACCTGCGGTGTTGTCAGGTGATCATGTCGTTTTGATTCACCTCGTTCGAGGGCCGCCAGGGCTGTCCGTTCTGGCGTGGACGGGCGATGAGGGTTAGGCCGTCAAAGTCGACGGGGGTCCAGCGGTCGCGGCCGGCGGTGCGGGCGGACCAGCCCTGTTCGGTGGCCGCTGGTTCGATCATGACGGCCTGGCCATCGTGGATGCGTTCGGAGAGGAGGTTCCAGAGGCGGTCACGGATCCGGGGGTTGGGGCTGCCTACGTAGACACCGGCGGCTACTTCGACGAACCAGCGGGTGAGGTGTCCGCGGAGCCCGGGTGGGGCCGCGATGAGTACGACCACGGTCGTCCCGGCGCTCACGGGGCCGTTCCCGCGGTGGTGGGGTCGGTGGGCTCGGGGATGACGTCGAGGTGGTGTGTGGCGCTCCAATTGCGGCCGCCGCTGACGACGGTGTCGCCATCGTCCCAGAGGGCGCCGAGATCCTCGTCCGGCAGGTCGCCGCCGTCGGGGACGAGGAGCTGTTTGATGTCGGCGACGATGCGGGGCAGGAGTTTGCCTTGCACGGCGGCGTCCCGCAGGGCCGTACGCGCGTCACGTTCCGAGGTGAGGCCTTGCGCGGCGAGGTCGAAGGCGAGGGGGATGGTGAACTCGGCCTTGTAGAGGTCGGCGATGTCCAGAACGAAGGAGAGGGCGTTGCCTGTGTGGACGAAGCCGAGAGCAGGGCTGGCGCCCAGTCCGGTGACGGCTGCGTGGCAGATGCCGTAGAGGGCCGAGTTGGCGGCGGACAGGAGCCGGTTGACGTCGTCGCCGGCGGCGAAGGCGTCGCCGGGCTTGTAGTCGCGTTTGGTCCAAGGTACCCCGGTCCGTTCGGCGTGCTGGGTGTAGAGCCGGCGGATGCGGGTGCCCTCGCGGCCGCGGAGCTGCTGGAGGGTCAGGCCGGTGGTGTCCTCGCCGGGGAAGCGCATGTCATACATGCGGCGGGCGACGGCGACGCGTTCCTTGGGCCGGGTGACCAGCCAGGCCTGGCGGAGCTGGAGCTGGGAGCCGCGCGCGGTGCTGGTGCCGGTGGCGTAGAGGCGTACGCCCTGCTCGCCGACCCAGCACACGGCGGTGCCGGAGTCGGCGAGCAGGGTGACGGCGGGGTGGGTGATGCGGCTGCCGGGTCCGATGAGGAGGACAGCGAGCCAGGCAGCCGGAACGTGGACGGTGCGTGCCTTGTTGACCAGGACGATGGCGTTGTCGTCCCGGTCGATGTGGCAGCGCTCGGCGTAGAGGCTGGTGACGCGGTCCTCGAGCCGGTGGATGTCTTGCGGTCCGGTCCGCCACCAGGGTTCAGCCATGGTCCGCCTTGGTGGCGTGGAGCGGCGCGAGGGTGAGCAGGCCTTGTCCGTAGCTCTTGGCGGGGCCGATGCCGCCGAGGAGGCTGGCGCGCAGTGCGTCGGGGTCGGTGACGCGCAGACGTCCTTCGAAGGTGGCCGTGGACAGGGTGACGTGGGGGCCGTCGGGGCGCTTGCGGAAGCGGAGGATGTCGCGGTTGACGATGGTCACCGCGGGCCCGGTGGACAGGTCATCGCCGTTCGTCTGCAGGCCGGGGGCAGGGGGTGCGGCGGTGGCGTCGGGAATGCTGAAGCCGTGACGTTCGCATCGCGTGAGGAGCCATTGGAGTTGCTGGGCGGCGGTGCGGTGGGCGACGCGGAAGCCTCGGTGCCGGCTGCCGCTGTCGGCGTCTTCCTTCAGGCGAGCGGCCTGCTGGTCGGTCGGCCGGCTGGGCCGGGGGACGTTCTGGACGGGGTTGGCGGTGAGGCGGAAGCCGAACTCGCGGCCGCGGGCGATGCGTTCCAGCAGGGGTGTGTAGTCGGCGATGAGCGGGGCGCCTCCGTCAGCTCCGGGCCAGCCTGCGTCGTCGACGAGGTGGGACCAGGAGGGACGGCTGTCGGTGAGGACGAGGAGTTCGGCCCGGTGCGGGGTGTTGCTGTCCAGGCGCCACAGGACGCGCTCGGTGACCGGCTGCACGGCCAGTCCGGACAGGACGGCGGCGTGCAGGCGGTGCGGGCTGGAAAGCAGGGCCACGGCGGCGCGGCGGCGCGGGTTGAGGGCGATCTTCGACAGGTAGGGCATGTGGTCACCAGCCCAGGAGGGCGAACGGGTCGTGGTCGGAGTGTCCGGTGGTGCCGGTGTCCGCTGGGGGGCGGGCCGGCTGGGTGCGGCCGGTGGAGACGGTGACCCAGAGGTGACGGACGGCGCGCCGGCCGAACCGGGTTCCGGTCTTGAGGTCGTAGGTGTCGGGGACGTCGACGGCGAGCTGGTCACCGGCCGGGTCCTCGATGGTGGCCTCCAGGGACACGGTGGCGCTGCGGGCCTGCCGGCGGCGGTGGGCGCCTGCCTGCCATGGCACGTCCTTCAGGGCTTCCTCCAGCCCGGTGTCGGCGTGGAGTCCGAGGCTGACGGGTCCGGTCGGCGGGCAGGAGCGGCGGCCCAGGCAGAGCGGGAAAACGGGGTGGCGGACGGCTTCTTCCAGGCCTTCCATCAGGGCTTTCGGGCCGCGGAGGGCAGCGACGAAGACGGCGTCCTGAAGGTAGAAACGCTGGGTGACGCCGGTGTACTTGGGCGGGGTGGTCCGGGTCTGCTGTCCCTTGGCGTTGGCTTTGGCCGACAGCAGCGGCAGCCCGCGGTAGTCGCTGTAGGTGTGGTAGTCCCGCAGCAGGGTGCCGGGCTGGTCCACCCGGACGCCGAGTTGCAGGCCGACCAGGTCGGTGAGAGGGGCCTCACGGTCGCGGCCCTCGGCGGCGGACAGCAGGCCGAGGATGCCGGACTTGGTGGGCTGGGGACGCGTTTCGCGCCGGTTGTAACGGGAGGGGCCGCCCCAGGACTGGAGCGGGGCGGCCAGCCGCAGTACGAGCACGGCGTGGTCGGTGCCGGTCATCGGGCGCCGGCCTCCGCGCTCTGGGCGGGGGCGATCTCGCCGTCAGCGAGCCACTGCCCGAGCAGGGCGTCGACGGAGTCGAGCAGGGAGGGGAAGGACAGGGAGGGGCCGAAGACCTCGGTGATTTTGTCGCCTTCGGCGGTGTAGGTGGCCAAAGTCCGAAGCGGCTTGTCGCCCCAGGTCTCGCCGACCGCCTGGAGTTCGTCGGCGAGCCGCACGACGGATTCCGAGGCCAGGCCGGTGACGCCGGTGACGGGCTCTTCGTAGGCGGAGACGAGGTTCACGGGCTGGCCGGCGCGGACGGTCAGCAGCACCAGGTGGGGCAGGGTGCGGTGGGCGAAGGAGTTCTGGTGTCCGGTCGGCATGGACCGGGTGAACGCATCGACGAACCGGACCGCGGCCTGTCGGGTCTCCTCGGCGTCGGTGAGGTTCTCCCGCAGCTGGTGCACGCCGAGGACGGCGTAGCGGTACAGGGTGGAGGAGTTGAACTCGACGGTGCCGATCATGCCGGCGCCGTGGTCGTCGTGGTTCTCGTCGTCGACGGCGGTGTAGTAGTCGAACTCGGTGCGCACGGCGTGGGTGGACAGGGCGTGCGCGACCTGGACGGAGGCGTCCACGTTCAGGGCGGGCAGATCGGCGACCATGCGGCCGAACAGGGCGACCTCGGCCGGGTGTCCGGTGGACAGGGTCTGGACGACGGCGAGGTTCTTCACCGCGTTCTTCAGATCGTCGTCGGGCAGGACGGCGAGCTCGGCAGCGCGGCCGTCAAGCAGCTTCACCAGGGCGTCGAGCTGCTTCTTGCCGAAGAACAGCAGGTAGGCGGACTGGTCGGCCTGCTTGGCGGACTTGGTGATGCCGAGCGGCTCCAGCAGGGCGGCGGCCAGGCGGTCGGCCTGCTCGCCGGTGAGGCCGGCGCCACCCTCGGCCGCGGGGAGGGCGAGACGCTGGGTGAGCAGGGCGGCGATCCGCTTGGTGCGGGTGGCCCGGTCCGTTTCCGGCACGTGCTTGGCGTATTCGGTGCGGGTGGCCCGCTTCCACGCCTGCGAGGAAACGCGGGCGCGGCGGGCACCGCCGTAGACCGCCTGCTTCGGGGTGCCGGAGTCGTCCCGGTTCACGTTGGACGGCGGCAGGCTCTGCAGGATGTGGACCTCGACGAAGAGGGTGGGCTGGCTCATGGCATGACTCCTTGAAGGCAGGGGGCGCCGCGCGAGCGGGCGCGCAGGAGGACGGGTTGACGTGGCGGGGTGGCGCCGGCCCGAAAGCCTTTGGGTGCGGTAACGGCCGGCTCGCCCGCGTGGCGTCAGGAGGAGGCGGCGATGTGGAAGTCGCGGTCCCACCGCTGCCGGAAGCCGGAGGCGGCATCCGGGCGGCGGGGGTCGTCCCAGGTCCGCACAGCGGTGCGGAGCAGGTCGTAGTCGAGTCCGACTGCGGCCTGGTTCAGCAGCGGGATGAAGGACCGCAGGTGCATGGCGAGTTCGTCGGCGTCGGCGGAGGTGAGCAGAAGGCCCAAGCGTCGCTCCAGCGCGGCGGTGGCGGCCTTGCCTTCGCTGTTCGCGGCGGCCTTGCGGGCGAGGAGGCCGGCGGCGGTGCCCGGGCTGTGGCCCGTGAGGTGCATCCGCCGGTCGTGAGTGTGCTGGTGGCGGGCGAAGAGGGTGAGCGCGGTGTGCTCGGCCACCAGGTCCCGGGTGAGGGATCCCTTGTTCCGCCACTTTGATGCCATGCGGGTGCGGTGGAACGGCCACATGGCAGCGACCGTGCCCGGCTCGCGGCCGGTGCCCGAGCGCAGCGCGGCCAGTTCCGCTCCCGCCTGCGCGCTGGCGGGGTCGAACGTCACCCAGTACGGCGCCCGCTCCGGCCCGGCATTTTCCTCGTCTTCGGGGGCCAGTGTGCCGGGATCGGTGTACTGCAGGCCCCAGGACCGCAGCACCCGATTGCGGCCCGGGCCGTCCCATGCGGTCAGCTCGCGAAACAGGCGGGTGTAGTCCAGGCCGATGCCCGCCTGCCGCAGGAGCGGCACGAGCCGCTGAAGGTGCTGCACCAGCTCGTGGAGGTCCTGGGCGGTCGCGGCCGCGGTCAGCCGCCGCTCCACGGAGGCCTGCGTCAGCGCCTGGCTGCGGCGCAGCATCAGGCAGGCGGTTCCCAGACCGACATTCGGCTGGTGGACGGGCTCGGACACGGCGTGCTGGTGCAGCCCGAACAGGGTGAGCGTGTGGTGCTCTGCGACGTAGCGGCTAGGGAGGCGGTCGCAGCCGTCGTCCAGCAGGGGGACGCGATGCACGGACCGCAGGGACGGGTCGGTGCCGGCCTCCTGGTTGATGGCCTCGCGCAGGATGCGCAGGTTGCGTGCGACGTACTCGGGGAATTCCGGTCGCCGCCCCTGAGCGCGCGCCGACTGCCAGTCCCGGGCCGCCTCCTCCCAGAAGAACAGCCGGGTCCGGCCCGCCGCGGGGCGGATGCTGCCGGTGCTGCCGGTGCTGCTGGTGGTGGTCATGCTGCGGCGGCCTCCTCGCGCTGAACGCGGCGTTCCTCGCAGGCCCGCGGCAGGATGTCGGCGAGCCTGGCCCGGAAGACGCCGAGAGCCTTGCCGCTGCGGTAGACGAACTCCTTGTCGCCGTTCTTCACCGTGCGGCCCACCACCGCCCGCGGCGGGGCTGCCGCCATCAGGAGGTCTGCCTCCCGGTCGGCGGCGATCTGCACGCACTGCTCCCAGGCCAGCAGTGCACGCTCCAGCAGTTCCTCGTCGTCCTCGCCGACGGTCCGCAGGCCGGCGAGCAGGCGGCGCATGGTTCCATCAAGGCTGTGCAAGAACTGCGCGGACGGCCTGCTGCCCTTGTCACGGGGCAGCGGATCGCCGCCGGCGGCACGCCGCAGGTCGTTGTTGAGACCGTCCAGGGCCCGGGCGGCCTGGTCCGCCTGCGCCACGCAGTCCAGCAGGGCTTCACGCAGCCCGTCGTCCTGAGCGAGCAGGGCCTTCACCGGCAGGGGCAGGTCGTCGCCGAGGGCGTTCTCCACCACGGCGGACTGCGTGCCGTACTCCAGACCCGATGTCTCCAGCCCCAGCGGATACTGCGCGGACAGCACCCCGGCGTGCTGCAGGTCTCCGATCTGGCGCAGCAGCTTCGAGGTGTAGGGACCGTCGCCCTGCACGGGCAGCGTCATCGCCAGGAGCGTTCCCAGCCCCTGCCAGGCGGCGCGGCCCGAAGTGTGCCGGCGGGGCCGCCGGTGGGGCTGTCCCTTCTTCGGCTTGGCGGTGTGCTGCCACGCTGTGTGCGGCTCGTCCTCGGGCGTCTGCGCCAGCCGGTCGCCGGCCGACACGATGGCCCGGTGCACGCGCAGCCCCTGCTCCGTCTCGCAGGCGATCAGCCGGATCCGGCGGGCCTGGAAGGTGAGCAGGTCCAGCAGACCGGTCGCCGGGCGCTCGGACCAGGCGGGCTCGGCCGGCGACTTGCAGCCCAGGCCGGCCGGGCGCTCGTTCCACGCCCACTGCGGCCGGTCCCCCGGCTCCAGCCCGTCGTACAGGATCGGTGTGTTCAGCAGCAGCGTCTCGTACAGCGTCTCGCCGGTGGGGACGACGACTCCGAGCTGACCGAGCGGCCCGGTCGGGTTTCCGGTCGTCTTCCCGTTCTTCGCCTGCGGGTCCCCCACAGCCCCGGTCTTGATCGACGCGGTGTCCCAGCAATGCACGTGCAGCAGCCACAGCGCCGCGTCCCCCGGCGGGAGCACCAACTCGTCGGCCTCACTGAGCGCGCTGAACAGGGGCACGTTGTTCCCGGACGCCACGGACGGCACCAGCTGAGCGGCCGTCTTCGTCTCCTTGTTCAACGCTTCCAGGCCGGCGACCTGCGCGAACGGGCGCTCCGGGTGAAACAGATGGAACCGGTCGCCGTAGCGGGGGCCCATATAGTGCGCGAGGCGGTCCCGTTCCTCCTGTGAGAAGCGGCCACGGTGAAACCGCTCGCTCCACTCCTGCCGGGTCCGAGGTGCTCCGAGGGCGTCGATCATCACCGGCAGCAGCAGCTGCCGGAGCACCACCGGCAGCATCGTGTGCACCGGCAGCTCAAGACGCCGAATGGTGTGCGCCTCGGATAACGCCTCCCCCAGGCCGACGGCCTGCCGGACGTCATCACGAACGACGACTTGGAGCCATCTGTCGTGAACGAGGTCTCCCTCGCCGGTCATGGCTGGTCCCCCCTCCATGGATGAGCCTTCCCACGTCCCCCCGGACGCATTGAACAGACCAAATCCCGTCTTTTCATGGGAAGTTGGTCTCTGTTGAGCATGGACAGCGTGGCAGGCAACGTTTGGTACTTCAAGCGGATCCGGCGACTCGGCGACACATCTGCCAAACCGCAGCGCTCCCGCCAGGAAGCGGGTACTCTGCGCACGGCTCGTGGAGCCGGAGCCCTCCCCGAAACGGAGCGAGTTCCACGGGGGTGTTCCCGTTTGCTACTTCACCCAGCACCAAAAGCCGTCCCCGCCACGCGGGGGAAAGCGGTCCCGGCCCGGCTCCACAGCCGACTCACCTCGAACCCCGCTCAATGACCAGCCCCAGCACCTCGTCATACGACACCCGGTCCGCGCCCAGCAGCGCCGTACCGTCCTCCTCCAGCACAAGCGCCGACCGGAAGCGCAGCCAGGGCCGGCCGGCCCACCCCGCAAGCGGACCCAGCTCCGCCCGGGCCGCCTCCGTAAGACGCGAAGGAAGACGGACAGTGCCGCCCATCAGCCGGTCCGTCACCTCATCGTCATCCACCTCACCGTGCACTCCCAGCCACGTCCCGTCGACAGCCCGGTAACCGCCGGAAACCCGCCGCACGATGACCACTTCGACGGACGGATCACCATCACGGACGACGGCATCCAGCTCCTCCTCCGACGCGGCCCGGCTGCCGGCATAGTGAAGCCCCTCCAGCGTCGGGAAGGCCCACTCCCGCCGGCGGCACAGCAGGTACTCCCCGGCGCCCTCCTCCCGCTTCCGTTCCCTCGCCTGCCACTGCTCCCACGCGCCGGCCTCGTTCCACCCTGCCGGACAAATCCCGGTCTCCCCGTACGCCCGCGCCACCAGACCCGGCACGTCAGCGGGAATGCTCCACTCCCCCGCCGGCCCGCCCGCGGCCGCAGCCGTAAGAGCCCCTGCAGCCTCCGACACCAGGGCCGCCGCCCGCAGCAGCGACCACAGGCCATAGATCCGCTCCGAGGCCCGCAGGAACCGTGGTGTCCCGTCCTCCCCCCATGCCACACCGGTGACCACCACCCGAGGCACGCGGTGGGCGGCCGGACGACGGGTACCACCGTGACGGTGCAGCCGGCCGATGCGCTGCAGGAGCAAGTCGGTCGGCGCCAAGTCGGTGATCAGTACGTCAGCGTCCACGTCGAAGGACTGCTCAGCGAGCTGGGTGGCGATCACCACCATCCGCTCCGGCCGGCCATCGCCGGCCTCCGGCCCCATAAGACGCAGGCACTCCGCTGTCCGCTCCGCACGGTGGGCAGCGCACAACCGCGCATGCAGCAGGTACACAACGCCGTCGAAGCCGCCCTCGCACAGATCACGGTAGATCCCCTGAGCCCGGTCGACCTGGTTGACCACCACCAGGGCGACTCCTCCGCCTGCGACGGCCTCCCGCGCAGCCGCGGCAACCCGCTTCCCCGAAGGATCCGTATCCGCCAGCCAGGCCAGCTGCACCGGCAGCGACTCCCGCCAGGACCCCACCGCCTCCCGCGACGTCTCAACGACCGCCTGGCCGTTCACGCCGTAGGCCACCGTGACACAGGGGTACCCGGCTGGCTCCGGCACATCCTGATGCACGTCCGCCGTGCCGAGCACACCAGACAGGTAGGCGTCGACGAACAGCTGCCGCTGAGCAGGCGGCAGCGTCGCAGAAAGCAGCACCACGGGAACCCCCGCCTGCCCCAGCCAGCGCAACGCCTCGACGAGGAACTGCCGCATGTAGACGTCCGCAGCGTGAACCTCGTCCACGACGACGACCTTCCCCACAAGCCCAGCGAACCGCAGCATCACGTGCCGGGTCCGGGTCGCCGCATGCAAGAGATGATCAACCGTGCCGACCGCGAACGCGGTGAGCAGTCCGCGCTTGTCCCCCAAGAACCAGTACGCCGGACCGTCCGCCCCGAAACCGGTCGCCCGGCCTGTCGAAGACTGAGCTGACGCCATGCCGTAATCGGCGTCCTCGTCAATCGCACCAAAGTCGTCGTCGGCCAGGTCCACCACCCCGGGGCGGCCCTCGACCCCGCACCCACACCCGTCACCGTCCGGGCGCGACTTACCCTCCCAGATGGCCCGCCACCCGGCGTTGAACCGCCGACGGCCGTGCAGGAGCGCAACCTGTGACTCCAACTCCGGATCAAAGGTGCGCACCCACCGCAGCACCTGCTCATACATCGGATCGCTCGTCGCCTGCGTCGGCATCGCAACAAACACCCCGTCGAGACCGAACCGCGCCGCCAGAACCTCAGCGGCCGCAAGCGCCGCCTTCGTCTTCCCCTCACCCATGGGAGCCTCAGCCACCAGCAGCCCCGGCGCCGGCATCGACCACGCCCGCTCCACCAGCTCCCGCTGCGACGCCCGCGGCTGCACACCCAGCCGATGAGTCAGCGGCGCCAGCGCGCTGTCCGGCAACGGCAGATCCCCCCAGCCGCCCCGAAGCCCCAGCCGCTCCCATGCCGCCACCGCACGCCGTCGCGCCTCGGCGAAGGAGACCAGACCGGCATCTGCAAGGCCGGGGAACTGACTGCTGTCGCTGGCGACCCAGTCCGCCATCACGATCAGACCCGACAGCGCCAGCTGCTCGGCCTTCCGCAAAGAGCCCGCTGGCCGCGCATCCGCCAGATCGTTGAAGCCCACGGCACGCGTGAAAACGTCCACGACCGCCCGCTGGGCCTCCTCCCAAACGGCACCCCTGCCCTGCGCTCCACGCGGCGGGCTCAGAGCAGCGGCCGACGGAAACGTCCCATGGTGTCCGGCGACCAGCGGCCACACCCACCCGGCAGCCTCCTCGCCACCCCACTCGGCAACCAGCCGCGGCCTCAGCAGCACGGCTCCGGCCACATCATGACGCCACCGCCTCTGCCGACCCGCCGGTAACCGCCCCCACCTCAGCCCCGCCGCCAGCACCGGCGCCGCCTCGGCCGCGTCCATCGCCTGAAACGCCGGGCACGCCTTCCCACAGTCATGGATGCCGCACACCCACATGAACCACAGTCGCCCCCGGCCCCCGCTGATCTCGTCCAGCCGCCGCCGGAAACCGGCTGACACGTACCGGTCCCACATCACTCCCGCCACAGCAGCCGTGTCCAGCAGATGCCCCAGCAACAGATGAGTTCGTCCACCGTTGCGCGCGGCCGACTTCCCCCACAGCCGCGACACCCGCTCGACAGTCTCCGGCGACAGCCCCATCGCCTTCATCAACTCGACGACCGAAGCCTCCCGATACATGGCACCCCCAATCCAAGGTGCCGGCACCATAAACCCCGCCACTGACATCAAGGTCGTACCCAGGCCCCCGAAAGGCGTGGGAGTGGTCGGCCACCAGCCGGGGATCTCCCGCACACGTCTGCCTGACCGGAGCATCACCTGGCAGGGAATCGATCACTGATATGAGAAATCAGAGTCGAAACCACGTGAATGAAAAACCCAGTTCTTGGTAGCGTCGCCCCAGCTCAACAAGTGTCGTCCCCGCACCCGCGGGGGTTGCTCCGTTGTCGGCGCTCCCGCCTGCGGCCAGGATCAGTCGTCCCCGCACCCGCGGGGGTTGCTCCTCCGGGTGAGCGCTACGGCTGATCTGAAAAAGGTCGTCCCCGCACCCGCGGGGGTTGCTCTGCCCGGTCGGACACGAGCGCGACCTTGCGGTGGTCGTCCCCGCACCCGCGGGGGTTGCTCCGGGGCTCGGGGCGGAGGGGTGTTGCCCGGGTAGTCGTCCCCGCACCCGCGGGGGTTGCTCCCAGCAGCGCATCAACTTCGAGTTGCAGGCCGCGTCGTCCCCGCACCCGCGGGGGTTGCTCTGAGGTTGACGGTGATGGTGCGCTGTCCGGCGTGTCGTCCCCGCACCCGCGGGGGTAGCTCCACCCGATGCCCTCGCGCACCGCTGCCCCTGCCGTCGTCCCCGCGCCCGCGGGGGTAGCTCCCTGCCTCCGGTCGAGGAGCCGCTGGTGGCCTAGTCGTCCCCGCCCCCGCGGGGGTAGCTCCGGATACCGGGGCTTCGTGACGCGCGACCTGTCGTCGTCCCCGCGCCCGCGGGGGTAGCTCCCCCCAGGCGTCGCTCGCAGCCACGCGCCTCGGGTCGTCCCCGCGCCCGCGGGGGTTGCTCCTCGTTCCCCAGGCGGCTGGCCGTCAACGCACGGTCGTCCCCGCACCCGCGGGGGTTGCTCTATCTGCGTGCCCAGCCGCCTTGCTGGTCCGGGGTCGTCCCCGCACCCGCGGGGGTTGCCCCGCCCGATCCGGCACGCCGTGCAGGGGCCGGGCGTCGTCCCCGCACCCGCGGGGGTTGCTCCCGCGACTTCACGAAGAACGGGTTGTCGGAACCGTCGTCCCCGCACCCGCGGGGGTTGCTCTGCGCTCCCGCTCGGTGGCAGAGGGGAAGACGCGTCGTCCCCGCACCCGCGGGGGTTGCTCCTGAACCGGGTGGGCCCGCCCCGACGGTGGTATGTCGTCCCCGCACCCGCGGGGGTTGCTCTCACGGTGTGTCGGGAAGCTACCGCGATTTCGTGTCGTCCCCGCACCCGCGGGGGTTGCTCGGCCAGTTCCGCGTCGGTCCGCGCGATCTGCTCGTCGTCCCCGCACCCGCGGGGGTTGCTCCACAGCGCATCGCCGATCCTCGCCACGATGGTCGTCGTCCCCGCGCCCGCGGGGGTTGCTCCCAGGTCGTCGTGTCACAGGACGGGGCCGTCGGGTCGTCCCCGCGCCCGCGGGGGTTGCTCGCCGTGCTTGCGCCAGTAGTCAAGGACGTCCTGGTCGTCCCCGCGCCCGCGGGGGTTGCTCACCATGCGGCCGAACAGGGCGACCTCGGCCGGGGTCGTCCCCGCGCCCGCGGGGGTTGCTCCTCGGCTACCTCGACTGACGCGCCTGGTAGCGCGTCGTCCCCGCGCCCGCGGGGGTTGCTCGCAGACCCAGTCCGGCGTCTTCGACGCCAACGGGTCGTCCCCGCGCCCGCGGGGGTTGCTCGCGCTACTTCAAGGTCGACTACGACACCGAGAAGTCGTCCCCGCGCCCGCGGGGGTTGCTCGATCTCCCACGCCACGACCGAGGTGTCCGTGGCGTCGTCCCCGCGCCCGCGGGGGGTGCTGGCGTGTGGAGGCCGGGGATTTTCGGGGGCATCGCGTCGTCCCCGCGCCCGAAGCTGATCGCAAAAGTACAAGGAGGTGCCTGGTCGCTGGAGCTTCCGGGTTGTTCGGTGACCGGCGAGGCGGCACCGATGCCCGTCGGCCTGCGCCGGGCCGGGGTCCCGTGCCGGCGCGGCTCGAGGTCAGGGTTTCCAGGTGCGTAGCAGGGAGGCGATGTGGGTGCTGGTGGAGCGCGGGTTGTTCAGTTCGTGGGCGAGTGCGGTGAGCTGCTCGCGTGTGGGGTTGACGGGGATGTTGCTGGCCTCGAGGTACATGACGGCGACGGCGCAGGCGACAGTGAGGTTGGAGCGCTCGAGCCAGCGGCAGCGGCCCAGGGTGTGGACCAGGGCGGCTGCGCGGGCGTAGGGGCCGTCGTAGACCGGGTGGTCGAGGAGTTCGCCGCGGTGGCGGGCGATGGCGGCGATGGGTACGCCGTAGTCGTCGGGTGCCGGGTCGTGGTGTCCGGCCCGTTCTGCCACTTCCAGGATCCAGGATTCGTCGACGTGCAGGATCACGCGGCGGCGCCCGGGTGGGGCTGGTCATAGGGGGCGTTGAGCTGTTGTTCCAGATCGTCCAGGAAGGCACTGTGCTCGTCGATGAGCCGCTGGGCGGCTGTCATGCCGGCGGCGCGGGCACCGGTGGTGTCCTCGATGATGAGCCGCTCGACGTACTTGTTGAAATCCAGTCGGCGAGCGCGTGCGGCGGCTTTGCCGGCGGCCAGCACGTCCTCCTCGAGCCTGACCTGCGTCTGCTTCTTGATTGAGGTCACAGGGCATGGTAGCAAGGTGGTAGCAGGTAGTCCACGGAGTCGAGCACTGCTCCCATATCGCGGCCGTACCGCGAGCAGGTACTCGGCCGTGCACTGCCGGGCCGCGTCGGCGGCCCTCGCCGCCGCGACGGCATCCACGCTGTTCGAGTTGTGTTTGTGCCAGCGGCGCTTCTGCTCGCTGGCCTACGCCCGGGGGCCTCGACTTCGACCTCCTCGATCCGGCCCAGCATCGCCAGCGCGGTGCGCCGGTGCTCCGGCAAGTGCTGCTCCACGGTGTGGAGCCGGTAGGCGGGCTCGGACGCGGTGCCCACTGGGTCGGCCTCTTGGCTGGCCGGGTGCTGGCGTGCAGGTAGGTGGCGCAGTACAGGCCAGCGCCAGCCGACGGTCCTGCCCACAGCCCTCGCACGGCAGGGCCACCGGAGCCTGGCGCTCGCGCTCCGCCCGCTCTTGGCCAGCCGCGCCAGCGACATCACGGTGACCCTGCCCTGCGGGATGAGCCAGTACCCCCGCGGGTGCGGGGACGAGCCCGACGGGCCTGGTCTGCCACTTGCTGGGGAAGTTCCTCACACCTCCCGCTGGGCGGAACACCACCCGGCAGGTCGTCGATCACCGATGTGAGAAATCAGAGTCGAAACCACGTGAATGAAAAACGCAGTTCTTGGTAGCGTCATCCCAGCTCAACAAGTGTCGTCCCCGCGCCCGCGGGGGTTGCTCCTCGGAGGTCAGCGGCGTCAGCAAGGGCATGACGTCGTCCCCGCGCCCGCGGGGGTTGCTCTTTGTCCTATGCGGGGTGCCGGTAAGAACTCTGTCACCAGCCGCAAACGGCGGTGATCTTGTGGGGGTGTCACCCGTGTGGGCGAGTCCAGGGTCGTACAGCTGCGCGGGGTGATGCCCCGAGAGGACGATCGACGACGTGGCCCGTACCCCTTTGGACCTGAACGACCTGGTCGAGCACTGGACGCTGTTGAAGGACGAGCAGGGGCTCGTGTCCGGCAAGCGCGGTGCGACGCGGCTGGGCTTCGCGGTGTTGCTGAAGTTCTACACGCAGTACGGCCGGTTTCCCCGGAACCGGGCAGAGCTGCCCAGTGAGGCGGTGGAGTTCGTCGCCCGGCAGGTACAGGTGCCTGCGTCCGAGCTGGACGCGTATGAGTGGAGCGGTCGGACGGTCGAGTACCACCGTGCGCAGATCCGCGGGCACCTGTGCTTTCGTGAGTGCAGCGTCGCGGACGCGGACAAGCTGACGGCCTGGCTCGCCGAGCACGTCGCCTGCAAGGAGCGGCGACCGGAGCAGGTGCGGGTGGAACTGCTGGCCCGTTGTCGTACGGAGTGCATCGAGCCGCCGACGGCGGGGCGGTGTGACCGGATCGTGGGGGCGGCGCTGCGGGCCGCCGAGGAGACGCTGACGGCGCGAATCTCGGCACGGCTCACGGTGGAGAGCGTCGAGCGGATTGTGGCCCTGGTCGCCGGCGCCGACCAGGAGGATGACGCCGAACCCGGTGACGCCGGTACTGGTGAGGGCGAGGACGGCCCGCCGGTCCTGGGGAAGATCAAGGAAGCGCCGGGCAACGTCAGCCTAGAGACGATGCTCACCGAGATCGACAAGCTGCTGGCGGTCCGCGCGATCGGGCTCCCGCCGGATCTGTTCGCGGACGTCGCGCCGAAGGTGGTGGCCGGATGGCGGGCGCGGGCCGCGGTGGAGTCACCCTCCCATCTGCGCACGCACCCGCTCCTGCTGCGGGTGACGCTGCTGGCCGCACTGCTGCACGAGCGGGAGCGGGAGATCACGGACACGCTGGTGGAGCTGCTGATCTCCACGGTGCACCGGATCGGGGCGCGGGCGGAGAAGAAGGTCACCGAGCAACTGGTCAACGCGTTCAAGAAGGTGTCGGGCAAGGAGAACATCCTCTTCAAGCTCGCCGAGGCGTCGATCGGCGAGCCGGAGGGCACGGTCCGGGAGGTCGTCTACCCGGCGGTGTCCGGCGGTGAGCAGACGCTGCGGGAGCTGGTCCACGAGTTCAAGACCCGCGGCCCGGTCTACCGGCGCACGGTGCAGACCACGTTGAAGGCGTCGTACACCAACCACTACCGGCGCGGGCTGATCAAGCTCCTGGACGTGCTGGAGTTCCGCTCGTCCAACCACACCCACCGGCCCGTGATCGAGGCCCTGGCGCTGGTGGCCCGGTACGCGGCGGCGGGCAACACCACGTACTACCCGCTGGGCGAGACGATCCCGGCGCACAAGGCAATGGGCGGGGACTGGGCCGAGGTCGTCCACCGCACCGACAAGCGCGGCCGGCGCCGGGTGGTGCGCATGGTCTACGAGGTCGTCGCCTTCCAGGCCCTGCGCGACCAGCTCAAGTGCAAGGAGATCTGGGTCGTCGGCGCCGACAAGTGGCGCAACCCGGATGAGGACCTGCCGCAGGACTTCGCCGCGCGGCGCGAGGAGAACTACCGCGAGCTGCGCAAGCCCTTGGATGCCGCCGTCTTCGTCGACGAGCTGCGCGAGCAGATGACCACCGAGCTGACGCTGCTGAACGACCGGATGCCCAAGCTGAGCTGGCTGGACATCGCCAAGCAGAAGTCCGGGGCGATCCGACTCACCCCGGCCGAGGCCCAGCCCGAGCCGCGCAACCTGCGCAGGATCAAGGCCGAGGTACAGCGCCGATGGGGCATCGTGCCCCTGATCGACATGCTCAAGGAAGCGGTGCTGCGCACCGGCTGCCTGGACGCGGTCACCTCCGTCTCCGGCGGCGGCAGCCTCTCGGCGGAGGTGCTGGCCGAACGCCTGCTGCTGGTCATCTACGCGTACGGCACGAACACCGGGATCAGGGCCGTGGCGTCCGGCGGCCACGGCCACACCGAGGACGAACTGCGGTACGTCCGGCGCCGGTATCTGTCGGCGGAGGCCGCCCGCGCCATCGCCGTCCAGATCGCCAACGCCACCTTCGCCGCCCGCAGCACCGATCTGTGGGGCCAGGGCTCGACCGCCGTCGCCTCCGACTCCACCCACGTGCGCGCCTACGACCAGAACCTGTTCACCGAGTGGCACTCGCGCTACGGCGGCCGCGGGGTGCTCATCTACTGGCACGTGGAGAAGAAGTCCCTGGCCATCCACTCCCAGCTGCTCAACTGCACCGCCTCCGAGGTCGCCGCGATGGTCGAGGGCGCGATGCGGCACGGCACCACCATGGACGTCGAGGCCAACTACACGGACTCGCATGGCCAGTCGGAAATCGGGTTCGGCATCACGCGGCTGCTGAACTTCGACCTGCTGCCGCGTATCAAGCGGATCAACAAGGTGAAGCTGTACCGGGCGGTGGCCGGCGAGACGGACGCCTACCCGCGGCTGACCCCGGCGCTGACCCGCCCGATCCGCTGGGAACTCATCGCCCAGCAGTACGACCAGATGATCAAGTATGCGACCGCAATCCGGACGCGGACCGCGTCCACCGAGGCGATCCTGCGGCGTTTCACCCGCAACGCCTCCCACCCCACCTACGCGGCGATGCTGGAGGTCGGCCGCGCCCAGAAAACCATCTTCGTGGCCCGCTACCTGCGGCTCCGGGATCTTCAGCGCGAGATCGAGGAGGGCCTGAACGTCATGGAGTCCTCCAACGGCGCCAACTCAGTGATCGCGTACGGCAAGGGCGGAGAGATCGCCTCGAACCGGCGCGACGAGCAGGAGATGTTCGTCCTGTGCCTGCGCATCCTGCAATCCGCCCTGGTCTACGTGAACACCCTGATGCTCCAGGACATCCTCGGCGAACCGGAGTGGGCCGACCTCCTCACCCCTGCTGACCGGCGTGGCCTGACCCCGCTGTTCTGGTCCCACGTGCGCCCATACGGCGAGGTCAACCTCAACATGGGCGCCCGCCTCAACCTCACTGCCGTCACTGTGCCTGGCCCCCGCGCATCGGAGGATGAGGGGCTCGGCCAAAGCGCTCCCGTCGCGCCTCGGTCTGAGCGACGATGACGGGATGACGTTGAAGCGCGTGGTGTTGGTCGTGACGTGCGTGATGGTCGCTGTCCTGGGGTGGGTGTTCGCCGTCTCGCAGTGGGAGACAGCTAGCCGGATTGCGACGGTGGCCTCCGCTCTCGCAGGTGTGGCAGCGGTAGGCATCGGGATCTGGGCAGCGCTCCCTGGCGCCAGCCAATCAACCATCGTCGTTCGCGAAACCAGCACCGCCAAGACAGCAGGCAAGGGCAACGCGGTCACGGGTTATCACGGGAGCGGATCTGCGCGCCCCGTCACCGTTGAGCGGACAGGCGATGCCGAAGCGACCGGAGACGGCGACGCCATCAGCGGGTACAGCGAGAAGTAGCCCAGGGCAGCAGCAGGGGGAGCGGTATGGCGGGACGGCGGGGTATTGAGGTTCGGGACACGGGTCAAGCGACTTCCGGGCCAGCAGGAGTGTCGATCAGCGGATACCACAGCGGCGACATCACGACCGTACATGTGCATGGTCGGGAGCCGGTCCCGTGGCCGCACCAGGTCGGTGTCATGCCCCGCGAAGCTGCGGCCTTCCAGGGACGAGACGAGGCCGACCAACTGCGGGCCATGGTGACTGACTGCGGCATTGCGGTGCTGTGCCAGGTGCTACGCGGCACCGGCGGCGTCGGCAAGACCCAGCTCGCCGCCCACTACGCGCGACAGGCGTGGACGGGGGGCGAATTGGATGTGCTGGTCTGGGTCAGCGCCAGCAGCCGTCCCGCCATCGTCTCCGCCTTCGCCCAGGCTGCCGAAGAACTTCTCGCCCTCGAACCTGGTGACCCCGAGCGATCTGCACAGGCGTTCCTGGGATGGCTTGAACCTAAGCCGCCAGGATTCGAGCCCGTGTGCCGATGGCTGGTCGTACTGGACGATGTGGCCGACCCCGCTGACGTGACCGGGCTGTGGCCAGCGAAGAACCCGTACGGCCGCACGGTGGTCACCACGCGGCGCCGCGATGTCGCTCTGCCTGGGCATCGGATCGACCTCGGGGTATTCACTCCGGACCAGGCAGTCGCCTACCTGACCGACTTCCTTGCCGAGCACGGACGGCACGATGATCCGGACGAGATCCGTGCGCTTGCCCAGGACCTCGGCTACCTGCCGCTAGCCCTTTCGCAGGCTGCTGCCTACATCGTCGATGCGGGCATTCCCGTCGGTTGCTCACCATGTGCCCACCGACAGTGCCCCAGCTACCGCCGCCGACTCGCCGACCGTGCCATCAGCCTCGCCAGCATGCTGCCCGAGCCCGGCACGCTGCCAGACGACCAAAACACCACCGTGGCCGCCACTTGGTCGCTGTCGATCGAACGCGCTAACAACCTCAACCCCACCGGTCTCGCCCGTCCCGCGCTTCAGCTCACGGCCATGATGGATCCGAACGGCATTCCCCAGAGCGTCCTAACCAGTGAGCCCGCCCGGACCTACCTCGCTCGGCACCGTGCCCAGGCTGTAGCCGAGCAGAGCGCCGCAGATGAAGTGACGGAGCTGGACGTGTGGGGTGCACTTCGTGCTCTGCACCGTCTGAGCCTCATCGACCACGACCCCGACTCTCCACAGCAGTCAGTGCGCATTCACCAGCTCATCCAACGCGCCGCCCGCGACACTCTCAGCCCCCAGGAGCACCGCCAGACCGTCCGCGCCGCCGGTGACGCCTTACTCGCGGTCTGGCCCGACCCCCACCTCCCACTAGCTCAGACCCTGAGAGCCAACGCACAAGCCCTCATCTACTGCGCTGGAGACGCCCTTCTCAGCGGGAGCAAGCACCATCACCTGCTTATGCACGTTGGCGTTAGCTTGAGCAAGGCCGGCCAGTTCACCGCTGCCGTGGAGTACTTCCAGGATCTGGTGGACAGGGCTCGGGCATCTCTCGGTCCGGACCATCCTGAGACCCTGCTTGCTCGGGACAACCTTGCCGCGAACCGAGGACAGGCAGGCGATGCACGCGGTGCGGTGGAAGCTCTAGCTGAGCTTCTGACTGACCGTCTGCGGGTCCAGGGGCCCGACCATCCAGACACTCTGGACACTCGCACCGGCCTTGCTCGATGGCGGGGAGAGGCTGGGGATGCGGCCGGAGCTGCCGACGCCTTCGCCGAACTGCTCACCGACCAGCTGCGGATCCAAGGACCCGACCACCCCAGCACTCTGGACACTCGCACCGGCCTTGCTCGATGGCGGGGCAAGGCTGGGGACGCGGCCGGAGCTGCCGACGCCTTCGCCGAACTGCTCACCGACCAGCTGCGGATCCAAGGACCCGACCACCCCAGCACTCTGGACACTCGCCATGCCATGGCGGACTGGCGCGGGAGCGCGGGGGATGCGCCTGGAGCTGCCGAGGCCCTGGCCGAACTACTGGCAGACCGGGTTCGGGCTCTCGGCCCTGACCACCCCGAGACCCTGAACGACCGATCCTGCTTGGCAAGGTGGCGAGGAGAGGCTGGGGATGCGGCCGGAGCTGCCGACGCCTTCGCCGAACTGCTCACCGACCGCCTGCGGATCCAAGGACCCGACCACCCAGACACTCTGGACACTCGCATTGATCTTGCTCGATGGCGGGGGCAGGCTGGGGATGCGGCCGGAGCTGCCGACGCCTTCGCCGAACTGCTCACCGACCGCCTGCGGATCCAAGGACCCGACCACCCCAGCACCTTGCTGGCCCGCCGTGGGCTGGCTGTCTGGCGGGCGGATGCTGGGGATGCGGCCGGAGCTGCCAAGTCCCTGGCCAAACTGCTCACCGACCAGCAGCGGGTCCAGGGGCCTGACCACCCCAGCACTCTGGACACTCGCTATTGGCTGGCCAGATGCCGGGGAGACGCTGGGGATGCGGCCGGAGCTGCCGACGCCTTCGCCGAACTGCTCACCGACCACCTGCGGGTCCAGGGGCCCGACCACCCAGACACTCTGGACACTCGCACCGGTCTTGCTCGATGGCGGGGGCAGGCTGGGGATGCGGCCGGAGCTGCCGACGCCTTCGCCGAACTGCTCACCGACCGCCTGCGGGTCCAGGGGCCTGACCACCCCAGCACTCTGGACACTCGCTATTGGTTGGCCAGATGCCGGGGAGACGCTGGGGATGCGGCCGGAGCTGCCGAGGACCTGGCCGAACTACTCACCGACCAGCTGCGGATCCAAGGACCCGACCACCCAGATACGTTGAGTACACAGGACGAGGTCGCTTACTGGATGGCTATACGACGGGGAGAGGCTGGGGATGCGGCCGGAGCTGCCAAGGACCTGGCCGAACTACTGGTTGTCCGGCTGCAAAAGCATGGACCCCACCACCACAGCACCCTGAGAACGAAAGACCAGCTCGCCCACTGGCGGAGGCGAGGCTCGACAGAAGCCGTTGCTCATCTATCGACCGATTGATGAGCAAGATCGATAAGCGGCGATGCGCGGCCGGATCGGCACCGGATCATGCCCATAAAACGGTGTCAGAAAGTCGATGTGCTCAAGAACTTGAGGAGCACCGTTTTCTGTACGATCTGGCGGGTGCAGCCACCCCAGGACGACGACACCGCTGATCTCCTCGCACCCGTTCCGGCCGTACGGACCGGCAGCCTCGTGGGATACGCACGCGTGTCCACCAAGGGGCAGGTGCTCGACCGGCCGGCAAGAACGCCGAACGCGAGGAACTGTGGAGGGCCCTCGACTACCTGCGCGAGGGCGACACCCTCGTCGTCCCGTCGCTGGACCGGCTCGGCCGTTCCATCCAGGACCTCATCGCGATCGTGTCCGGCCTGCGCAAGCGTGGCGTCGGCTTTACCTCGCTGCACGAGGCGCTCGACACGACCACGCCCGGCGGGCGCCTGGTCTTCCACGTGTTCGCGGCGCTTGCGGAGTTCATCCGCGAACTCATCGTGCAGGGCACCAACGAGGGCCTGGACGCCGCCCGCGCCCGCGGCGCCCGACTCGGCCGCCCGCCGGCAATGACGGAGGAACAGGTACGTCACGCCCGCGACCTGCTCGCCCGTCCGGAGAACACCGTCACCTCGATCGCGAAGCTCCTCGGCGTCTCCAGGAACACGATCTACAACTACGTGCCCGAGCTAAAGGGCGGTCGCCTCGCACTCGCTGAGGCGACGAGCACGCCGGAACTGCCCAAACCCACCAGGTCCGAGGACTGATCACCGCCGATTGCGGCTGGTGACAGCATTCTTACCGGCACCCCTATGCCGCGCAGCGGCGTCGGACAGGGTCGTCCCCGCGCCCGCGGGGGTTGCTCGGTGACGCCGGACCAGGCCCCGGCGCCGGGCGAGTCGTCCCCGCGCCCGCGGGGGTTGCTCCCGCGAGGCGATCCCGACGGCTGTCCACGTGGGGTCGTCCCCGCGCCCGCGGGGGTTGCTCGACAGCCAGGGCAGGTGTAGGCGGACCCCGAAAGTCGTCCCCGCGCCCGCGGGGGTTGCTCCCGCGAGGCGATCCCGACGGCTGTCCACGTGGGGTCGTCCCCGCGCCCGCGGGGGTTGCTCCGACGCGAGGGAACCAGCAAGGTTGATGGTCGTGTCGTCCCCGCGCCCGCGGGGGTTGCTCCGTCGCGTGCGGCAAGGTGGTAGGCGAGGTAGGGTCGTCCCCGCGCCCGCGGGGGTTGCTCTCCGGAACGCGGCCGGGGCTCATCTGCCCCTCTGTCGTCCCCGCGCCCGCGGGGGTTGCTCCTTCCGGCAGTCGCCGCAGGGTTCGAACGTCACGTCGTCCCCGCGCCCGCGGGGGTTGCTCGGTGCTGGACGAGTCGCGGTCGTGGCGGACGGGGTCATCCCCGCGCCCGCGGGGGTTGCTCGAACCGGGCCGTCCACGGCCGAGCGGGCTGCTGGTCGTCCCCGCGCCCGCGGGGGTTGCTCGGCGCAGGGGCTGACGCCCACGCGAACTCTGTGGTCGTCCCCGCGCCCGCGGGGGTTGCTCTGCCATGATGTGGCTCCGTCCTGTACGGGATGGATGCCGGGGCTGTCGTCCCCGCGTCCGCGGGGGTTGCTCGGGATGCCGGTCCCGCACCACCTGCTGGACGTCAGTCGTCCCCGCGCCCGCGGGGGTTGCTCCCCGCCCGGGAGCGGTGTCCCGTCAGGCTTGCGGTCGTCCCCGCGCCCGCGGGGGTTGCTCCAGCGACGTCTACGCGGCCGTCGTCACCCACGCGTCGTCCCCGCGCCCGCGGGGGTTGCTCCCGAAATCGGACCACCGTCGTCCTTGGGACCAAGTCGTCCCCGCGCCCGCCGGGGTTGCTCGCCACCCGGCCGGCCGTGACCCTGGAGCGGCTGGTCGTCCCCGCGCCTGCGGGGGTTGCTCCTTGTACATCTCCAGCGGCGTACCGAACACGACGTCGTCCCCGCGCCCGCGGGGGTTGCTCCCTCCAGGACCAGCGCCGCGCTAGCGCGTACGCGTCGTCCCCGCGCCGGCGGGGGTTGCTCGCCGGACGAAACCACGTTGAACTGCCCCATGCAGTCGTCCCCGCGCCTGCGGGGATTGCTGCCTCACGGGGTACTGCCATCGTGCAGCAAGGCTGTCGTCCCCGCGCTTGCGGGGGTTGTTCCCCCCCGCGTCGACGACAGCGACTGGCACCTCGCGTCGTCCCCGCACCCGCGGGGCTTGCTCCCGCACAGTGCCCCCTAGGAAGCCTTCCGCAGCCTCGTCCCCGCGCCCGCGGGGTTGCTCGAACTGGATCTCTTCGACCACTTCCGCGCGTACCTCGGTCACACCCCTCAGCGCTTCCCTAGCGGTCCGGCCAGCGATTCGGATCGTCTGACCGGTGGCCTTCGGGTCCTTCGTCGCAGACCGTGCACACGCCGGGGTGCAGGAGCCCCTCGAAGTAGGTGTGAGGGAAGCCGCCGGGGCCGTCGTATTCGCTCGCCGCGGCTTTCATGCAGTCTCTGCCGCGCGAGCACCGGCCGCAGCAGTCGTGATCGGTCATGTAGATGTGGTTGATCTTCTTGCTGCACCCCGTGTGACTGCACACGTAGTAGCCACCTGCATGGTTGGTGTACATGCGGGTGACGGGTTCTGGGCCAGTGCTGTCGTCGAACTGGTCGGGGTTGTATTCGGTCTCGGTCTCGTCGGCACTGGAGAGGGCGGCGGCGACGAGGACGATGGCTCCGGCCACCGCAGCGGCCACACCCAGTTTGCCAGCGACCCCGAGGCCGTTCCATCCGTCAACGATGCGCCGGTGCAGGGACTTTTCCTCGTCGCTGTCTCCTGACGGTGGGTCAGCCTGTATGTCCTCTGGCGAGGGTTCCGGGTGGTGCGTGGACTCGTCGGAGGTCATGGATCAAGCCTAGTGGTCGGCGGGTTCGGGGGGCCGGAGTTCGCCGAGACACAGCGCGGGGCCGGGGAGGTTGAAGACCAGGCGCCGGTGTGCGGCGTGCAGGGCACGCACGGCAGCGCGGCGTGCGCCGAGGGGGATGGGGTGCCCTCACGATCACGGTACGGCCCTCGATCGACGTCACCTCAGCTCAGGGACGCCCCATCCGTTTAGCGTTGATTTCGGCGAGAACTACGGGGCACAAAACGTGGAAGACCTGTACCCGCAGGACAAACGCGGCAGGATCACCGCCAAGGGCGGGGCGACGGAGTGGATTCACTGGCAGTCCGGCACCGCCCAGCTGCTGCCCCGACTCATCGCCCGCCGCACCCGCGGCCCGCTGTTCCTCACCGACCGCAAGGCCTCGGCCGGAACGCCGACGCTCGACGTGGGGCCGGAAACCGGTCGGGCCCGGCTCTCCTACCGTCGGGCTGAGGAGATCTTCGAGGAGGAGAACACCCGGCTGCTGGCCAACCCCCTCGCCTCACCCGACGACATCGAGGACCTGGACGGCTGGACCCTCCACCGGCTCCGCCACAGCGCCCTGACACACGATGCCGAGGGCGGCACATCCACGCCGATGCTGCTGGCCCGATCCCGCCACCCCTCCGTCCGCTCCCTAGATCGATACGCCCGTCCCGGCGTCGACGCCGTCGCCCGGCACGTCGCCGAACGCGACCCCGCCGCCCAGCGGAAGGGCTGACGCCTCCAAGATCAACTATTGGCGGCTTCTGGGCTCACCTCGGAGGCACCCCTCCCCGCGCCCGCGGGGGTTGCTCCCATCCGCGTCGGCTGCTCAGATCCCGGCCTGCGTCGTCTCCGCGCCCGCGGGGTTTGCTCGGCGTGCGCCATCTTCAGCGCGCCGACCCCGAGGTCGTCCCCGCGCCTGCGGGGGTTGCTCCAGTGCCTGCGCACTGAGCTGGTCGCCCGCGCGTTCGAGGCCGCGTCCATGGGGGGGCGCGGGGATCACGCCCCGATCCTCCGTGCTGGATACGCCCGGCGGCCCTCGGTTTCGGCCTCCGCGGTCCGGCCCAGTCGCCCGAGCGCGCTGCTCCAGTACTCCGGGAGCGCCTGCTGGACGGTGTGGGGCGGTGTACGCGAGCACGGACGCGGTGCCCACCGGGGCGGCCTGCTGGTCAGCCATCCATGGCGCGGAGGTAGGTGGCGCGGGCGTTGGCGATCTCGCGCTCCAGCGTCGCCCGTACCTCAGTGGGGACGGCGTCGTCGTCCGGGTCGGTTAGGCCGGCCGCCCAGGTGGCCGCGGTCAGGCCGGCCTCCTGGATAGCGGCCTCGGTCCGGCGTCGGTAGCCGCACGCCTCGCACAGCCCGGCCGACCGCTGGAGCCCGCGTTCTCGCACAGTAGGGCCTGGCGGACTGCGTCAGCGGCCACCGGGGCCTAGCGCTCGCGCTCCGCCCGCTCCTGGCCAGCCGCGCCAGCGACACCACGGTGACCCCGTCCCTGCGGGGCGAGCGAGTACCCCCGCCGGTGCGGGGACGAGCCCGAAGGGCGTGGTCTGCCACCTGCCGGGGAAGTTCCCACACCTCCGGCTGGGCGGAACACCACCTGCCAGGGCCGCGATCACCGATATGAGAAATCAGAGCGGAACCCACGTGAATGAAAAACCCAGTTCTTGGTAGCGTCACCCCAGCTCAACAAGTGTCGTCCCCGCGCCCGCGGGGGTTGCTCCCGCCTCCCCGCACTGCACCGACGGCCGACCGAGTCGTCCCCGCGCCCGCGGGGGTTGCTCCCAGCGCCGCGACGCGCGCCGGCCGGGCTTGTCGTCGTCCCCGCGCCCGCGGGGGTTGCTCTCCGGGACGGACGGCGGCGGGGGCGGCGGGCCGGTCGTCCCCGCGCCCGCGGGGGGGTTGCTCCCTCGTTGAGCGGCCGGGCGACCATGCGGCCTTGTCGTCCCCGCGCCCGGGGGGGTGCTCCCGCGCGGCCCCGGCCCCGACGTGGAGGCCGACGTCGTCCCCGCGCCCGCGGGGGTTGCTCCGTCGCGGTGGACTTGGGCTTGCCCCACAGTTCGTCGTCCCCGCGCCCGCGGGGGTTGCTCTCCGTCCGCCTGTACCAACGCGCCCGCGTCACGGTCGTCCCCGCGCCCGCGGAGGTTGCTCCCCGCTAGGTGGCTATCTCCCTGGCGGACGGGGCGTCGTCCCCGCGCCCGCGGGGGTTGCTCTGGCTACGCGGAGCACCACCCACGCGGCGACTCGTCGTCCCCGCGCCCGCGGGGGTTGCTCTCACAGCGGTGACGGTCGCGCTGAACGTGATCGGTCGTCCCCGCGCCCGCGGGGGTTGCTCCGCCTCCGTGACGCCGCGTGCCGCACCGAGGAGGTCGTCCCCGCACCCGCGGGGGTTGCTCGTACGAGCCGTTCCCTCGCAGCGGGTTCTTCGTCTCGTCCCTGCGCCCGCGGGGGTTGCTCCTGCATCGCGTGCTCGATCCCCTCGGCCCACGCCTCCTCCCCGCGCCCGCGGGGGCTGTTCCTCCCCCACCAGGTGGAATCACGAACCAGGCCGGTCGTCCCCGCGCCCGCCGGGATTGCTCGTCTGGGTCCTGGCAGACCCGGGCAACACCGGGGCCGTCCCCGCACCCGCGGGGGTTACTCTCGACCGGGAACGCCGTGAGCAGGAGGCCGCCCGTCGTCCCCGCGCCGGCGGGGGTTGCTCGCAGCTCGTCGCCAACTACGGACTGGGCTGACAGTCGTCCGTGCGCCCGCGGGGGTTGCTCCTTTCATATGCGAGCCAGACCACCCCGCAACGCGTCGTCGCCGACTGCGGCGACGTGCCCGGCCAGCTCCAGGGCGATGGCTGCCCACCGCTCGCCTAGCGAGGCGCTGGCGGCCGGGAGCTCGCAGGCCCGCTCGGTGACCAGCGCGCGATCGCGACTTCCAGGCCCATCGGCTCGCCCCCGTCCCGGCGCCCGGTACGGACGGGCCGTGGCTTCGTCTTTCTGCCCACCCCGTTTTGCCGGACCTGCGCCGTCGCGGCCCGTAGCGCGACGCGGGCCAGGCCCACACCGGATGTCTCGGCGCCGCTCCTGCCTGCCCCCACGGGATGTAGCCGAGGTTCAGGTGACCGAGGCTGGCCACCCGCTGCACCTGGTCCACCAGCCGCCCGGTGAACAGGCGCCGGGCCGACGTCTCGCCGCACCGGTCGATGTGGTCGAACACCAGCTGAGGGTCCTTCATCGCGCGCGCCCGCCAGTCGAGGACCTGGTCGCGGGTCAGGGCCTCGAGGACGAGCTTCTGCTCCTGGTCGACGTCGTCGACGGCCGGGACGGGCGCAGCGACCGGACGTGGGGCGGGCACCACGACCGGCGCCACCGGCGCGGCCTGGACGGCGGGAACCTGCGCAGCCGCGGCTTCGGCGCGGGCCTTCGCCGCCGCCTGCCGGGCGCGGACCTGCTCCCGCTCGGCCACGCGGGCCCATGCTCTGACCGTCACGTCGTGGTGGAGCTGCTGGGCGATGGCCGCCCGGCGCTCGTCCTCGGAGGCGTGCGGCAGCGCGGCCTACACGTCCACCGCGACCCTTCGGCGCTGCGCACGGCGGTCTTCCTGCCGGTCCTCGCGGCGGGCAGTCATGTCGACCCCGCTCAGCTCGGTGCTCATGCGATCACCGCCCCGGCCGTGTCGCCGTCCAGCGGGCGCGCGGCGAGTTCGGGCAGCCGGTCCGTCCACGGCACGGCCGCGGCCTGCTTAGTGTGCTCCGCCAGCTGCTCGCGCAGCCGTTCCAGCCGTGTCGCCAGCACGTACTGGGCGGCGCGCTCCCGGGCCGCGTCGGCGGCCTTCGTCGCGGCCGCGACGGCGTCCGCGACGTGCGGGTTGTGCTTGTACGTACCAGCAGCGGCACCCCTGTACGCCCGCCGGGCCTCCGCCTCGGCTTCCTCGGTCCGTCCCAGCCGTCCGAGGGCGCCGCTGCGGTACTCCGGCAAGGCCTGCTCCACGGGTGGAGCGCGGTGAAGGCGAGCGCCGACGCCGCCAGGACCGGATTCTCCTCCAGCGCGCCCGGCCCAAGCTGTTGGCGTGAGCCGCTCACGTTGGGCGGTCCGCCGTCCGGGCGAGCTCCACGATCTCGTCGACGGGCCTTCCGGTGTGCAGGGCGAGGGTCTGCGCGATGAGGTCGGTGAGGTCGGGCGAGGGCATGTTCCCATGCGCGTTGTACAGCGCGACCAGGCCGTGCAGCGCGGTCCAGAGCAGCAGGCCGGCGTGCCACTCCTACTCGGGGCCGCGACGGTCCTGATGTTCCGGCTGGTCCTGCCGGGCGCCGGCCAGGGAAGCGACGACGGATCCGAGGAGTTCCTCTCCCGCGCCGTGTGCGTTCGTGGGCACCAGCTCGGCGGGCAGCCCACCGCCGAAGAGCGTGCGGTACTGCCCAGGGTGATCGACTCCCCAGTGCACGTAGTCGGCGCACCGGGCGACCAGGTCGCCCAGGGGCCCCTCGGCGCCGTCCGCGGCCGTGCGCATGACCGCCGCGAGTTCGTCGTAGCGCAGCCGCAGCACGTGCTGGACGAGCGCGCCGGCAGCTGCTGGCCTGGCTCAAAGCCGCCGGGGATAGCTCAGAGCCAGGAACCCTGCCAAAACAACGCGGCCGTCCGTCCCGTCGGACCTCGGCGGGGTCATAGCGAACACAGGCACGCGGAAGGTCCCCGACGGGCCTCCTGCCACGGGAGCAGGTGGAGGTGGCGGAGACGGAGCTGGGCATGGAGCTGTGCGCCCGTCTCCAGCCGTTCCAGGACCGCTGCGACCAGGCCGTGGCTGTGGACGACGCGGACGGGCTCGCCGGGCTCTGTGGCGGCAAGCACGGCCGGTGGGGGCGGATCTGTGTGCTGCCCGACGGGCACGAGACCTCGATGGAGGAGCCGCACTGGGGCCGCAACAGCGAGGGCCGGCCGATCGCGTGGGTGGGCAGCGCGCCTGACGACTGGGGAGCAGTGGCGGTGAGACCGGCGACAGGACCCCGGGGCGCGCGGCCCGGGGTCCTTCGCTGTCCGGGGCCAGCGGCACCGGCCCCAGGCCCTACACGCACTGGGGTGCGATGCCCGGGGGTTCTGAGCTGCGGCATCGCACTGGTGTGCGTGTAGGCCCTGGGATCTTCGGGGTGCTCCCCCGGCGAACTACGCAGTGTGGGCGGGATCGGAGCGAGGGGTCCAGCGTCAGGTTCCCGTCGTCGGCGAAGGGCGCCGAGGTCCGGCCGGGCGCGGCTCGAAGGTCGCCCCGGCGGGCCTCGGGGGATCTTTCCGCGGGGGCGGCCCGGTCCGGGCAGCGGGTCAGGCCGCGTTGGCGGGAGCCGGCATCAGGGTGTGGGCGGTGCGGGTGATGAGGTCGGTGGCCTGGTCGATGTCGGTGTCGGTAGTGGTGCGACCGATGCTGAGCCGGAGGGTCGCGCGGGCTTGGTCGCGGGTGAGGCCGATCGCGGTGAGGACGTGAGAGGGTTCGCTGCTCCCGGTGTTGCAGGCCGAGCCGGTGGAGGCGGCGATGCCGGGGATGCGGTCGAGGAGGTCGGTGGCCTCGATGCCGGGAAGGGTGAGGCTGAGGTTCCCGGGCAGTCGCCGGTGTGGGTGACCGTTGACGATTGCGCCGGGGATTGCGGCCAGGAGGCGGTCTTGGAGGCGGTCGCGCAGGGCCCGGGTGCGGGTCGGGGGCGGGACGGCGTCGGTGGTGATGAGGTGGGCGGCGGCGCCGAAGCCGACGATCGCGGGGACGTTGGGGGTGCCGGCCCGCAGGCCGCGTTCTTGTCCGCCGCCGGTCTGCTGGGCGGTGATGCGGGTGCCGCCGCGGATATAGAGGGCGCCGATGCCCTTGGGGCCGTGGAGTTTGTGAGCGGACAGGGAGGCGAGGTCGACGCCGATTTCGGCGACGTCGAGGAGTCCGCAGCCGGCGCTCTGGGCGGCGTCGGTGTGCAGGACGATGCCGCGCGGGGTGGTGATCTCGGAGATGGCCGCGAGCCGTTGCAGGGTGCCGATCTCGTTGTTGGCGTGTATTACCGAGACCAGCACGGTGTGCGGGGTGAGGACGGCGGCGATGTCGGCGGGGTGGACGCGGCCGTGCCGGTCGACGCCGACGCGGGTGAGGGTGTAGCCGTGGTGGTCGACCAGGCGCTGGCAGGCGGCGAGGACGGCCTTGTGCTCGATCGCGGTGGTGACGATGTGCCCGCCGTGTGTGCGGGCGGCCAGGGCGGCTCCGACGATCGCGAGGTGGTTGGCCTCGGTGGCGCCGGAGGTGAAGACGATCTCCAGCTCGTTCTTGGCGCCGACCAGGTCGGCGACCTGCTGGCGGGCGGTGCGGATCGCCCTCGCGGCGGTGCGTCCGCAGGTGTGCGGGCTGGAGGGGTTGCCGTACTCGCTGGTGAAGAACGGCAGCATCGCCTCCAGGACGCGCTCGTCGAGCGGGGTGGTGGCCTGGTGGTCGATGTAGATCGGTGGGGTGTTCATGCGGCCCGCTCCTCGTGTCGGGCGGCGGCCGGTGCCGTCGCGGCGTACTTGCGTTCGCCGTCGACCAGGTCCCAGTAGATGGTGCGGGGTTCGTCGAAGACGGAGAACGCGGTGGCCAGGCAGTGCCAGTTCCGGTTCGGCTGGGCCGCGGCGAGGAAGAAGGCGTCCTCGAACAGCCGGCGGGCGCGTTTGGCCAGGGCCTCGCGGGTCGGCTGCGGGGAGAACAGGTGCAGGAATCCGCGCTCACGCAGCCATGCCTCGGCGTGCTCGGCGCCGGCGGTGCCGTCCAGGTGGCCGCCGTCGGTGAGGGTCTGGGTGGCCAGCCGCTCAAGCCGGCGGTGCCGTCGGGCGTCCTCGCCGCCGGGGCAGCGGTCGCCGGTGATGTTCCATTCGTTCCAGCGGGGCGGCTGGTAGTGGTCCCAGTCGATGTCGTCGAGGTGGGCGGTGACCTGCGGCGGGATCTGTCCGCGGGTCAGGTCCGCGACGTCGTAGCCGGGCCCGAGGGCCTCCAGGGTGAGCGAGCCCGGCCGCCTGGGGCCGGGCCGGTCCATGCGGATCAGGACGGTGAGGCGGTTGGTGAAGCGGTTGGTGGGCTCGGCGAGGATCACGGCCCGTCCGTGGGCCAGGAGCCCGGCTGCGCGGGACGGGATCTCCTCGACGGGGAAGGTGTTGCCGCCGCGGTAGTACTGCTTCTTCTCCACTCCGCCGTCGGAGCGGATCATCAGTTTCTCGGTGCCGGTGGCGGCGGCCAGGACGTGGGCGGAGGTGCGGAGGGCGGCCGCGCTGTGGCCCGGCTCGATGAGGCAGGCGTTGAGAACGGGCAGCTGCAGCGAGTGCAGCAGGGCCATGGTCTGCCACTTCGGCCAGCGCCGGTCATTGGCCGCGGCGGTCAGTTCGTCGGCGGTGAGTGTGTGTAACGGGCGGGGCAGGGGTATCGCCATCGCGCCGTTTCCCCTTCCCTTCGTCAGGCGGCGTCCGCGAGGTGCAGGTCGGCGGAGAGTTCGGCGAACGTGCGCTCTCGGTTCTCGGTGAAGGGGTGGTCGCGCCAGTCGAAGAAGTCGCCGATGCCGAGCTCGTCGGCGCAGACGCGGCGGACGAACTGGCGGGCGAAGCCGGCCGAGGGCCAGTAGTAGTGCTCGCCGGGCCGCGGGGAGAGGTAGAGGTAGGAGCCGTCCGCGGCGGCCGGGAGGGCCGCCATGGAGGTGAGCCGCAGGCCGGTGCCGCCGGTCTTCTGATAGGCGGCGGTGACCCGGTCTGGGTCGGGGACGGGGATCAGGTGCAGGTGGCAGTGGCTGCAGCAGGAGGCGCCCAGTTCGCAGTCGCGCGGGCCGTGCTCGGCCAGGATCACCGGGCCGTAGCGGGCCTGGATCAGGGTGCGCATCTGTTCCGTCTCCGCCGCGACCCGGTCCAGGCCGGCCTCGGTGACGTCGGCGGCGGCGTCCAGGTGCTCCAGCGGCATGAACAGGCAGTAGCCCGGGGCCAGGGCGCCGATGGTGGGCAGCAGCACCCAGCCGCTGGCGGTCTCGGTGATGATCCGGGTCGTGCTCTCGCGTGCGGTGAACTCGGTGCAGAACTGGCAGTCCATCAGGGTCACCTCCGGATCGGGCCGACAGGGAACTCGTCGGCGTATCGGCTTTTCAGGTCGGCCTCGCGGCCGTAGAAGGGGTGGGACGCGACGTCGCCGCTGCGGGGCCCGTTCAGGGCGAAAACGAGCAGGCGGGCCAGCGGCATGCCGTGGTGCAGCCGCAGGACGGCGGGGCCGGTGTTCACGAGCTCCAGCGTCAGGTGCCCGTTCCAGCCGGGCAGGACGAACGGGCTGGTGACGTGGATGGCCAGGCCGACGCGGGCCAGGTGACTCAACCCGCCGATCATGCCGATCAGCCCGGCCCCGAGCCGCAGCGGCTCGTCCACCGCCCCCAGCAGCATCTCGCCGGGCATCAGCTCGTGGGTCTTCCACTCAGTGACCGGCTCGCCGTAGAGGTCGTCGATGCTGGACTGGTCGGCGAGGTCGACCACCAGTGTGCCGGGTGCCGTGAGCGGCTGCAGCGGCGAGCCGAGCGTCAGCAGCAGACCGTCGCCGCGGAGTTTTCCGGGCCATTCCATGGCGCCCTGACTGATCAGCCAGGTGATCGACTCGGCTGAGAGCATGGCTCACCCCCGGGGATGTAGGCAGTGCTGTGGGCGTCGCCTTTCGGATCGAAGGCGGCTGCTGAAATGTTCCCCGGGATAGTCCGCGATATCCATATGTCCGATAGGACATTTAAAGGTTTTCTCGGGGTGAAATGCGGAGAAGTTCAGTCCTGCTGGCCGTGCGGACAGTGCAAGCTGGTTGAGGTCACGTCAGGGAGGGGGCGTGATGGTGCCGTCGTTGCCGTCCGGGCCGTTGAAGGTGCCGGGCCCGGAGGGGTTCCGTGGCGATCTGCTGGCCTGTTCCCCTCACTTGCTGGATCTGACCTGGGACCAGATGAGGACGCTGATCGTCGTCCGTGAGGCGGGAACCGCGCTGGCCGCGGCGAAGGTCCTCGGGCGTGAGCAGTCCAGCGTGCAGAAACAGCTCGACATCCTCAACCGCAACTTCCAGGCCCTCACGGGTGAGTTGCTGGTGGTCAAGCAGGGACGGGGCCGGGACTTCCTGTTCACCCCGACGGGGCTGGAGGTCGTCGAGCGGGCCCGGGCCACCTTCGCCGACTGGCTGCAGGGCATCGCCGACTCCCGCCGCCGGCTCGGCTCGACGCTGGCCGTGGGGACGACCGAGTTCACCCTCGGCTTCCTGGGCCGGGTGTGGGAGCGTGTCGCCCCGCAGCTGCTGGAGCGAGAGGTCGAGCTGAAGGTCGTGCATGTGCGGACCCGCGACTTCTGGAAACGACTGGACTCCAACCAGGTCGACCTGTTGTGCGGCGGGCTTGCGGCCGAGGCCGCCGCCGAGCGGGTCGCCCCCGAGTACGACTTCCTCGAATGGCATCGCGAGGGCCTGGCCCTGCTGACGAACCTGCCGGTGCGCGAGCTCGCCGCCAGGACCGTCGGCGTCGACCGGCTGCGGACGCTGCCGCTGGTCATCCCCTCCCGCGGGGTGATAACCGACTTCGTCGAGCGCTGGTATGGGCCGGACTTCCGCTCGCAGTTGCAGATCGCCGCCGAGATCGACGACATCTATTACGGACTCGCCCTGCTGCGGTCCCGCATGACCTATGGGTGCATGCTGTGTGCCCGCTCGATCGGCGAGGCCGCCGTCGACGGGCGCCTGCCCACCAGCGATGACTTCCGGCTCATCGACTTCGCCGACGACTTCGACCCCATGCTCCAGCTGATCTCCGGTGTCTTCGCCCGAAAAGGGGAACGCGAGACGTATGACGCCTCCCACCCGCTGAACATCCTGTGGGACGCCTTCCGTGACGAGGCCGCCTCCGGCAGGCCCCTGCCCCTGTGACCTTAAGGACCTCTCGTGCTGCTGGCCTCGGTCAACCTCAACAAGCGTCTCGGCGCCGCCGGCGCCCGCTCGAACTTCGCCGCCTGGCTGCGTGAGCACGGCGTCAAGGCCGTGCTCGCCCAGGAGCCGTTCAAGCCCGCTGACCGGACGCCGCCCGCACTCGGCGGCTTCACCTTCGCCAGCGGCGACGGACGCCTGGCCGCCTGGACCAGTGAAGACCTCGCCGCGCCCGCCGTGTGCTCACCCAGGCCGTGGGTTCAGCGGATCGAGCTGGAGTGGCTTGTCGTCCTTCAGGTGCATCTCGACGCCTATGCCGGCGCCGCCCGGGCCGCGCAGCTGGCCGAACTCGCCGCGATGGCCGCCGCCGAGGACGGCCGCCCGTTGCTTATCTGCGGGGACTTCAACCTCGCTCCCCGCCCAGAGGACGGCCTGTTCGGCGAGGAGACCAGCACCTTCACCACCGATACCGAACGGCAGGCGCTCAGGCAGCTGATGCAGGGGGCGGGTCTGGTCGACACCACCGCCGAGACGGCGCCCGCCTTCACCCTCGAGCGCATCTTCTCCGGCAAGCCCAGCCGCTTCCGCTGCGACCTCGCCCTGCTCAGCGACCACCTGACCGCGACGACCACCGTCACCCCGGACGCGACGGTGCGAAGTGGCCCGAAGGCGTTCACCGACCACTCCGCGCTGCTGATCGACCTGCCCGTCACCGGCCAGGCGGCCGAGCCGGACAACGTGCTCTTCGCGCTGAGCGAGCTCACCGGCCAGACCTCCGCCGCCCCGGCCCCCAGGGAGTATCAGCCCCATAAGACCGCGATGAGCCGCCAGGCCCCCTCTCCGGCCTCCCGGGCCGTGACCGAGCACCTGACGGGCCTCCTCGGCGTCCGGAGCGTCCTGGACCACGGCTGCGGACGCGGCGCCGATGTCGCCCATTACCGCTCGGCGGGTCTGGATGCCGAAGGGTTCGACCCTCACGACGACTTCGGCTGGCCCCGCCCCGAGCGGACCGGCTTCGACCTGGTCACCTCGATGTTCGTCCTCAACGTGCTGCCCGACCCCTGGCAGCGGATCCAGGCCCTCAAAGACGCGGCGTCCTTCGCCCGCCCCGGCGGCCACCTCGTCGTGGTCACCCGCTCGCCAGAGGAGATCGCCAAGGCCGCCGCGGACGGCGGCTGGACCGCTCACCACGACGGCTTCTGGTCCAGCCAGAGCAAGGGGACCTTCCAGCGCGGCATCGACCCGGGCGAGATCACCGCCCTCGCCCGCCGGGCCGGCCTCGCCCCCGCCGCCGGTGCCCCCGTGCTGCCGCTGCCCGGGGCCTGTCATGCCGTCCTGGCCAAGCTCCGAACGTGAAAGTCGCGGACCACCAGGCGTCCCCAGCCGCCCGCGTCCTGGTGCACGAAGCCGCGTACCAACCAATGTCCCCAACCGCATACGGAGTTGTGCACGAAGTCGCGTACCGACTCGTCGCCGAGAACGGCCTGCGGTCAGCGGTTGCCCGTCCAGACGATCCGGTCGGCGAAGCCGCCCCGCTCACCGGCCTTGGCCTCACGGATCTTCTCCAGCTGATCCGCGTCGACCCCCAGGTCCGCGGCGAGCGCGCGCACGACCTCCAGCACGTCTGCGAGTTCCTCAGGCGCCGAGTCCTCGTCCGCCTCAAGGAACTCGGCGACTTCCTCGCCGAGCTTTTCCCGCAGCCGGCTGCGGTATTCCTCCGGGCCCGCGGTGTAGGTGACCGGCTCGGCACCGTCCTCCCGGATGATCTTCGGAATCCGGTCCCGCACCAACTTGCCGTGCCTGCTGTAGGGCTCCACCCGTGCTCTCCCGCACCTGTCTTCGTGAGGCGGTCGCCGGACGCCGCCCCTTCATGCCGCCGCAGCTTAGGGAAGTCGCCTCTCCACTCGCCATGCGAACCGCCAATCCCACCCGTTCGGAAGCGGCCCCGTGCCGCCGCGGCGGCTCGTCACCGTCGTCCCCGCGGAGGAATCGGGCGGCGGGTCGCGGTCGCCCGGCAGTTGGCGTCTCTTCAGGTCCCGGCCCGCCCCCGGTCGTGCCGCTGCGCCGCTACCGCTACCCCTCCGACACCAGCGCCCCCGAATGGGCCCTCCTGGAACGGTTCCTGCCCACCCCCGCCTGCCAGGCCCCGAAGGGTGGGGCCCCGGAGAAGTGGCCCCGCCGCAGCATCGTCGACGCCATCCGCTACAAATGGCTCCAGCAGCAGAAACAGCCGGCCATCTGGGCGCGGCTCCTGCCGAACAGCAGGAACGACTGACCACACTGGGCATCAAGCCCGCCGAGGAGGCGTCTGCTGCCCCGGCAGCCGCGCGCGACGAAGGGCCCGAGCAAGGCACAGCAGGCCTTCCAGCGAGGCCTGACAGCCCTCACACAGTGGGTCGAGCGAGAGGGTGCCGACCGGCCCCGTCCCGTGGAAGGCGGTGGAGACCTTGCCCGACGGCACCGAGACCAAGCTCGGCGTGTGGGTCATGAACCAGAAGACCCGCCGCGACAAACTCAGCGCCGAACACGGCGCTCGCGGTGCAGGGCCTTCCCGGCGTCGGCGTACGACTCGCCCGTGATCGCCCGGCGGCGGCGGATGGGTCCCTTGCGGGCGTGATGTGCGGGCACGGCAACTCCATGAGCATCTAGAGGATCTGAATGCGCTGGCGCGGAGCACCTTCTCCCAGCGGGTCAGCGAAGCCGACAACGCGGGCCTGCGCACGGCCCACCCCATAAGCGTTAAGGGCGCGCTGAACGTAGCAGCCCCGGCGTGCCTTGCTTCTGGAGAACGGCCGACCTGCACCTCCTTGGGTGACGGGATGCGTGTTCGCGGTCATCAGCGTGGCTGCCGTAGCTCGGGCGTGCGAGGCTCGTTGGCTGTGGCAGAGGTGTTCCCAGTGACGCTTGAAGTGGGATCACAGGCCCCCGTTCCCGTCGTGGCTGGCTTGGTCGCAGACCTCAACGTGGTTGCCCAGGGCGCGCTCGAAGTGGCGACCCATGTGGCGGAGACAGGAGCCGACGATCAAGCCCCCTTTGGCGGCGGTGTGCTGACGAGCCTGCACGATCGTGGCGTCCAGCGCGACCAGCCAGTCCACCTCCGCCTGACGCTGGGCCGCGGACAGGAGCTTGTCGAAAGTGCCATCCGATGAACTCCCCTCGTGAGCAAGTCCCTTGTGACACCCTGTTTGCACCTTGATGTGCCACACCCAGGGGGGCGGAATGAATCGAGCACGAGAATTAGTAGAGATCGGCCTGGTCTTCAGCGATCCGGACGGCGCGGAGACGACCGAACGCGAGATGGAGTCGTTGATCGAGGAACTCGACCAGCTCCCACCGCTCCACATGGAACATGCTCCGGCCCCGCCGGCGCCCCCTGGCACCCGGGCCGGTGACGTTACCGTCTACAGTTCCCTGGCCCTGGGCCTGGTTGGAGCACCCGCCGTCCGGGCGCTGATCCTGCTAGTCCAGGACTGGCTGGCCCGTCGTACCTCGGGCTCGGTCACCATCCGGATCGGCGACAGCGAGCTGGACCTGCAAGCTGGGTCGCCCGCCGAGCGCCGTCGGATCGTCGAAGCCTTCCTGGCACACCTCGCCTCCACCGGCCGCGAGGAGGACTCCGATGGCTAAGCGGGCCCTGGTGCTGGCCGCCGAGACATATGACGACTCCCGGTTTGCGGCTCTGCCCGGCGCGGCCTATGACGCCGAGCGACTGCGCGAGGTCCTCGGCGACCCGGCGATCGGCGACTTCGAGGTGAGCGTACTGTCCGGCGCATCGACGCTGGAATGGAAGATCGCGATCGAGCAGTTTTTCAGCTCCGCCACCAGCGACGACACCTTGTTGTTGCACCTGTCCTGCCACGGGCGCAAGAACCGCCGCAATCAACTGCACTTCATTACCAAGGACAGCAATCTCGACGCGCTGGCCGCCACCTCGGTCGAAGCGGACTTCATCGCCGCCCGTATGGAAGAGAGCCGCAGTCGCCGCATCATCCTGCTGCTTGACTGCTGTTACAGCGGAGCGTTCAACAGGGGAATGCGTCCTCGCGGTGAACAGGAGGAGGTCGAACTCACAGGGACCTTCGAGGGCAGCGGCCGGATCGTCATCACCTCCTCCACCGCCCTCCAGTACAGCTACGAGAGCGCACTCGAGGACGACCTTGCCAGCAGAGAAGAAGGCAAGGCATCGGTGTTCACCTCCGCAGTCGTGCGCGGTCTGCAGACCGGCGAGGCCGACCTCAACGGGGACGGCTTCATCAGTGCCGACGAGCTGTACCAGTTCATCAGCCACTGGGTACCCAAACAGATGCCGGACCAGACTCCAACGCTGAGCGTCACCTCGGCCGAGGGGGGGAGCCTCGTGCTGGCCCGTAACCCGCATGCCGTCGCGTTGGCCCACCAGGCCCTGCGCGGCCCACTCGGCGGCGGCACAGAACCGTTCCCCATGCAAGCGTTGGCGCTTTCCGAGGCCGGGCTCCTAGTGCAGCAGGCGGAGGGCAAAGCAGCTGAGCTGAGCGAGCAGCTTCAGACGGCGACAATTCAAGCGGCCCGGAACGCCGGTCCCCGGGCTCGGACCGCCCGGGCACTGGTGCGGATGCTGAGCCTGCTGTTCGGGCTTCTCGGAGGGGCGATCGGCATCTGGGTGGCCTCGTTCTGGGTCGCCGGCTTCACTCTGCCCAACGACGGTAGGAAGTTCCCAGCGCTGGCGATCTGCGTTGCTGTCCTCAACATGTCCTTCCTTGTCGTGGCTGCCGCGACGGCCAAGGTCATTGTTTTGGGGGAAAGGGCCGTGCGTGGACTGATCATGGAGGAGCTGTCCGGAGAGGAACGGACCAAGCGAAAGGTCCTCTGGAGCCTCCTGTTCGCCTGTGCTCTGGCACTTCCGTTCTTCGCCATCGCCGCCGAGCTGATCTGGCTGGCTCCTGCCACTCTCCGTCTCGGAGGATGGATCTCGCATCTGGCGGGATTCCCCGTGGGCATCCCGTCCGGCTGGGGCAGCACGCTGATCGTGCTGTTTGAGACCGTCGGGGGGTCCGTCGCCATGGCCGTGGTCCGTGAGCGTATGCCCGACGAGGAGGTCATCGAGGAGAGGGGCCCTGGCTACGTCAGACGAGTCAGGTACAAGAAGTTCGGTCCGTTCCGCTGGAAGGAGGAGTACAGGCAGGACGGTGGCTTCGACCTCTGGTGACCTCGCGCGCCGGTGGCCCACACCATGCAGTCGGCAGGTTGGGGGGACTGTCGACTGTACTGGACCGTGTTGTTCGTGCCGATGGCTTTCGGTTCTCGGCGGTGAGGTGGGGGGCGCGGCCCGTGTTGTGCCGGGCATCGTCTTCGACTTGGCCGGGGCGGCGGTCGACCTCGCTGCGGTCCGCCGGCGCATCGCCCGCGCCGCCGCTGCCCGGCGGCGCACGGACCGGTCCGGCCGCCGCGGAGATGGACTCTCGCTGGAGTCCCACTCCTTCACCCTGCTCAGCCGCCAGGCCCGGCACCTGTGCTACCTCTGAGCTGAGGACCAGGGCGCGGGCCTGGCCCCGGTTGGGGCTGTGGCCACAGGAGATGCAGGCGTGAATCGCTGAGCTCGGGGTGGACGGTACCGCGGTTGCCCGGGACTGCCACACGGCGGGCATCGCCCTGTCCGCGGTGGGCGTCGTCTCGGACGGGATGCGCGTCAAGCATCGCCTGCGGGGCGGTGAGAGCGCCTTCTCGGTCTTGGCCCGCGCCGCGAACTGCGGGCTCGCGGCGCAGCAGGCCGGTCAGCGGGTGGCGGCGGGGCGGCCCAGAGCGGCCGGTGCCGTGCCGCCACCCGGCAGTAGGCACTCGACGCGCTCCGGGGCCAGGTTCCGGCCTGTCCGCACTGCCGGCCGGACACCGCGCTCGGCCTCCTCGAATAGCCTCGCTCGGTCAGAGCGGTGCGCGGGCAGGGGGGTCAGCGCGGCGGGTCGGTGCTGACCGGGACGTTGGGGCAGGCGTCGGCGTAGTCGGTCAGGACCGCCTTCTCCCGGGCGTCGACGGACAGGTGGTAGCGCATCTTGATGTGCGTCCACTCCGTGATGTAGCGGCAGCGCGCCGGCTCATAGGGAGGCAGCCAGTCGGCCACGTCCTTGTCGGCTTTCTGCCGGTTGTACTTGGCGGTGACCGCGACCAGGTGCACCGGGTCCGCCAGGTCGTTGGCGTAGGCGACTCGCTCGGCCTTGGTCCAGGCGTAGGCACCGGAGTCCCATGCCTCCGCCAGCGGAACCAGGTGGTCGATGTCCAGACCACCGGTTTCGTAGGCGTCGTCGTAGTAGGAGTACCAGCGGCCGCCGGTCAGGGAGCAGCCCGGGCCGACGACCGGCGCTTCGACGGCCTCCTCGATGAGGACTTCCTTGCGGGTGTTGCAGCCGTCCTTGTCGGCGTCGATCCAGGTGCCGAACTCACGGAGACGGTCGTAGCCCTGGCGGTGCTCGTCCGCCACGGGCAGGGCCGCCACCGCGTCCCGAAGAGGAAGACCTTCCGCATGGAGGCGGCCACCCGACACCGCCGCGGATGCCGGCATCACCGCACTGAGCAACGCCGTGGCCACAGCAGCTACCAGGACCGCTTTCACCTTGTCTGCACGCACGCGAGTTCCTCTCGTGATCACGACACTCGTTGATCACGAGAAGTACCGGCCACCCCTGCCTGCACGGAAAGCTGCGGCCCCGGCGTCACCCGACTGGCGGACCAGGATTCACCGCAGAAACGATCACAGCCGGCTCCCTTCCGCGGGGTGTGGGCTTACTCGGTCGGGTGAAGGGCGCAGGGGTGGCGGAACCTTCCCATGCACTGGTGCGTCGTGCCGGGCATGAGACCGATCAGCGAAGTGCACGTGGCGGAGCCGGGGCTGGCTGTGGTGGAGGTCGCGGCCGCCGATGACGAGACCGTCTTCGCGGTCCAGGAACTGCTCGCCGGGCGGTGCGCGGTGGCGGTCGCGGACCGCACGACCCGGGAGCCCGGCCAGCCGGGCGTGCGGCTGCGCTGCTTCCTGGACCTGCGCCAGGAGCCCGACACGTAGCGGTCTGGACCGTGCCCCGGCTTTCGGCTCTCTCACGGCCACCGCGGTGTGCGCCGGGAACGGCGGGCGGAAGGGGTTGGCCGGCGGCGTGCTGATGATCGCGGTGGTGGTGGCAGCCGTGGCTCCGCCGTCTCTTCGCACCACCGCCCTGCTCGGCGCCGTACCACTCGCGCTGGCCACCGCGGCGATCGCCCTTTGGGGAGTGGAGACCCGATCCCGGTCCTTGGAGGAGATCTCCGAGGCGGCGCTGGAAGGGAACGCCTCCGCGTCCGCCTGAGCATGCCGGCGGGCACCGGCCCTTCGCGAGAGCGCCAGAGCCGGAACGGCGGGATCGTCAGAAGGAGTTCTCGGGCTGCTCGTGAGAGGGCTGTTTGCGCACGGTGCGCCAACGCGACCGCGTCTGCTCGACGATGCTGTCCCACTGGCGGCGGACTTCGTCCTGGGACGGGCGCAGGCCCTGCTGGATCCGGAGCAGTTCGTCGCGTACCTCCCGCCCCAGGGCCGCCGATACGACGAGGACGAGCATGGCGCCGAAGAGGACCGAGGCCATCCCGAAGACCGCTCCGGCAGCGCCGTAGCGCGAGGCGTAGGAATCGAACAGGCGCGGCAGATAGATGGTCGCGACCACCGAATAGGACGCCGTCAGTACGGCTGCCGAGACCGCGAACGGGAGCAGGGCCGCCCAGGTGAGCCGCTTCGCGGAAAGGAGCCGGCCGCTCAGGGTGAGGAAGGCCGTGGTCACCGGGATCTCGCAGACCGCAGCCGCCAGCCCCAGGCGCCCGCCGCCGAGAGCCACATAGAGCCATCCGATCACCGCGGTGTAGAAGCTGAGCGCGCCGATCCACCACAGGCCGTTGCGCGTGTTGCGGACGCCGAGCGGCTTGAGTTCCCAGGTCTGCTCGAAGAGCCGCTGCACGGTCCGGGAGAAGCTCAGTACCGAGATCGCCAGGAACAGCGTGCCGAAGACACCGGCGCCCGCACTCGTGGATTCGGTGGAGAACACCGCCCGGACGGCCTCGGCACCGCCACCGGTGAGCCCGTAGCGGTTGATGATCCGGTCCGCGGACTCTCCGCCGAAGACGGAACCACTCAGCACCGCGAGCGGGATCAGCGCGGTCAGCGCGCCGGAGGCCAATGCCATCGAGCGGTCGAAGCCCGCGATCTTCTGGAACCGGTTGATGACGCGCAGCACGAACGAAGGCCGTAGCCAGAAGGTCAGCGTTCTGATGAGGCGCTCGCGGTTGGTTCCCGCCGTCCTGCCCTCCGCCGGTCAAGGGTTTCAGCCCATCAAGGGTTATACGGGGCGAAGTGAGCCTAACGGATGTCCGTGCGCGAAGCGGTGGGCGACACGGTGCTCACCCGCCCAGCAGGGCTGACCGCGCTGTCGCCACCACGTGGCCGCGCGCGTCGTACGCCGTCATCGTCGTCGGCCCGTCGCCCGGCTCCGGTGGCGGGCGGCGCCAGGCGTAGGCGATGACGAAGCCCGGGGTTCCCGGCAGTGTCACCACCCGTGCCTCCTCCGCGGGCGGGCTTCCGCTCCGGCGGACGACGATGCGTGTGGGCCTGCCGGGGCCGACGCGGACGGGCATGAGGAACTCGTACGAGCGGTCGACTGAGAAGTCCAGGGACAGCGTTCCCCAGCGCTGGTGCCGGCCGGTGACGGAGTGGCACTCACGTTCGGAGCCGGGGCCGTGGTCCAGGCAGTACCGGTCCGGGGACAGGGCCACCCACACCCCGTGTCCGAGGGCAACGCGTCCGCCGGGGGCGACCACCAGGGGGCCGGTGAGGGAAGGCCGGGATGACGGTGAGGCGGTCGATCACCGGCCAGTCAGGGACGCCGGGGCCGTTCACTGCGCGGGTGAGGTCGTCGGCGCTGATGGTGTGCTGGGCGGCGGCGAGGATGATCCGGGGTTCGGGTGAGCCGAGCGCGTAGTGCTGGCCTTGGAGGTAGGTCGCAGGTACTCGACGGGGTCTTGGGCGTTGGAGGGCTGGACGCTGGCGGCTGCTTCCCACAGCGGTTTCATCAGGTCGGGATCGACTCCGCACTCGTCGCAGATGATCCTGACGTGCCTCCAGGAGACATCGCGCTGGCCGGAGAGCATGCGGGAGACGTAGGACTCGTGGACTCCCATCTGTTCGGCGAGCTCACGCTGCCAGCGGCCGGAGGCGTTGCGCATCAGGGTCAGGGCGCAGGCCAGGCGCTGGCCGGGACGGCGCAGGGTGGGAGTGCCGCCGGCGGCCGTGTTGTGGGCGGGCGCGGCCTGCATGGGGCGTCGGCGGATGGTGAGTGCGCGGTCGACGGAAGGCGGGTCGTATTTCTTGCGCAGCCGGTCCTCGGTGCGCCGGGCGATGGGCGCGAGGTCGGCGAGCGGCTGTCCCTGGCCGCGCTGGCGGACGACGACGACTCCGATCCCCCCCGGACGATCAGGTCGCGGAGGCTGACGAGGTGCTGGAGCAGGTCGGTGTTGGGGGTGGCCGGCGTGTAGGCGCTCAGGAGCAGGGCCTCGGAGACGACGGTGCAGTCCTCGGCAATGTCGCGCAGGGCCTCGGTGCAACGGCTGGCGCGGGCGGGATCGGCCGAAGGTGCCGAGCGGGCCGGCCGGGGGGTGCTGTCAGCCATCTGGAGGCGGGAACGGGTGGACAAGGGGGACCTCTTCGGGGGTGCTGGGCGGGTATCTGTACCGGCCCGCCCGGCCGTAGCTGAGCATGTCGCGTACCCGGGTCTGTTGGCCGGGGCCTTTGGGCTGCCTTGTGGAGCGTCGGTGGGAGACGGCGGAGGGCATTTCGGGGGTGGAGGGGGTGAGGGTCGTGTCGGGTACGACGGCGGCTTGGGCTGTTGCTGCGGCGCAGCTGCTGCAGGCGTCGGTGAGTCGCCAGAGGCGTCCGCCGCATTCGCATGCGAGGAGGAGGCGGATGGGGCCGGTGCAGCCGCGGTGTCGGGGGTGCCGGCGGCAGCCGCGTTCGTGGCAGTGGCAGATGCGCAAGTGCGCGGGGAGCGCGCCGTCGACGCCGGCGTGGACTTCCGGCACGAGACCGAGCTGAGCGGGCTCGCGCAGGAGGCGGACGGCTTGACGGTCGAAGTCTGCGGGCCCGGCGGGGCCGCAGACAGTCTGCGGGCCGTACGTCGTCGCCGCCGATGGCATGCGCAGCGCCGTCCGCGACGCGATCGGGCTGCTCTTCCCCGGCCGCTGCGCCATCCGCTCCGTCGTCCTCGCGGACGTACGCCTCGCCGAGGAGCCCGAGAACCTGCTGACCGTCAACGCGGTCGGTGACGCCTTCGCCTTCCTCGCGCCCTTCGGCGACGGCTGCCACCGCGTGACCGCCTGGAACCGCGCCCATGACGTCCCCGACAGCGGGCCCCTCGACCTCGACGAGGTCAGGGAGGTCACCCGGCTCGCCCTCGGCCGCGACTACGGCATGCACGACGCCCGCTGGATGTCCCGCTTCCACAGCGACGAACGACAGGCCCCCGCCTACCGGGCGGGACGCGTCTTCCTCGCCGGGACGCCGCGCACGTCCACACCCCGGCCGGCGGTCAGGGCATGAATACCGGTCTGCAGGACGCGGCCAACCTGAGCTGGAAGCTGGCCGCCGTCGTCCAGGGCCACTCGGACGCGGCCCTCCTCGACAGCTACCAGGCCGAGCGCCACCGTGTCGGTGAGGCCGTGCTGCGCAGCAGCGGCGGCATCGTCCGCCTGGCGATGGCCAAGCGGCCGTGGGAACTGGCGCTGCGTGCCGCGCTCACCGCCTTCCTGGACACCGTGGGCCCGGCCCGGCGCAGGGCGGTCGGCCAGATCACCGGCATCGGCTACCGCTACGCCGCACCCCGCGGCGCCCACCGCCTCACCGGCACCCGTGTCCCGGACGTCGCCCTCAAGGGCGGCCGCCTCTACGAGGCCCTGCACGGCGGCAGGTTCGTGCTGATCACCCCCGAGGCCTGCAAGGGCCGGGGCGCCCGCAAGGACCGGCTGGCCGTCGAGCGTGGGGCGAGCGATCGGCGCACCACCGTCCTGGTCCGCCCTGACGGGTATGCGGCCTGGGCGGCGGATGCGGCGGACGCGGGGCGCATCGGGGAAGCGGTGGCCCGTTACGTGGGCTAGTGCCCGGCCTCCAGGGTCCCCGCCAGCAAATCCCGGAGCAGGTCGGCCAGTTGGCCGGCCTGTTCGTCGTTCATGGTGGACAGGGCCTCCCTCTGGACGGCGAGGCCCGCGCCGACCGCCTCGTCGATGACCGTCAGCCCCTTCTCGGTGAGCGTCACCTGGAGGGCCCGGCGGTCGTGCGGGTCGGGGGAGCGGCGCAGCAGGCCGGCGCGTTCCAGTTTGTCGAGGCGGCCGGTCATGCCGCCCGTGGTGAGCATCAGGGTCGCCGAGAGCTGGCGCGGCGAGAGGGTGTACGGCTCCCCGGAGCGGCGCAGGGTCGCCAGCACGTCGAACTCTCCGCGTGAGATGCCGTGCGGGGCGTACGCCTTCTCCATGCGGTCGCCCATGGTGCGGGAGAGGCGGTAGATCCGCCCGAAGACCTCCATCGCCCTGGTGTCGAGGTCCGGTCGCACCCCGGCCCACTGCTCGATGATCGCGTCGACGGCGTCCTTGCGCTGTGCACTCATGCCCCGAGTATCCGCGAGCACAGAGTCACTCGCAAGAAAGTAGCTTGACGGAAAGTTGCTTAGCGCTAAGCTAATCACTGCCAAGGCAAGTGACGCAGGCCCCTCTGCGCCCGCCGCCGAGCCGCATCCGATGCCGATTCCGATTCTGATTCCGAGAGGTCGACCGTGGAGAAACCGGACCGCATACCCGGCCAGTGGGCCCTGCCCGTCGCCGCCGCCGTCAACGGCGTCGGCACGGGCATGTACGTGCCCTTCACGCTGGTCTTCTTCCACTACGTCACCGGCCTCTCCTTCACCACCGTCGGGCTGGTGCTGACCGTGACCGGGCTCGTCGGCCTCGCCGCCCTGCCGCTGGCAGGAGCGGCCGTCGACCGGTTCGGCGCGCGGCCCGTGCAGCTCGCCCTGTACGGGGTGCGCGCCGCCGGCTTCGCCGTCTACCCCTTCGCCGGCTCCCTCGCCGCCTTCGCCGCGGTCGCGCTGGTCACCGCCGCAGCCGACCGCGCCTTCCCCGCCGTACAGTCCTCGCTGCTCGGCGAGGTGGCGCGGGGTGCCGCGCGGGACCGGCTGCAGGCCGCCACCCGGGCGCTGCAGAACGGCGGCTACGGCGCCGGTGCCCTGCTCGCCACCCTGGTCATCGCCTTCGCCGGACCCGCCGGCTACACCTGTGCGGCCTGGGGCAACGCCCTGTCCTTCGCCCTCGCCGCGCTGCTGCTGAAGCCGCTGCGGCCGTTGCCCTCCGCCGACGGCAGGGCCGTCCGGCGGGCCGGGGCCGGATACCGGCTCGTGCTCGCCGACCGGCCCTTCCTGGCCGTCACCGGCGCCAACTTCCTGAACGCGCTGAGCTATTCGGCCCTGTCCGTGCTCTTCCCGCTGTTCCTCGTTCAGTGGCTGCACGGGCCCGCGGCGCTCACCGGTGCCGCGTTCACGATCAACACGGTGCTGTGCGCGGCGGCCGGGGTGTACGTCGGCGGGCGGGTGCGCAGGGCCGGTGCACGGCGAACCCGGGCGGCGGCGCTGGGCGGCAGCCTGTTCGCGGTGGCCTTCCTCGGGCTGATCGCGCTGGGCACCCTGCGGCCACAGTCCGGGCCGGTGCTGGGCGGGGCCTTGGTCGCCGTGGTCGTCGTCTACACGCTCGGTGAGCTGATCCACAGTCCCGCCGCCGAGGTCCTCGCCGTGTCGGCGGCACCCGAGGCCGTGCGCGGCCGCTACCTGGCGGCGTACCAGATGTCCTGGTCGCTGGCGAAGGCAGCGGCGCCGTCACTGTTCACGGCATTGCTCGCGGTGGACGGCCGGGCGCCCTGGGCGGTCCTGATCCTCACCTCGGCGCTGGCGGCCGCCCTGCTGATCCGCACGGAACGCCGGCTGCCGGCCAACGCGGTACGGCCGGTCGTGGAGACCGTCGTACGCACAACCTCCCCGCTCGCTTCCCGTGACTGCGAAGAAGTCCCGGCCCTCACCTTGCGCCACCTTGAAGGAACCCGGTCATGAAACGGACCGCGACCGTCCTGCTCACCGCCCTCGCCCCCGTCTCCTGGGGCACCACCTACGCCGTCACCACCCAGTTCCTCCCGGCCGACCGTCCCCTGTTCACCGCCCTGGCGCGAGCCCTGCCCGCCGGCCTGCTCCTGCTGGCCCTCACCCGGGTGCTGCCGCGCGGTGCCTGGTGGTGGAAGACGGCCGTGCTCGGTGCGCTGAACATCGGTGCCTTCTTCCCCCTGCTGTTCCTGTCCGCCTACCGGCTGCCCGGCGGCATGGCGGCCGTCGTCGGCTCGGTCGGGCCGCTGTTCGTGGTCGGGCTGTCCGCGCTGCTGCTGGGGCAGCGGCCGACTGGACGGGCGCTGGCCGCCGCAGTCGTGGCGGCGTTCGGCGTCAGTCTCGTCGTACTGAAGGCGGCCGGAGCACTCGACGCGGTAGGCGTGCTGGCCGCCCTCGCCTCATCCGCATCGATGTCCACCGGCACGGTCCTGACCAAGAAGTGGCGGCGCCCCGACGGGGTGGGCCCGCTCGCCCTCACCGGGTGGCAGTTGACGGCCGGCGGGCTGCTCATCGCCCCGCTCGCCCTCCTCGCCGAGGGCGCCCCGCCCGCCCTGGACGCCCGCGCCCTCGGCGGCTACCTCTACCTCGCCCTCGCCAACACCGCCGTCGCCTACTGGCTCTGGTTCCGCGGCATCGGCCGCCTCACCGCCACCCAAGTCACCTTCCTCGGCCCACTCTCCCCACTCACCGCGGCCATAGCCGGCTGGACGACCCTCGGCCAGGCACTCACCCCAGTCCAACTCGCAGGCATGACACTGGCATTCGCGGCAACGGTGGCGGGACAGGCCACAAAGTCCACTCACCCACGACCATTCAGCTCTGCCGAAATCAACAGTCGAGAAGAATCGACGAACCCGACAGGTGCGTCACTGCAACGCTGAAGCCCCCCCTTCGCGAGGGTCACGCCGAGACGCACCGACCCGCCGGCCCCCGCCCGACACCATCACCACCGCGGAGCCGCCGCCGGAGAACGCTACGGCTGTCACGGCGGCCTGTGGTGTCCAGGTCCCGTCGGCTTTGCGGACGAGGGTCGTGTTGACCGGGACCCACTTGCCCGCTTCCTGGACGCGCTGCGGCATCGAGGAGTCGGAGCGGGTGAAGGTGCCGTCCGGGTTGGCTACCACCACAGTGCCGGTGTCGGTGAACTGATCGATGGTCACCGGCTTTCCGGTGGCCTTTGCCTGCGCGGAGGCGGCCTCGGTGGGATTGAGACGGCCAGTGGTGGATTGAGGATCACTGCTTGACGAAGCAGCCCCGGGCGAGGAGGCCGAAGGGCCGGATGCCGCCTGGGCGGGTGCCGTGCCGATGAGCGAGCCGGCAGCCAGGGCGACGGCGAGGAGACTCGCGGCCGGCCGTAGAACGAACGGCAGGGACCCATCTCTGGGTATGCGGGAGGCCAACATCGAAGTCGGGATCCTTCGCAGCTCATGCGGTTCCCCCCTGGGCCCCGCGCCAGTTCTGCATTCTCAGACGCGGATGCGTGCAGGAGCCATCTTCAGGCGGCCGATGAGCGTCCAACCCGGTCCAACCATGCCGCCGTCCACGCTCTGCTGGCGGCCGGCCACAGCCGCCGCGCGGTCCAACGCCAGCTCGGGATGACCTACCGCACGGTCAAGCTTCTCGCCGACGCCACCACCCCGAAAGGCCTCTTCCACAGCCAGTGGCATGGCCGCCCCTCCGTCCTCGACGAGTACAGACCCTACCTGGACGACCGCTGGAACCAGGGCTGCACCAACGCCTGGAGGGCATGGGAGGAGATCGTGCCACTCGGCTACAAGGGCAGCTACCAGCGAGTTCGCGCCTACTTCCGCACCAAACGTCTTTCGGCCGATCCGGGCGGACCCCGCCCTCGCCCCGCACCGTCGCCGGCTGGATCCTGCGCCACCCCGACTCCCTCTCCGAGGTCGATCGGCTCCGGCTCAAGGCCGTCATGGCTCACTGTCCCGAATTGGAAGCCCTCGCCGGACATGTCCGCTCCTTCGCCCAGATCCTCACCGAGCGACAGGGCCAACGGCTGCCCCAGTGGCTCCACGCAATCCGCCAGGACGACCTACCCGGTCTCCATACCCTCGCCGCCGGCATCGATCACGACCGGGCCGCGGTCATCGCCGGGCTCACGCTGCCCTGGAGCTCGGGCGTCGTGGAAGGGCACGTCAACCGCATCAAGATGCTCAAACGCCAGATGTTCGGCCGAGCCGGCTTCGCACTCCTGAGGAAACGAGTGCTCCTCGCTCCATGACGATGCAACACGTGAAACGCTTCCGGCATCGATCAACCGCACCACAGGAGCCGCGAATGTCCAGGACCGCCGACATCGATCTCGTGTTCGCACGTGCCGTCACCGTGGGCGCCGTGGTGCGATCTCTGGCCGGTGAGGGGTGGTCGCTGCAGGAACCGCTTGGTATCTCCTACGTGGTAAACAACGACGACCTGTTCGACTGGCAGTCGACTTCAACGGACCAGGCAGCTGAGGTCCTGACCCTGGTCGATTCACCGGCCAACATCGACCACCACGTCGGTGTCTGCATCTATCACTCATCTGCGGAAACCGGTGGCCAACTGCTTTTTCATGCTGGCCGATCGCGCTGTTCCTTCATCCCGACGATCGACCGGCGGAGCCTCTCCGGAGCACCAGCCCTCACGGACATGGCCTGGTATCTGAACGCACTGGTGCCGCCCCTGCTTGCCCTGGGGCTGGCCAGCTACGAAGCGAGAGACCTCGCTGACTGAGACTCGTTCGTCAGCAGCTCTCGGTCGACATCCGGACAGCACGCGCATACGGAAAAGCCCTCGCTGCCTACCAAGCCGGTGTCACTCACAGCCACGCGATCACGGAAATTGAGCCAGAGCCGGAGTAGGCTCTGGCGCTGATCTTGTGACGGCGGCGGTTCAAGTTCGCAGGAGGATGCGAGTGCGGAGGAGATCGAGTTTGGCTCGGCCGTACCCGGCGCGCTTGAGGAGCTTGACTCTTGTGACCTGGCCCTCCACCTGGCCAGAACTCCAGGTCGTCGAGAGGCCCGCAGTCACCGCGTCGAGGTCGTGCAGGAGTCCGTTGGCGAACTGGCTCAGGTGCGGCAGGGCATCCTGATCGATGCGCGCGATCCAGACGGGAAGGTCTACTCCGCGATGCTCGTGCATGAGGCCGGCGAAGCCGCGGACGTGCTCGATGGCGGCATCGAGTTCGGGGCACGCCGCACGGATCTCCTTGATGCCGACGGCTTCGTCGGGGCGCAGGCGCTCGGGGTGGGTCATGATCCCGCGCAGGGCCCGACGGGGCTTGGGCAGTGCCGGCGGTGGAGGTGTGGTCACCATGCCCTCCCGCAGCAGGCGGACGTAGCGGCTGACCATCGTCCGTTCGCCGGGGTAGCCCTGGTCGCGGACTTCACGGAAAAGCTGTCGGGCGTTGTGGCAGCCCTCGGTAAAGCGCCGGTAGATGTAGGGCTTGTAGTCGTCCAGTTTGGACCAGCGCTGGGTGACCTTGACCAGCAGCTCGTCGACATTCTCCGCCCGTGCATAGCGGCGGACTGAGTAGTAGTCGAGGTCCAGGTCGCGACTGATACCGCGCAGGGAGCGGCCTGCTGCGTGAAGTTCCTTGACGGCGCGGTGCCGCTCGCGGATGGTCGCGACGATGCGACGGGGCCGGCCGTGGACGTCGAGGAGGCCGTCCGGCATCGGCGGTGGTTCCGGCTCATTGGAGGCAGCGGCGCCTTTACGAGCGGAGCGGAGACAGTTGTAGTGGGCGGCGACCGTCCTCTCGACGGCCTTCGCCAGGTTGTTCCACAGGTGCCACACGTCAGCAACCTGGACCGCCTGCGGGGCGGCCTGCTTGGCGGCCTCCGCGTAGGCCGTGGCGCGGTCCCGGCACACGATCTCCACCTCGGGATGTCCCGCGAGCCAGCGAGCCACCGGCTCGGCTTCCCGACCGGGTAGGACGTCGATCGGTCGGCGGACTTCAAGGTCCACCAGAATCGTGGCGTAGGTATGCCCCTTGAGCAAGGCGAATTCATCGATTCCCAGGACACGCACGGGGCCCGGTTCCTGGAGTGGCGCGGCCCGAAGGAGCCGCAGGAGGGTGTCCTTGGCCACCATCATGCCGAGTCGTCCGGCCAGTCTGGCTCCGGGCCTGCCGACCAGGACTTCGGCCATGCGACACAACTGGCCCCGCAGCACCGGGGTGTACCGGGCGTGCGGGCCAGTCAGCCCCGGTATCTGCTCCGCGAACGTCACCGCCGGGCAGTCGGCAGCCAGGCACTTGAAACGCCATATGAGCAGCACGATCACCACCGGAACACCGCCCAACGGAGCGTCCATCAGGCGCCGTTCGTACCGTCCGAGCACCCGTCTCGAATGCTCCTCGCAGTGCGGGCACCGCGCCGACGACGTACGCGAGCGCGTACGTAACACGACGCCTTCCACTGACCGCTGCACCGACTCAACCACGACGGCCGACAGATGCGGCAGGACCTGATGTAACCCATCTGAACTACACACCCGCACAAACGATCAACCAGGCGACCCGTCACAAGATCAGCGCCAGAGCCGATGAAAGTGCACCGGGCAGGGTGATCCACGAGCCCCTGGTCCAGGAGTACGGGGTCGCGATCAATTACCAGCGGGTGAAGCTCTATCTGCAGGAAGCCCGGCCCCGGATCGCGGAGGAACTGGGCATCGGCCCGGGTGAGCTGGCGGGCCTGCACCGGCGGTTCGAGGTCGTCCCCGGTGCTCAGGCCCAGGTCGACTGGGGAGAAGCGGGCAAGATCCTCGCCCATGTCGGCATCCCGGAGGTCTATTCCTTCCACATGACGCTGTCGTACTCGCGCGACCCGTTCTGCTGCTTCACCACACGTCAGGATCTGGCGACGTTCTCCGACTGCCACCGGGCCGCGTTCGCGCACTTCGGCGGGGTGCCGATGAGCATCGTCTATGACCGCACCAAGACGGTCGTGCGCCGGCACGTCGCCCCGGGTGAGGCGGTTCCGCTGCACCCGGAGGCAGTCGCCTTCCCCGGGCATTACGACTTCGACATCGACGTGCTGGCCGCCTACCGGCCTCAGGGCAAGGGCCGGGTCGAGCGGCAGATGAACATCGTCCGCGACCACGTCCTGGCCGGGCGGGCCTTCTCCTCCATCGAGGAACTCAACGCCGCCTTCGCCGCCTGGGTAGCGCTCCGGCGGAAGGTCCACGGCACCCACGGTGAGGTCATCGGACGCCGGGCCGTGCGCGACCACATGGCCCTGCGTCCGCTGCCAGCGCCCTGTACTACGCCCTGCACCTTGACTACTTCACGCCGTGGCCGTGGCTGTCGGGCTTCCTGGCCGCTCACGTCCTGCTGGTGCTGTTGCTGACCTACAGAACCGTGATCACGCAGGTCGCATTCCCCTTCACCGTGCTCAACCGTCGGGTCAAGAACGTCCTCGTGGGCGTGCTGGTCGCGGAGCACCTGGGCATCGCCACCCTACTCGCAATCCCGTTCCTGCCCCTCGCAATGGTGGTCTGCGACCTGGTGTTCCTGCCGACCGCTTTCCTGAACGCGCTCGGCATGCGGTGCGCCGCCCTGGTTCGCCGTCCGGTCCCCGGCGCCCCGTCCTCGGCAGCCGGCTGACCGGACAGCCTGGGCCCTGTTTCTCCATCTCCTTTCCCCCCACCCCTACCGCGGGGCCTCCTCCTGCTGACGCAGGAGGAGGCCCCGCGGGCGTGCAGCCCCGTCGCGGGACGCCGGACGGCCCACCTCACCGGGCAACGAGACCCGGCAAGACGTGGTGGGCCCGCCCACGACCCTCCTCTCCCTCCTGGCCTTCGCGCCCGGTGCAGCCCACGCGCGAGCCCGCCTTGTCTGCGGGTGGAAGGTCGGGGCCGCCCAGTGGGCAGACCCTTGATGGGAGGCCGCGGAGCTTCCCCGGTTTCTGGTTGTGGCCGTCCTCCAGCTCCGGCAGCCCGCGCAGCCGTCACGCGCGAGCAACACCCTCGACGGCCGATCTGTCTCCGGACCGACGCCATTGCGGCCGACGCGTCGGAGTCAGGAACGGGGTAGCCGCCACCGGTGCGTCTGCGCGCGGACTCGCTCCGCAGGCATGTCCCGGACCAAGTGGTAGAGGTTCTCAAAGTACTCCTGCCACCTGTTCGGGTCCGGCAGGGCATTCTGCGCCCTCTTGGCCCGTTCCACCGCCACCAGCGGCTCCACGCGTTCCCACACCGCGATCACCGACCCGCCCAGGTATCCGGACACGGGCTCGATGTCCACCACGCCGTGTGCGACCAAGGCCCCCAAGTTGTCGTAGTACCAAGCAAGTTCGCGGACCAGGTCTCGCCCGTCCTCCGGAAGACCGGCCAGCCCAGCGGACAGGTCACAAGCAGGCAGTTCCTGGTGGACGAACTGCCGTGCCTGCGCCAATCGCACGCTGCGATGTTCCCGAAAGAGGTCCACCAAAACCGGCAGCGTGTTGGCATGCTCCGTCAGCCGCAACTGCCGCAAGGACACAGCGCCTGAAACCATCAACGCCACCACCGACACCACCAACGCCGCGATCTCCATGACGCCCCCCGGCATAGACAGTCAGCTCACTCGGCCCCTGCTCCCTTCCCCCTACGCCCCACCCCCCACACTCACCGATGAGGCATAGCCGCGGCACTGCCCCTCACGCATCAACCACTCAACAGCCCGACACCAGAGCACCACCGCGGGCATCATCGGCGACGTCGCCAGCCCGTTGCGGCGCCCCTGACGGTGCTGCTGGGCCGCGATGACCCCGCAGGCCGTCTGCTGCTCTGCCCGCCGGCACCCGCACCGGCCACGGGCGCGGCGACCTCGCCGACGCGCAACCGGCTGAGCGCGCCCTGATCCCCGGCCGCGCCGCCCATCCCGCCCGTCCCTGCAACAGTAGGCGCAACGCTTGCCGCACCCCGGATCCTGGCGGCGTACGGCGTGCGGCGGCCGGGCGGGGCGCCCTGGCAGTCCCACGCCAGCAGGTGGACGAGCACCGGCCGCGCAGACAGGAGGAGCAGGGTTCCACTGCCGAGTCTGCGGGGCCGGTGCATGACTCACGTACCCTGCGGTGCGTCCGATAAGCCCGATCCCTCCCGGCCGCCGCACACGCCAGTGGGCCCGGCCGTCACGGCCGGGCCCACTCATTTCTTGCGCTGGGGCGCTTCGTGCGCCGGGTGCCTTCCGTCTACCAGCGATACCAGCGGCCCTTGCGGCCCGCGCCGTCCGCCGTCCGGACGACGAAGCCGAGCAACCACACGACGAGCACGATCACTGCGATCCACCACAGCGCCTTCAGGGCGAAGCCCGCGCCGAAGAGGATCAGGGCCAGCAGAAGAACCAGAAGCAGGGGAACCATCGTTATCAACCTCCTGGCCACCGGATGCCCTTACTTCAGTCCTACAAGCACACAAAATATGAGTTACTTCCAAGGAGTGAGGGGCATATGTGCGCCGTATGCCGTGGACGATTTCCCTCTCTCTGGCACCTCACTCGTCGCAGCCACGGGGGCCCGGCTCCAGCGGGAATTCGGGGGCGAGCAGTCCGTGAGGGTCGTGGAGCACGGTGTCGCTCACCGGCGCCCCGCCGCGTCGTCCTGGTTGTGGTCGCCGGAGCAGGCTGGGCGAGGAAGCGGGCGTAGCCGCGGTCGGCGCAGGCCAGCAAGGCCAGGGAAGGCCGGCAGAAGGCAGGCGGCTGCAGGCCGCGCTTCCTTCGGGTGCGGGACCGGCGGGTGTGGGTGCGCTCATGGGGCACCGCCTTCGGAGCTCTGCGGGTGCGGCACCGTCTCCGTCGTCGCCACGGGCCGCCCTACTCGGTCGGGTGAATACGCCAGGAGGGGAGAACTGCATGCGGTGCGGGCGTGTGGTGCCTGGCATGAAGCCGATCAGCGAAGTACATGTGGCGGAGCCGGGCGTGGCCGTCGTCGAGGTCGCGGCCTGTGACGACCGGACCGCGTTCGCGGTCCAGGAACTACTCGCCAGGAGATGGGCGACCGCGATCGCGGACACCACGACCCGGGCTCCCGGGGAGCCCGGCGTCCGGCTGCGCTGCTACCTGGACGTGCGCCAGGAGCTCAGCCCATAGCACGGCCGAGGACGTGCGGTCCCCGTGCAGGCACGGCCGATCAGGCGGCGGTCTTCTTGCGGCGGCGGCCGCTGCGGGCGAGGGCGTCGATGAGTTCCTCGCGGCTCATCTTCGACCGTCCGGGAAGCTCCTGCTCGGTCGCCCGCTGGTACAGATCCGTCTTGCTCAGCTTCTGCAGCTCTCTCTTGCCGCCAGCACCGTGGGTGCGGGACCGCGCGGCCCCGGCCTTCTTCGGCGGCGCGTTGCGCACCGGTGCCTTGGCCGCCTTGCCCGCCGCCGACCGGGCGGCCGCCTTCCGCGGCACTGTCTTCCCCTTGCGCTGGGCGGCCGGCTCCTGGCCGCCGCAGCCGGAGCGGGCTGCCTGCAGACTGCCCTGGAGGACCTTCATCAGGTCGATCACGTTGGTCGCCTCCGGCGGCTCCTCGGCCGCTGCGATCTCCTGCCCCTCGGCCTTGGCCGTGACCAGCTCGCGGACCTTCTCCTGGTAGGTGTCACGGTAGCGGGAGGTGTCCCAGTCGGAGCTGAGCGCGTCGCCCAGTTGCAGCGCCATGTCCAGCTGCTTGCCGCGCCCCGCCCGGCCCGAAGGCAGCTCGGGAAGCTCCTGGGCCGGGTCACGGACCTCATCCGCCCAGTGCAGCGTCTGCAACACCAGCACCTTGTCCTCCGCCCGCAGCGCGGTCAGGTACTGCTTGTTACGCATCACGAAGGTGGCGATCCCCACCTTGTCCGCCTCCGCGAGGGCGGCACGCAGCAGCTCGTAGACCCCTGTGTACTCCTTGCCGCGGGGAGCGATGTAGTAGGTGCGGTCGAAGTAGACCGGCTCGATCCGCTCAAGGTCGACGAAGTCGGTGATGTCGATGGTCTTGGAGCGGCCCGGCGCGATCTCGTCCAGCTCGTCCGGCTCGACCACGACATACTGGCCCTCGTCGAGCTCGAAGCCCTTGACAATGTCGCTGGTCTCGACCTCGTCGCCGGTGCGCTCGTTGACCCGCTTGTTGCGGATCCGGTCCGAGGTGCCCCGCTGCAGCTGGTGGAAGTGGACCGTGTGATCCTCGGTCGCCGTGTACAGACCGACGGGGACGGTGACGAGCCCGAAGGTAATCACACCCGTCCAGATCGCCCGAGCCATCACCATGCTCCATCCCATGTCACCCAGCACCTGCTGCTTCCACGCTCGCACCGCCGCCCGCCCCACGCGCGCCCAGCCACACCCCAGCCACCTGATTGGCTGCCGCCGGCCGGCGCGCCGGGGATGGCGTGACCTTTCTGCACGGCCAGCCGTTGGGCACGGCACGCGTACCGGACGCCGTCCTCCCTGCGGACGTGTGCGCAGTCGAGGGGCCCGAACCGTGCCCGGCCTTCGGGCCCCTCCCCCGGCCACCGCAGCGTGCGCCGGGAACGGCAGGAGGCAGGGGTTGCCGGATCCTCGGACGTTCCGGGGCACAGCCGGGGCAGCCGCAACTACCCGCCGACCGGTCAGGCGATCAGGGTGAAAAGACGACGCCGTACTGCCTAGCGAACCGGTTGGCCTCCGCCGTGGAACCGCACATCGAACGTAGGTAGAAGGCATAGGCCACCGACTCGACCTGCGCCTCGTCCAGGCACAGCGCCCACCGTTTGCCCACCCGGTCAAAGCACGCGGTCCGCACCCGCTCCGCCAACCCAGCCGCCGGCGGCACCCGCAACCGCGCCCCGCTGCTCAGGTACACGCGCAGGGCATCCATCTCCGCCGGCCGCAGCTCGACCAAACGCTCCCCCTCTGCCGGGCACTGCCGCCGAACCGGGACAGGACTGGCATCGGCGTACGTCACAACGTCATGGCCGTACGAGGCGAGCCTCGCCGCCCACAAGATGGGCCGGCCCGCATAGGCGGACAGCTCCGCCCGCACCAACACATCCGCCAGCTCCGCCAACCCCTGCCCGGCCGCCGCCTCCACCGCCCGCTGATACTGGGGACGCAGCTGACCAGACAGCACCCACCCCCACTCCGCCTCCCCGTCACGCAGAACCCGCAGCGCCTCCAGCCAGGCCTTCCTCCCCCGCACGCCCACACCACCCTTCGACGCAGCCCGACACCGGTGGAAGAACGTTAGGAGCCGGGCTGCGGCCAACGCCCCAGAACAGCCGAAAGATCACCGGCACGTGCGAGGAATCCGCCGGAACGGCGGGTCGGTGCAACGGCAACCGGAACGCCGCTGAACACATCCGCGAGCACTGCCTGCTCCGCACCTGGGAAACAAGCTCCGCCCGGCCCCCTTGCCGTCAGCGCCGGCGGAGTTCCTCCGCCCAGTTCCGGAGCTGGTCCTCGAGGACGACGTTGTCGCCGCGGGCCACGGTCTGGAGCAGCTGGGCGCATACGGTGGCTTCGGCGGCCAGGCCGGCCGGGCTGCCCAGGATGGGGAAGGTGGCACGGACGCGGGCGGCGGTGTCCGGCTGGAGCAGGGTGTAGGCGTAGAGGGTGGCGGCGTCGTGCCCCTCAGGTGCTCGGCCCCAGCCCTCCCAGTCCAAAAGCTGAAGGGGCGATGCGGTGAGGTTCGCCCAGTGCACGTCGGCGTGGGCGGTGGTCCAGCAGGTCACGACCGGGGCCGGGATGCCGACGAACTGGGCGATGACCCGGTCCATGTACTGCTGTCGTACAGCGACGCGGTCGGTGCCAGCGGCCGCCACCTTCTGAAGCACCCCGGCGAGCTGCTGCCACCAGGAGTCCGGCAGCTGGATGCCGTGCCGAAGGACCGGATCCTCGGACAGGACCGGCTGGTCGACGCGCACCGACAGCTCCGCCCGGTAGGCGGTGCCGTCGTCGACGGCGTCGTGGACGGCCAGGAGGGCGGGCCGGTGCCCGTCGAGGTCGCCGAAGGCGTGCTGGGCGTCGAGGGCTCCGTCCCACAGCTTCCCTGACGCCTTGTCCTTCGGTGCGGATACCAGCCGCAGCCACGCCGGTTGGCCGTCGGCGGTGCGGGCCGGGGCACCCAGGGTGCGCCCAGCCCACCCCCAGAACTCCCTGCCCGGCTCCACTCGGACGTCCAGGGCCGTCGCGGCGCGGGCGTGGTGGACGCGCAGGCGGCGCTCGGTGTCCGGGTCAGTGGGTGGCGAGTACACCAGTGATCTCCCGCACTGGGCGGCGGTCAGGGTGGGTTGGGCGACGGCGTCGGCCGCCTCGCTCCAGTGTGGCGCACTGGAGGCGGCGATGAGGACGTCCGTCACTCCTGGGCATGACGCCACGGTGAGGAGGCACGCCTGTGCGGGGGTCAGGCCCGGCCGGATGAGGTCGGCGAGCTCCTGGTCGACTATGCCGGGCAGCTCGCCGCCGTGCAGCGGTGCTGATGCCATCACCCGCAGCCCCGCGCCGACGGCGGCCGGGGGGCCCTGGCCGTGAAGGGCCTGGACGATGGGCGTCATCATCACCAGGCTGACCGGCAGCTGGACCGCGGCCAGGTGGTACTCCGTCCCGCCAGCGGCTTCGGCAGCCAGGGCGAGCAGCTCCCCCACTGTGAACGCCTCTTCCTCCAGGCCCGCCCACGTAGCGACCCCATACCCGGTCACGCGCCCTGCCGCCGCGGCTTCCTCCAGGACGGCGAAGGCGTCACGGACTGTGTGGTGCAGGGCGCTCCGGTCACCGGGGTGGGCGCGCTCGGGGTTGTGGAGCAGGACCAGGTCCAGCCGGTCGCGCCCGAGTTGCTCGCGGTTGCGGGCGATCTGCCAGCACGTTGTCCGGGGCGAGGCTGTGCCCGGCCGGGGCCTGGTCCTCGGTGAGGACGTCAGCGTTCACTGCATCGGAACCGATGGCTGCGGTGAAGTAGCCGGCCTTCGTGGAGACCCGCAGCGTCGGGTGGGCGGCCAGACGAGTCTTGCAACGCTCGATCAATCGGCGGCGACCCTCCACGGACACTGGTGCGTTCGCGTGGGTCATGGTGTGGTCGAGTCCGTACGGGACGCGTGGTGCCGTGCGGCGGTGACGATGAGGGAGACATTCTGCCCACCGAAGCCGAAGGAGTTGCTGAGCACGGCCTCCTGGGGGACGTCTCGTCGCTCTGCGGCGACATCGAGATCGATGTCGGGCCCGACGCCGGCCGCGGTGAGGTTGCGAGTCGGGGGGATGACGCCGTGCTCCACGCTGAGAACGGCGATGAGCGCCTCGATCGCCCCCGCCGCGCCAAAGAGATGACCAAGCGCCGCCTTGGGGGCCGTCACGGTGGCGCGGCCGAAGACCTGCCTGATCGCGTGGGCCTCGGCGACGTCGCCGACCGGAGTTCCGGTGGCGTGGGCGTTGATGTGGCTGATCTGCTCAGGAGCCAAACCGGCTTGCGCAAGGGCCTTCCGCATGGCCGAGATCTGACCGGAGCCGTCGGCAGCGGGCGCCGTGATGTGGTGAGCGTCTGCGGCGATACCGGCGCCCGCGAGGACCGCGTGGACGCGCGCGCCTCGGGCGCTGGCATGCTCGGCGCTTTCGAGCACCACGACAGCGGCGCCTTCACTGAGGACGAATCCGCTGCGGTCCGCGGCGAACGGCCGGGACGCTGAGGCAGGTTCAGCGGTGTGCCGCGACAGTGCTTGTGCCTGGGCGAAGCCGGCGACGGTGATCGGGGTGATCGCGGCCTCGGTCCCGCCCGCGATGACCACGTCCGCCTCGCCGGCGCGGATGAGCCTGGCTCCCAGAGCGATTGCCTCGGCACCGGAGGAGCATGCCGAGACGGGCGTGTAGACCCCGGCCCGTGCGCCGTATTCGATGCTGATCAGCGCCGCCGCCGCATTCGGCATGAGCATCGGGACCGTGCGTGGCGAGACGCGCCGCGTCCCGGCCACCTCCAGCACGTCGTCTTCCTTCAGCAGCGTCCGCACGCCCCCGATACCCGTGCCGACCGATGATGCGAGCCGGTCCGGGTCGACCCGCGGGGCACCTGCATCGGCCCAGGCTTCCGCCGCCGCGGTGAGGGCTGCCTGCTGCGAGCGGTCGAGCCGCCTGACCTGCACCGGCAGTAGCGACTCGGCGGGATCGATCGCCATCGTCCCCGCGACGGTGTCGGGAAGACCAGTGTCCTCGTGACCGGGTAGGACGCCGCCGCGGATGCCGGACTCGCCGGCAAGCAGGGCTTTCCAGGTGGATTCCACGTCTGCCCCGAGTGGTGTGATCGCGCCGAGTCCGGTCACGACGACTTCAGTCCGGTGCATACCCTTCAACCTTTCTTGTATGCGATACAAGCAAGCAGGCATCGTTGTATCACATACAATTCGGGTGTGGAGAAGAAGCGAACCGAAGCTCGATCAACGTCGACTCGGTCGCGTGACCGCGGTCGCGCGACGAGGCGCCGGCTGATTGAGGCAACTGCCCGGCTCTGCATGGAGCGGCCCGGCGCTGAGGTGAGCGTCGCGGAGATCGCGAACGCGGCGGGCGTCTTCCCCAATCAGGTCACCTACTACTTCGGCTCCAAGGACTCGCTGCTCGTGCACGCCGCCTTTCTCGGCTTGCTGCACGACGCCCGACGGATCGAGCGCATCGGTCGCCAAGCCCCCGATGCGGCGACATTTCGGCGCAACATCGCCCGCGCCGTACTGGCCATGCCCTCGCTCCCGTCAGTCGCGCGAGCCCTCGCCGCCGGGGTCTCCAAGCCCGAACTCGCCCCGGTGGTCGACCAGCACCTTCAGTTGCTGTTCCGGCAATCGGAGCGCTTCGTGAGCCAGCTCATCGACAGTCGCGGTTGGAGGACCCGTCGACCGCTCAGCGTGGAGACCAGGACGTTCTGGAGCACCGCGCTCGGCGCAGTGCTGCTCGTCCGCGCCGGGGCACACGGCACCAACGCCGACCTCGACCTCGCCGGAGCGTTGACCATCCATAACGAAGCCGATCTCGGTTAGCTCAGTCGAACAGGGCGGCGACGACGTGCGCGGTTCCCACGCGACGGTGGCCTTGTCGCGGTCGGTGTGTCTGCCGTCGCCGACGAACTCCACTGCTGCGGCTAGTGCCGTATCAGACAACGTTCGCCCTGTGTTCGATGTGAGATATGGTCCTCAGCCATGGGCGAATTGGTGTTGATCAGGCACGGCGAGACCACATGGAGCCGGACCGGACAGCATGCTGGCCGCACTGACCTACCGCTGACCAAGGCGGGGGAGGATGCGGCACGTGCGCTCGCACCTCGACTGGCCGAACGGGAGTTCGTCGCCGTCTACAGCAGCCCGCTGACTCGCGCCGTGCGGACCGCCGAACTGGCGGGGCTGAGCGGCGCGGAGCCCGACACCGACCTGATCGAGTGGGACTACGGCCGCTACGAGGGGCTGACCGCCGAGCAAATCCAGGAACTCAAGCCCGGCTGGGAGCTGTGGCGCGACGGCGTCGACGCCGGCGAGGACCTCGGGCACGTGACGGTGCGGGTCGACGCCTTCCTCGGCCGGGTCCGGCCGCTGCTGGACAAGGGCGACGTGGCCGTCGTTGCGCACGGCCACCTGTCACGCATACTCACCGCGCGCTGGCTCGGGCTCGACGCTTCGGCCGCGCGGCAGTTCGGGCACCCGCATCCGGGGACGATCAACACGCTGGGTTATGAGCACAAGCTGCCAGTCGTGCTCGGGTGGAACGTGCCGTAATGAAGGCTGTCCATATCCCGTCCAAGGTGTGGCTACTGCCGTGCGGGTAGGCGACGTTGGCCCTGGCGACGACGGAGTGTAGGCGCCGGTCGTCGGCGTGGCGATTTCGCCACATGATGTAGCGGCGGATCGTGCTGCCCTGCTCCTTGTGGCTGGTGCCCTCGAGGGTGAAGTAGCGCAGGGCGGTGAACTGGGCTTCTATGCGGTCGAGCCAGGAGCTGTTTGTAGGGGTGTAGGCGATCTCGACGTTGTTCGCCGCGGCCCAGGTGCCGACCCGCTGGGAGAAGTTGTCACAGACGATCGCGATACGGACCTCGGAAGGGTAGAGGGTTCGCACGTAGCGGCAGAGCTCCAGGAACTGGGTGCGCTTCTTGACCGGCTTGATGTGGCCGTAGAGCTTGCCCTTGGCCAGGTCCAGGGCGGCGAACAGGTGCCGTACTCCGCCGTAGCGGTTGTAGGTCGTCCGCCGCCTGCGGCGGGGTTCGCGGTCGGAGCCCTTGTGTTCGCCGGAGCGCTCGGCCCCACTGCCGGCCGGGTGGGGCAACAGGTCGAACGGCCCGAACTCGTCCATACACAAGACGACTTCGAGCTCGCCCTCCTCGGGTATGGCCTCGCCGTCGGCAATCGCGTAGAGGTGTTCGACGCGGGCCTTCTTGGCCGCGTTGTGAACGACGGCGATATTCCCCAGGGGTCCTGTCGGCGTAATTCCCCACCCTCTGGGCATCGGCTCGGCGGTCGACTGCCCAGGGTGAGCCCGCGGGACGGGCGCCGATCGCAAGGGCGTGCGAGATGCCTTTGCAGTGCTTGAGACGCAGAGGAAGTCAGCTGCGGCACGAAGGGTCATCGTCTAGCCTCGGGCTCCATGAATCGTCCCGCCGTGCCACCCCCGTTGTCCGAGGCCGAAGTGATCGAAGCCGAGGCCGAACTCGGAGTCGCCTTCCCCAGCGAGTATCGCCGCTACTTGCGGCAGGTGAGTGCGGGCGGGGCGGTCGCCCAGCTTGAGAAGACGGAGAACGGCTGGTGGTGGGCGGGGAACAGCAAGAAGCGACGCGACCTGCTGCCGCTGCCCTTCCCCCACCCGGACTCCTACGAGGATGCCGACGACGAGTTCTTCCGGCGCCAGCCCCGGGCGGAGGACTATCCGGATGAGGACGCTTTCTCGGAGTCCATGAATGCTTGGAACATCGAGTATTGGGACTTCGACGAGCGGAAGACGGCGGGGTCTGTTGTGGCGAAGGAGCACGGTTGCGGATTCGCCACTCTCCTGGTGATCACAGGCCCGCTCGCCGGCACGGTGTGGTGGGACGGACGGGCGACCTGCGACCTGATCATCCCGCTGTCCCTCGATCATGCTGGCGGTGCCAGACCTGTGACCTTCGGTGAATGGCTCGGTCGAGACTCCTGGGACCTGCTTCCGCCCGGCTGGGGATGAGGCCGGGCGTCATCGGGCCGGCATGGGAAGACGGGCCGTGATCCGCGGCAGCGACTCAGCTCCAGGGCTTCTCGCCGGTGGTCTTGGGTCGCTTGTTCGGCCGGTAGCTGGGTCCGTTCATGATGACTTGGTGGCTGGTGTTGATCAGCCTGTCGAGCAGTGATTCGGCGACGACGGGGTTGGGGAAGAGGGGATACCAGTCGCTGGGGGCCCGGTTGCTGGTGATGATCAGCGAGCGTCCCTGGCGCTCGGAGACCAGCTCGTAGAGGTCGTCGGCCTGGGCCGCGGTCAGCTGGCGCATCGCGAAGTCGTCCAGGATCAGCACGTCGGGGCGGATCAGCTCCCGCATCCGCTTGTCCCAGGTGCGGTCCGCGTGGCCGCCGGCGAGCTCGGCCAGGATCCGGCTGGTCTTCGCGAAGCGGACGTTCGCGCACTGGCGGACGGCGAGATGCCCCAGGGCCTGAGCGACGTGTGTCTTGCCCACGCCGACCGGCCCGAACAAGATCACCGACTCGCCGGCGTGGAGCCAGCGCAGGGCGGCCAGGTCGCCACCGGCAGCCCGTCCATGGCTTTGAGCATGCCGACGAAGTCCTCGCGCTGCAGCGGCAGCAGCGCCGCGAGAGCCTCCTCGCGGGCCGTGTCGTCGCGGGCGATGATCACCGCCTCGACCAGCGTCCTGCGGTCGCCGAGGAACATGTGCTCGGTGCGGCACAGGCCGATGCCCTGGGCGCCGAGCCTGCGGGCGCGTGCGGCGTCCTCGGGCGTGTCGGCGTTGGCCCGTACCCGAAGGCGGCGGACGGAGTCCGCGTGGGCGAGTGCCGCCAGGACCGCCTCGGTCAACGGGCCGGTGCTCTCCTCGGTCTCCAGCGCGCGGCCGACGTTGGAGGCGGTGAGCGGCAGCGCACCGAGGTGCACGGTGCCCGCCGTTCCGTCGACGGACACGGTGTCACCCTCGCGTACGACGGCCCCTGTGTCCGTGGTGAGGCGGCGGCCGACCGGGTCGACGGTCAGCGACTCGGCCCCGCACACGCACACCTTGCCCATGCCGCGGGCGACGACGGCGGCGTGGCTGGTCTTGCCGCCGCGGCTGGTGAGGACGGCCTGAGCGGCGATCATTCCGGGCAGGTCGTCGGGGGTGGTCTCACGGCGCACGAGGATGGTGTCCTGCCCGCCGGCGGCTCGGCGCTGGGCTTCGGCGGAGTCGAAGACGACGACCCCGACCGCTGCGCCCGGTACGCCCTGTGCGAGAGGCACGTCGGCGGGGGTGGTGTCGAAGCGTGGGAACATCAGCCGGGTCAGCTCGGCTCCGTCCACGCGGGCCAGTGCCTCGTCGGCCGTGATCGTCTTCTCCTCGCACAGGTCGTGGGCGATACGGAAGGCGGCCTCGGCGGTCCGCTTGCCGACCCGCGTCTGGAGGATCCACAGTCGGCCGCGCTCGACGGTGAACTCGACGTCGCACAGGTCGCGGTAGTGGTTCTCCAGCGTGCGCAGGTGGTCGCCGAGTTCGACGTAGGAGCGGGGATCGAGGGTCTTCAGCCTGCTCAGGGGTACTGCGTCGCGGACTCCGGAGACGACGTCCTCGCCCTGGGCGTCGGGCAGGTAGTCGCCGTACATGCCGCGGGCGCCGGTGGCGGGGTCGCGGGTAAAGGCGACGCCGGTGCCGGAGTCGGGACCGAGGTTGCCGAACACCATCGCCTGGACGTGGACGGCGGTGCCGAGGTCCTCGGGGATGTGTTCGCGGCGGCGGTAGACACGGGGCGCGTTCGCCGTTCCAGGAGTCGAAGACCGCACGGATGGCACGCTGGAGCTGCTCGACGGGATCCTGAGGGAAGTCCTCACCCGTTTCCCGGCGGATGATCGCCTTGAACTCCGCGGTGAGGAGCGCGAGTTCCCCGGCGTCGAGGTCGTGGTCGTCACGCATCCCGCGCTGAGCCTTGTGCGCGGCGATGGCCTGCTCGAACAGGTCGCCGTCGACGCCCATCACCGTGCGGCCGAACATCTGCACGAGGCGCCGGTAGGAGTCCCAGGCGAACCGCTCCTGTCCGGAGGCCTTCGCGAGACCGGCGACGGACTCGTCGTTGAGGCCGATGTCGAGGATGGTCTCCATCATGCCGGGCATCGAGAGCGGGCGCCGGAGCGTACGGAGTCCAGGAGCGGCTCGTCGGGCGCACCGAGGGTGCGTCCCATGGTCCGTTCCAGGTCGGCCAGGGCGCGGGCCTCCTCGATACCGAGTTCGGGTGGCTCCTGCCCCGTGGCGAGGTAGACCTTGCAGGCTTCGGTGGTGACGGTGAAGCCCGGCGGCACGGGCAGTCCGAGCCGGGTCATCTCGGCCAGGCCGGCGCCCTTGCCGCCGAGCAGGCCGGCCAACTCCCGGCTGCCTTCGGCGAACGCGTACACGTACGTCGTCGGTGTGCTCATCGCGCTCTCCGGTCTCTCACTCGTGGGGCACGACGGCCAGCGGGCAGCCGACGTGGTGGACGGCGGCATGGGTGACGGGGCCGATACGCGGAACCGTAGGCCGCTCGGCCAGGCGGCAGCCGACGACAAGGAGGCCCGCCGCGGAGGCGGCCCGGACCAGCGCGGTGGAGGCCTTGCCCTCCACAACGGTCTCCAGGACCTCGGTCTCGGGGTACTTGTCCCGCCACACCTTCAGGACAGCGGACAGGAATCCCTGCCACTCCTCGGCCCGCTCGGGATCGTTGACCAGAGCGATGTCTCCGGGGCCGAGGCTGATGGCAGATGGCGGCTGCCAGGCGTACACGACCCGCAGGCGGGCCTGCCGCAACTGGGCTTCCTCGAACGCGAACTCGATCACCTCGTCGCAGGCATCGGCTAGGTCGATGCCGAGCACCACGTCGAGGTATCCGGTCCGGGTGGACGGGCTGCCGTCGTCCGCCGGGACGTGCTCGTCCTCGGCCTCCTCCCCTGCCCGTACGAGGACCACCGGACGGGTGGCCTTCGCGACCACCCCTTGGGCGACGGAACCGACGAGGAGACCGGTGAAGCCGCTCAGGCCGCGCGAGCCCAGGACCAGCAACTCGGCCTGTTCGGCGGCCTTCAGCAAGGCAGCGGTCGCCGGGCCCTCGACCTGCTCGTCGGTGAGGCGCACGCCGGGTACGGCGCTGCGGACGCGCTCCGCCGCCTGCCGCAGGACCCGGCGCGCCAGATGTCGCTGCGCGGCGTTGGCCGGCGCGCCGTCGTGTCCTCGCGGGTGCCAGCTCCAGGCGTGCACCAGTCGCAGCGGTCGGTCACGACGCACGGCCTCGCGGGCGGCCCACTCGGCGGCCGCGAGGCTCTCGGTCGATCCGTCCACTCCGGCGATGACGGGCGACAGCATGGTGCGCACCTCCTGCACTTGGCCTGCACTTGGCCTGCTTGGTACTGCCAGCGTCTTGCTGGGGAGACCCGGTCGGATATGGGCCGCAAGGGCTTACGCAGGTCCGTTCGGCCCCTGCGCCGGTCCTGGGGCGATCGGCACGGTAGGAGGCGTGAGAGCGGGTCACCCGGGTGCCAGAGAGGCGGTCGCCGTGGGCCACGTCGTCATTGCCTGCGCCAACGGGTCAGGCCGTGGTCATACGGCCGTGGACTGGCGGCGCGCGAGGCGTCTCTGCACGACCTGCCGCTCGAGGTGCGGTACGGCTCACCGCCGACCGATCTGAGTACCACGGCGATGCTCGTGCTCGACCTGTCCGCGGCGGGGGACGACCCCACCGGCCTGGCAACGGGCCCGGCCGCCCTCGTCCCCGTCACAGCTGCGGCGCACCCGGACACACAGGTCACCCTCGGGATCGACGCCGGTCACCCGGCGGAGCGGGCCATCGGCTTCGCTTTCGACGCCGCCCAGGCCCGGGGTGTACGGCTGCACGCTGCACGCCGTACATGCCTGAAACCTTTCCTCCTGTGCCGCCGGGTTGCCCTTCGGTGTTCCCGAGAAGGACCGTGCCACCGGGGAAGACCATGAAGTGCAACTGCTGGCCGACGCGCTGCGGGGGACCCGGGCTTCGTGCAGGCCTTGTCGCGCGAAGCCCGATGTCCGGTCGCCATCGTGCCGTGAAACGTGGGCGGGCCGAGGCGAGGAAGTGACGGCCTAAGCAGCCGTCACTTCCTCTGCGAGCCGCTCCGCCCAGGCCTCGATCGCGGGGAAGTCGCGGAAGTCACCGCCCTTGCCGTTGCGGAGGATCATCCGTGCGACTCTGCCCCGCGTGCCCTGCTTCAGGCAGCCGCCGAAGGTGACGTGCTCCCTGACGCCGAGCCGGTCCATGGCGCGCCGTACGCCGGGCACGGGCGGGATGTTCCGCTCCGCGGCCGAAGTGTCCAGCGGCCCGCTGCTGAAGAACCACAGGGGGCGTTCGGCCAGGGCGCGGTGGTGGCGGCGGACGAAGCGGCGCGCGTCCTTGTGCCAGCGGCCGGCGTACAGTGCGCCCCCGACCACCACAGCGTCGTACATCTCGATGTTCGCCACCGATGGTGCTGGCCGTGCCTCCACCGTCAGCCCCTCCTTGCCCAGCACCTGGGCGACCGCCTCGGCGATCTGCGCGGTCGATCCGTTCGTCGTCCCGTACGCGACCAGGACCCTGCCGGTCATGGCGGTCCGCCTCCCCTCACAGTTTGCGCAGCCAGTCATCGGCAACGCCGTGCAGGGCCTGTTGGACAGGCTGGGCGTGGCTGTCGTCCAGGCGGTAGGTGAGGTTGTCGACCACCGCGACGACGCCGTCGATCTGCTTGGCCATGGAGACGGCGATCTGTGTCTCACTCTTGCGCTCCATGTGGCCGGCGAGCGTGACCACACCCTCCACCACGGAGACGTCGACGCTCTGCGGCGGCAGCCACAGCGCGCGGACAAGGACTTCCTCGACCACCTCGTCGCGGATCTCCGAGTCCGGCCGCAGGAAGACCCGGAGCAGGTCCCGGCGGGTGACGATGCCGACGAGCCGGTCCTCCTCGTCCACGACCGGCAGCCTCTCCACCCGCCGCTGGGCCATGGTCCGCGCGGCCTCGACGATGGTGTCCTCGGCGCGCACGGTGACGGGCGGTTCGGTCATCAGCTGGCCGGCGGTGCGGGCCGCCGCCTTCGCGGCCCTTCGCCTTCCGCCGCGTGTCAACGCCATCGCCCGGAAGCGGCGCTTCGGCTCGTACGGATCGGGTATTCCGGCCTGACGGGCCATCAAGTCAGTCTCGGAGATGACGCCGATGACATTCTCGTCCTCGCCCACGACGGCCAGTCAGCTGATCCTGTGGTGGGCGAGCAGTCGCGCCACTTCCTTGAAGGGGGTGCCGTACGAGGCGCGGACGACGTCCGTGGCCATCACGGAGCCGACCTTGTTGTGCTTCATCACTGGTCCTCCTCGGTGGAGACTCAACGGAGTCGGCGCAGATAAGGGTCCTGCGGCCCACGCGGCACCAGCCGCACCCGCGCGTCGAGCACGGAGATATCGGCCGTGGTCGCCAGCACGGGGTTGAAGTCGACCTCGGCGAGCTGCGGCCGGTCGGCCGCCATCCGGGACAGGCGCAGGAGCAGCTGCTCCAGCCCTTCGAGGTCGGCCGGCCCGCTGCCGCGCGCTCCGAACAGCAGCGGCGCGCAGCGCGGCGCGGTGATCAGGTCGTGCACATCGTGGTCGGTGAGCGGGGCGAGTCGGGCGGCGTGGTCGCCGAGGACCTCGGTCGCGGTACCCCCGAGCCCGAACAGCACGAGCGGGCCGAAGACCTCGTCCTGGACGACGCCCGCGAACAGTTCGGTGCCGCGCGCGGCGAGCGGCTGTACGACCACACCGGTGAGCAGCCCCGCGAACCGGGTCTCGAAGTCCCGGAAGGCGGCCCGGACTTGGGCATCGCCCTGGAGGTCGAGACGCACGGCCCGCTGCTCGCTCTTGTGGACCAGTCCCGGCCAGTGGGCCTTCATCACCACCCGGCCGTCCGGACCGCGCAGCCGCCGGGCCGCGAGGACGGCATCGTCCTCGGTCTCCGCCCACGCCCACGGGATCTGCGGGATGCCGTAGCAGGCCAGCATGTCGGCACAGATGCGCGGGTCGAGCCAGCCCCCGTCCGGATGCGCGGCCAGGAAGGTGTCAGTGATCTCCCGGGCACGGGTGGTGTCGATGCCGTCGAGTTCCGGGACCGTGCCCACGGGCCGGGCGAGCCAGGCCGCGCGGCGTGCGGCGTGCGCCAGCGCACGTGCCGCCGCCTGAGGTTCGGCGTACGAGGGGATGGTGCCCGCGTCGGCGGCGGGCAGCAGCTGGACCGGCAGGCCCTGTTCGAGGCATACGGCGACGACCGGCTTGGCCCGGTGCGCGGGGGCGTCGGTGAGTGCCCGGACGAGGTCGTCACCGGTCGCGGCGGCGACCGCCGTGGGTACGAGGGCCACCAGTACGGCGTCGATGCCCGGGTGGAGCGCCAGCCGGTCCAGGCAGTCCGCGAGCTGCTCCTCCGTGACCACCGCGGTGGCGTCCACGGGGTTGCCGGCCGCCGCACCCTGCGGGAGCACGGCGAGCAGGTCGTCGACGACGTCAGCGGCCAGCGGCGGCAGGGCCAGTCCCGCCTCTGTGCAGGCGTCGGCAGCGAGGACGCCCGCACCGCCCGCGTTGGTGACGATCGCGACCCGGGTTCCCGCGGGGAGCGGCTGGGAGTGCATCAGGGCAGCGGTTTCCAGGAGTTCACCGACCGAGCGGGTGGCGGTGATGCCGGCCTGCGTGAACAGTGCCTGCCGGGTCATGGTGCGGGTGGCGGCGGCCGCGGTGTGGGAGGCGGCGGCCCGGCGACCCGCCTCGGTACGGCCCGCGTCGACGGTCAGTACCGGCATACGGCGGGTAACGCGGCGAGCCGTGCGGGAGAACGCGCGGGGGCTGCCGAAGGACTCCAGGTGCAGCAGGGCGAGTTCGGTACGGCCGTCGCTCTCCCACCACTGGAGCATGTCGTTGCCGCTGACGTCGTACTTGTCACCGAGCGAGGCGAAGGACGAGACGCCGATGCCGAGCCGGGACAGCCCGTCGAGCAGGGCGATGCCGACCCCGCCGGACTGCACGGCCACGCCAGCGGTACCGGGGCGGGGGTGGTCGGCGGCGAAGGTGGCGTCCAGCCGCAGGTCGGGGTCGGTGTTGGAGATGCCGAGGCAGTTGGGTCCCACCAGGCGCATGCCGTGGGTGCGGCAGGTGGCCAGCAGCGCCTGCGCCTGGCCGGCGTCGAGACCGGCGGTGACGACGAGCAGCGCCCGGACGCCGGCCTTGCCGCACTCCTCGGCCGTGACCGGGACCACTGTGGCCGGGACGGCCACGACCACCAGGTCGGGGGTCTTCGGCAGCGCGCTCACGGACGGGTACGACGGCACGCCGAGGATGTGGTTGGCACTCGGGTTCACGGCGAACAGGCGGCGGGTGTAACCGCCCTCCTTCAGGTGGTGCAGGATCCCCCGGCCGACCGAGCCGGGTTTGCGTCCGGCGCCGACAACAGCGACCACGTTCGGGCACAGCAGCGGCTCGAGGCTGGCCACGTCGGCGGCCCGCCCCCGGGCCTCCACAGCCGACAGATAGGCGTCGTCCGCGTCGAGCCGGATGGTGCAGCGCACCTCGGGCCCCTCGAAGTGGCGGGCGGTGCGCAGGCCGAGGTCAGCGAAGAGCCGGAGTATCTCGCGGTTCTCGCTGAGCGCGTCGGCGGTGAAGGTGGTGATGCCGTCGGCCCGGGCGGCGGAGACCAGGTGCTCGACGAGCAGGGTGCCCACTCCGCGATGGTGCAGACCGTCGCAGACGGCGATGGAGATCTCGGCTTCGTCCTTCCCGCCCGCCGTGTCGTACGCGGCGAGTCCGATCACTCGACCGTGCGTCTCGGCCAGCAGGGCCCGGTGGCCGGGGTGCGCCGGGGCGCAGGCCCGGTCGGCGGCCAGAGCGGCGGACCGGGGGCTCATCGAGAAGAACCGGAGGCGGAGGTTCTCCGGGGACATCGCCTCGTAGAGCCCCTGCACCTGGTCGTGGTCGGCCGGGGTCACAGGCCGGATGCACACGGTGCTGCCATCCATGAGCAGGGCGTGAACCGGGGGGCGGTTGAGCACGGCGTCCGACATCGGGGATCTCCTCCAAGGCTCTCGGTGGTTCGAGCATCAGACGGACCACGACGGGATCCCATGGGCTGTGCGGAGGTCCTTCGAGGGCCGGTCGGCCCTTCTTCCCCGGGGTGCGTGTCCGTGGATCACCGGTTTGGCAGGGATGTGACCGGACGAACGCCGCCAAGGAACGGTCACCACGGTCATGTGTGCGTACAACTTCGGGCACGGGAGGCCACTACATGACTTGTCATGGCAGAACTGCGCGGTTTGCGTTGGGATGACCTGTCTCAACGTGAGCCTGGGGGGCCGAGGACGAGAATGAACGACTTGATCGAAACAGCACCATCTGATCCCGCCTGCGCGAGGGAACCCGGCACGTGCCGGTGCGGCGCCCGGGCCCCCGGTGGCGTTCCGGGCGCCGCCGAGGAGAGGTTCAGGGGGCTGCTGGAAGCGGCGCCGGACGCCATGGTCATCGTCGACGACACCGGCACCATCCGCCTCGTCAACGCCCAGACCGAAGCCCTCTTCGGCTACCAGCGCGAAGAACTCCTCGGCCACCCCGTCGAACTCCTCGTCCCCCAACGCTTCCGCACCCACCACACCGCCCACCGCAACGGCTACGCCCACAACCAGCAGGTCCGCCCCATGGGCGCCGGACTCGACCTCTACGGACTCCGCAAGGACGGCACCGAGTTCCCCGTCGAAATCAGCCTCAGCCCCCTGGAGACCACCGACGGCCTCCTCGTCTCCGCCGCCGTACGCGACGTCAGCGAACGCAAAGCCGCCGAGGAGAGGTTCAGGGGGCTGCTGGAAGCGGCGCCGGACGCCATGGTCATCGTCGACGACACCGGCACCATCCGCCTCGTCAACGCCCAGACCGAAGCCCTCTTCGGCTACCAGCGCGAAGAACTCCTCGGCCACCCCGTCGAACTCCTCGTCCCCCAACGCTTCCGCACCCACCACACCGCCCACCGCAACGGCTACGCCCACAACCAGCAGGTCCGCCCCATGGGCGCCGGACTCGACCTCTACGGACTCCGCAAGGACGGCACCGAGTTCCCCGTCGAAATCAGCCTCAGCCCCCTGGAGACCACCGACGGCCTCCTCGTCTCCGCCGCCGTACGCGACGTCAGCGAACGCAAAGCCGCCGAGGAGCGCATCAACGAGCTCGCCGCGCTGGTCGAGTCATCGCAGGACGCCATCCTCGCGAAGACCCTGGACGGCCACATCACCTACTGGAACGCCGCCGCGCAGCGGCTGTACGGGTTCACGGCGGACGAGGTCCTGGGCCGGCACGTGTCCATGCTGGCGCCCTCCGCGAGGAACCACGAGATCACCGCGCTCCTGGAGCGGCTGCGCCGGGGCGAGAAGGTCGAACACTTCGAGACGTTGAGGCTCACCCGCTCCGGGAAGCTGCTGGACGTCGACGTCACCCTGTGGCCGACCCGGGCCGCGGACGGCGCGGTCGTCGGGGCGTGCGCGATCGTGCGGGACATCAGCGACCGCAAGCGCGCCGAGGCCGAGTTGACGGAACTGTACGAGCAGCAGCGGCACATCGCCCTGACCCTGCAGCGCAGCCTGATGGGCACGCCGCCCGCCATCCCCGGCCTCGCCACCGCCAGCCGCTATCGCCCCGCGACCCAGGGAGCCGGTGTCGGCGGTGACTGGTTCGACCTGATCCCACTGGGCGCCGGCCGAGTGGGCGTGCTGATCGGCGATGTGATGGGCCGGGGCCTCGAGGCCGCGGCCGTCATGGGACAGCTTCGCTCTGCGGCACACGCGTTGGCCAAGACCGGGCTCCAGCCACGGCAACTGATGCAGGCGATGGACACCGTCGTCGCCGATCTCGATGTCCCCGACCAGCTGGTCACCTGCTGTTATCTGGTCATCGCCGCCGACGCCGGGGAGGTGACCGTGTGTTCCGCGGGCCACTTGCCGGTTCTCGTCTCCGCCCCCGGTGCACGCACCCGGCCACTCCCGGCACCCGTGAACGCACCCCTCGGCGTCGGTGGCGTGATCTACGAACAGTGCTGCCGCACCATCGAGCCCGGCGCCACCCTCGTGCTCTACACCGACGGCCTGATAGAGACCCCCGGCACGGACATCGAGGACAAGCTCACCCAGCTCGTCGCCACCCTGGACGAGCTGCCGACCACGGTGCCCGACCTGGAGACCGCCGCCGACCACGTCCTGTCCACGCTGCTGCCCGACGCGGACGGCCACGACGACGTCACGCTGCTGCTGACCCAGCTGCCCGCAGCTCCACTGGCCACGGCCACCACCGACCTGCCCGCCGCGCCCGAGTCCGTGCCGGCGGGCCGCGAGTTCCTCGGCAAGGCACTGAGCACATGGGACTGCGCGGACACGGCGGATGACGCGCTGCTGCTGCTTTCGGAAGTCCTCACCAACGCCGTGCAGCACGCCCAGGGCCCCATCGGGGTGCACGTGTGCCGCACGGACACCGATCTCACCGTGGAGATCAGCGACCGCAGCCCCCACCTGCCGCAACCGCGCCTCGCGGCGGAGGACGAGGAGTCCGGGCGCGGCCTGCTGCTCGTTCGTGCCCTCGCCGACGACTGGGGCGTACGGCCGATGGACCACGGGAAGACGACCTGGTTCAGCCTCAAGCTGTAGAGCCGCCGTATCTGTGTGTGCGGGCTCCGTTTGCCGTCACTCGGAGACCAGCTGCGTCAGGTCCAGCAGCCGGTTGGTGTAGCCCCATTCGTTGTCGTACCAGCCGAAGACCTTCGTGAGGGGGCCGCCCGCCTGGGTGAGCGCGGCATCGAAGATGCAGGAGGCGGGGTCGCCGATGACGTCGCGGGACACGATGGGCGCCGTCGAGACGCGCAGGATGCCGTTCAGCGGGCCCTCCGCCGCCGCGGCGAAGGCCGCGTTGATCTCGTCGGCCGTGGCCTCGCGGTTCAGCACCACCGTGAGGTCGGTGAGCGAGCCGTCCTCCACGGGCACCCGGACGGCGATCCCGTCCAGCGCACCGGCCAGCTCCGGCAGTACGAGGCCGACGGCGCGAGCGGCACCGGTGCTGGTCGGGATGATGCTCAGTGCCGCCGAGCGGGCTCGGCGCAGGTCCTTGTGCGGGCCGTCGAGCAGGGACTGGTCGTTGGTGTAGCCGTGGACGGTGGTCAGCAGGCCGCGGTCGATGCCGAAGTTCTCGTCGAGCACCTTGGCCATCGGCGCGAGGCAGTTGGTGGTGCAGGAGGCGGCCGAGATGATCCGGTCACGGTGCCGGTCGTAGGTGTCGTCGTTGACGCCCATCACGAGGGTGGCGTCCACGCCCTTGCCTGGCGCCGACAGGAGGACGGTGTGGGCGCCGGCCTTCAGGTGCAGGGCCGCGGCGTCGCGGTCGCGGAAGCGGCCGGTGGACTCGATGACGATGTCGGCTCCGTAGTCGGACCAGTGCAGGGCCGCCGGGTCGCGCTCGGCGGTGACGGCGATACGCCGGCCGTCGACGGTGATCGAGCTGTCGTCGTGGAGGACATCGCGTCCGATGTGCCCGAACGTCGAGTCGTACTCCAGGAGGTGCGCGAGGGTGCCGGGCGGGGCGATGTCGTTGATCGCGACGACGTGGACGTCCTGGGTGCCCGCCTCCGCGCGGTCCAGGGCCGCGCGGAGATAGGTGCGGCCGATGCGGCCGAAGCCGTTGATGCCGACACGTACGGTCATGGTGAGGAGCTCCTCTACAGTCGGGGGCCTACCGTGGTCGGAAGTGACTCAGCGAGTCGTCGGGTGGAGGCGGCATGGCCGTTAAGAAGGCGGCGAAGCTGCCGCGCGAGATGTATGAGAAGGAACTTCTGCGTCTGCAGACCGAGTTGGTGAAGCTGCAGGAGTGGGTGCGGGCGGAGGGTGCTCGGCTGGTCGTGATCTTCGAGGGGCGGGACGCGGCCGGCAAGGGCGGCACGATCAAGCGGGTCGCCGAACACCTGAACCCTCGGGTGGCGCGGATCGCGGCGCTGCCGAAGCCGACCGAGCGTGAGCGCACGCAGTGGTACTTCCAGCGGTATGTGGAGCACCTGCCGACGGCCGGGGAGATCGTGATGTTCGACCGGTCCTGGTACAACCGGGCCGGGGTCGAGCAGGTGATGGGCTTCTGTACGAAGGAGGAGTACCAGCTCTTCCTGCGGCAGTGCCCGATCTTCGAGCGGATGCTGGTGGAGGACGGGATCCTGCTGCGCAAGTACTGGTTCTCGGTGAGCGACACCGAGCAGCAGGAGCGGTTCCGGCGGCGCCTGGAGGATCCGCTGCGCCGTTGGAAGCTGTCGCCGATGGACCTGGAGTCGATCACCCGCTGGGAGGCCTACTCACGGGCCAAGGACGAGATGCTGGTCCACACCGACATCACCGAGGCGCCCTGGTACACCGTCGAGAGCGACGACAAGCGCCGGGCCCGGCTGAACATGATCGCCCACCTGCTGGGCTCGATCCCGTATCAAGAGGTGTCGCCGCCGGTGCTGGAGCTTCCGCGTCGGCCGCCGTCGACCGGCTACGAGCACCCGCCGCGTGATCTGCGGACCTACGTGCCCGATCACGCGGCGCGCCTCTGAACAGCCGGTCACCTCGCTCATCCCCGCTGGGGGACGACGGCGACGGGGCAGACGGCACGGTGCAGCACCGCGTGGGCGACACGGCCGAGTTGCTGGAGGCCATGGTGGCCCTCGCGGCGCCGGGCCCCGACCACGAGCAGGTCGGCGTCGGCCGAGGCACCGAGCAGCACCTGGCGGGCGTGCCCCTCGACGGTACGCCGACGCACCTCCACATCAGCCGGGACGTCCCGCAGCGCCACTTCCAGCATCGCTGCGGCTCGTTCCTCGTGCAGTCGGGCCGGTTCACCCGTCGGCAGGGGGTGGTCGGCCGTCTCGTGTGCGGGGCAGCGCCAGGCCCGGACGGCCTCCAGCGGCACGCCTCGGCGCCGTGCCTCCTCGGCGGCGAAGTGCATCGCAGCCGCGTCCACCGGCTCCTCGCCCACGCCCACGACGATGCGGCCGTGTCTGCCGGGTACGGCCCGGTTGTCGTGGCTGCCGCGCAGCACGATCACGGGGCAGTGCGCGTGGCCGGCCACCGTCACGCTGACGGAGCCGAGGAGCGCCTCGGCCAGGCTGCTGCGGCCCCGTGAGCCCAGAACCATGGCAGCGGCGGTGCGGCTTTCCCGTACCAGCGCGTACTCGGGTTCCTCGGGCAGCACGTCGAGGGTGACCTTCACGTCGGGTCGGCGGGTACGGACTCGGCGTGCGGCGGTCTCGACGATGTCCTCGGCCATCACCTGTTCGGGGGGCTGGCCGAGACCGTCCGCAAGTGAGGTGCCTTCGTAGCGTTCCCAGAGCGAGGCGTACACCAGCCGCAGCGGCAGATCGCGCAGGACGGCTTCGTCGGCCGCCCAGTCGACGGCGCGCAGGCTCGGCTCGGAGCCGTCGACGCCGACGACCAGGGGCAGTTCCATCGTGCTCACCTTCCAGCGTCCAGGTCGAAGACGATCCGAGCCTTGATGTCACCGCGCAGCACGGCGTCGATGGACTCGTTGACGGAGGCCAGCGGGCGGGTCTCGTAGATGACCTCGGTCCGGTCGGCGGCGTGGAGCTGGAAGACCTCGGCGAGGTCCTGCCGCGTGCCCACGATCGAGCCGATCACCGAGGTGCCGTTGAGGACGGTGTCGAAGATCGGAACTTGAATCGTGCCGTGTGCGGGCAGGGCCACCATGACGAGCTTTCCGCCTCGCCGCAGACCGGAGTTGACCGCCTCGAACGCGGCCGGGTTCACCGCAAGGGCGATCGCGGCGTGGGCGCCGCCGTGCTTCTTCAGTTCCTTGCCGACGTCCTGCTTGCGGGCGTCGATGACGAGGTCGGCGCCCAGTTGCGCGGCCAGTTCGAGCTTGTCGTCGGTGACGTCGATGGCCGCGACGGTGGCTCCGGCGATCTTGGCGTACTGCAGGGCGAGGTGGCCGAGGCCGCCGACGCCGGAGATCGCGACGAGTTGGGTGGGCGGACGTCGGCGACCTTGAGGGCCTTGTACGTGGTGACGCCGGCGCAGGTCAGTGGGGCGGCGTCGAACGGGGTGACGCCGTCGGGCACGGGCTGGGCGAAGTCGGCCCAGGCCAGCGTCTTCTCGGCGTAACCGCCGTCACAGCCGTACCCGGTGTTGATCTGCTGCTCGCACAACGTCTCCCAGCCGGACAGGCAGTGCTCGCACCGCCCGCACGCCCTGCCGAGCCACGGCACGGCGACCCGTTGCCCGACGGACAGGTGGGTGACACCCTCGCCGAGCTTCTCAACGAGGCCGACGCCTTCGTGGCCGGGGACGAAGGGTGGGGTGGGCTTGACGGGCCAGTCGCCGTGGGCCGCGTGGATGTCGGTGTGGCACAGCCCGGAGGCCTCCACGCGGATGCGGACCTGACCGGGGCCGGGTTCGGGGTCGGGTCGTTCCTCGATGACCAGGGGCTCACCGAAGGCTCGTACGACCGCTGCCTTCATGATCTGTTCACTCCTCTGGCGGGGTGCATGGGTGGTCTCTCAGTCGTGGGCGACGACGGCGACGGGGGCGGTGGAGTGGTGCAGGACGGCGTGGGTGACGGTGCCGATGTGGGCGCCTACGGAGGAGTGGCGGATGCGGCGGCCGACGACGACCAGGGAGGCGTCGTGGGAGGCGTCGATCAGGAGGAGCGAGGGGCTGCCGTACTGCGACTGCTCGACGACCTCGACGTCGGGGTACTTCTGCCGCCAGGGGCGCAGCACCTCGCTCAGGATAGTGGCGTCGCCCTTCGCCATCTCCCGCTCGACCGCGGGCTCCAGGGCCATGCCATAGGCGTAGTAGGGCGGCGGGTTCCAGACGTGCACGACCCGCAGCGGCACCGAGCGTCGCGCCGCGGCATCGAAGGCGAAGCCGATCAGCGCCTCGTCGGGGCCGGCGACGTCGAGCCCGAGGACGACGGGACGGAACGCCGTGGCCGCGGACGGGATGCCCGCGGGGTCCCTCTCGTGCTCGTCCGCGGCCTGCTCGCCGGCGTGGACCAGGACGACGGGCCGCTCGGAGTGCGCCACGACCGCGAGACCGACCGAGCCGACCAGGAAGCCGCCGACGCCGCCCAGGCGGCGTGAGCCGAGGACGAGCATGTCGGCGTCCTTCGCCGCGTCGACCAGGGCTTCGGCGGGGCGTCCGGTGAGCTGCTCGGTACTCACCTCGACTCCGGGGTGGCGCAGTCGCAGACCCTCGGCGCACTCGCGGGGGATTCTCCCGGTCCAGTGCTGGTGCGTCTCGGCACCGAGGAGGGGGGCCTGGGCCATGGGCGGCGGGACGGGCTCCCATACCTGGACGAGCTTCACCGGCAGTCCGCGCAGTTTCGCCTCGCGGGCCGCCCATTCCGCGGCGGCGCGGCTCTCGGGCGAGCCGTCGAGACCCACCATGATGGTGCGGGGCATGTTCTCCACCTCCTGAATCGGGACCGAGGAGCCCGATTCCAGCGTCGTGTTCGGGGGATTGACGGGGCAGGGGCCGCTGGTCCTTCAGCGAGGACCACGGGCTCCGCACCCGGGTCGGCGGGACGCGCCAGGAGCGAGATCCGTCCCGCCGCGTGCGGGTCAGCGCAGCAAGGCGTGGTCGCGGACGATCGGCAGCCGCGCCCACAGCCGGCCCGGGCCCCAGGTGGCGCCCCGGTGAGGGTGCTCGTGCACGGCCATGATGGTGATCCCTTCGGGGGTGTGTGAATCGTCTTCTCCTTGACGTCTCTCACTCTCGTCCGATGCCTGACGTCACGCCGGATGCCGTAGGTCTCCATCCATTGGGCTGAAGGTCCCTGCATGCGCCGCCCGTTGGCTGGAGGTGGCGGACCGGGCAGGTCGAACACCGGGCGAGTGTCATGGACGATCGCCCAGCCATGGATGCCGCCCAGGCACGGAGGGCGGCACATGGCTGGGGGCGCGGGCAGACGGTCTTCGTGGTGGCGTCGGCTGGTACCCGGCCTCGACGCCCGGCTCGGTTACCGGGCGCTCGTGGCTGAGAGGCGACCTGCTGCCCGGCGTGACGGTGGCGGCGTATCTCGTGCCGAATCACGAACCCGGACCGGACGCCAACCAGGAGTTCCTGGCCCTGAACGCGGCCGACCTCGGTGCGGGCGCCCTGCACGGATTTCCGGTCGGCAGCAGCGCCAGCCATACCGCGCTCGCCACCCGGACGGGCGCCCGCAGCCAGGGCTGTTCGCTGGTGTCCGGAGCGGCGGTCCTCGCCGTCCTGCTGTTCGTGAGCCCCCTGCTGAGCCGGACCCCTTCGGCGGTGCTGGGGGGCTCGTCGTGTACGCGGCCGTCCGCATGATCGACCCGACCCGATTCCGCGAGTGGCCTCCTACCGCACCGCGAACTCCTGCTCGCCCTCGGCTGCATGGCCGGCGTACTCGCTCCGGACATCCTGTACGGGGTGATCGTGGCGGTCGGCCTGGTGGTGGCCGCAGCGCTGACGCGGGTGGCGCGACCCCACGACGCGGTCGAAGGGCTGGTGCCCGGGTTGGCGGGCCTGCACGACATCGATGACGATCCGCAAGCCCGCACGATCCCGGGCCTGCTGGTCTACCGCTACGACTCTCGCTGTTCCTCGCCCGTGCGGGGGACTTCCGGCACGGGGCCCTGGCCGCCGTCGACCAACAGAGCGTGCCCGTCCGCTGGTTCGTGCTGAACGCCGAGCCGAACGCCGAGGTCGACATCACGGCGCTCGACGCGGTCGACGAGCTGCGCCGTGAACTCGGCCGCCGCGGCGTTGTGTTCGCCCTGGCCCGGGTCAAGCAGAACCTGCTGGACGACTTGAAGGCGTGCGGCCTGGCGGACTCCGTGGGTACGGATCTCATCTTCCCCACGCTGCCACCGCGGTGGCCGCCTACCGCGAGTGGAATGGCGAGCGACAGGAACCGGTCCTGGACACGCGACACGGAGGCGGACCGGCCGCCCCTTCTGTCACCCGACCGTGAGGTCCGGCCGGATCAGCGTGCCCGACCTGCCGTGGACGATCTCGTAGGCCGCGTCCAGGGCACCGATCGCGGCCAGACCGCCGGTGTGCTCGACGAACCGGGCAGCCGCCTCGGTCTTGGGGCCCATCGAGCCGGCCGGGAAGCCACCGCGCCGCAGGTCCCGGGGGGTGGCGTCGAGCAGCGGATGCTGGTCGCCGGTGCCGTAGCCCTCGTAGACGTAGGGGACGTCGGTGAGGATGAGCAGGAAGTCGGCCTTGAGGTCCTCGGCGAGCAGGGCTGCGGTGAGGTCCTTGTCGATGACGGCCTCCACCCCGGACAGTGCGCCGGTGTCGCGGTCGGCGGTGACGGGGACCCCGCCCCCACCGGCACAGATCACCAGGGTCCCGCTGTTCAGGAGCTCGTGGATGGTGTCGGTCTCCAGGATGCGTTCGGGTGCGGGTGAGGGAACGACGCGCCGCCAGCCGGTGGTGTCCCCGGCAATGTGCCAGCCCCGCTTGCGGGCCAGCTTCTCGGCCAGCTGGCGGGAGTACACCTGGCCGACGAACTTCGTGGGCCGTTCGAAGGCGGGATCGTCGGTCCGCACGAGGGTGTGCGTGACGAGGGCGGCGATCCGGTGTGCGGGCAGAGCGTCGTGCAGGGCACGGGTGAGCAGGGAGCCGATCATGCCCTCGGTCTGGGCACCGAGCAGGTCCAACGGGTAGGGGGCGCTGAGTGCGGGGTCGGCCTCGCTCTCCATGGCGAGCAGCCCGATCTGCGGGCCGTTGCCGTGGGTGATGACCAGTTCGTGCTCGTGGGCGAGTTGGGCCAAGGCGGAGGCGACACGGTCGACGTTGGCTTGCTGGACGGCGGCATCGGGCCGTTCCCCGCGGTGCAGCAGGGCGTTGCCGCCGAGGGCGACGACGATACGCATGGTTCAGTCCTCCAGAGTGGCGACGAGTACGGCCTTGATGGTGTGCAGGCGGTTCTCCGCCTGGTCGAAGACGATCGAGGCGGGTGAGGAGAAGACCTCGTCGGTGACCTCGAGCCCGACCAGGCCGTAGGCCTCGAACAGCTCCTGACCGAGCCGGGTGCGGTGGTCGTGCAGGGAGGGGAGGCAATGCATGAACTTCACGTCCGGGTTGCCGGTGAGGGCGAGCGTCTTGTCGTTGACGTGGTACGGGAGCAGCAGCTCGATCCGTTCCCGCCAGGTGTCGGCCGGTTCGCCCATGGAGACCCAGACGTCCGTGTGCAGGAAGTCGGCACCCTGCACGGCGGTCTCGACGTCCTCGGTCAGCGTGATACGCGCCCCGCTTCGGCGGGCCTCTTCACGGCACGTGGCGACCAGCGCGGCTTCCGGCCACAGCGCCTGGGGCGCGGCGATGCGCACGTCCATGCCGAGCAGCGCGCCCATCGACAGCAGCGATTTTCCCATGTTGTTGCGGGCGTCGCCCAGGTAGCAGTAGCTGACGTCCGTGAGCGGCTTGGTGCTGTGCTCCCGCATGGTGAGCATGTCGCACAGGCTCTGGGTGGGGTGGGCCGTGTCGGTCAGCCCGTTGTACACGGGGACGCCGGCGTGGGCGGCGAGTTCGGCGACGATCGACTGCTCTGAGCCCCGGTACTCGATGCCGTCGAACATGCGGCCGAGGACGCGGGCGGTGTCGGCGATCGACTCCTTGTGGCCGACGTGGGTGTCGCCGGGGCCGAGGTAGGTGGTGCGGGAGCCCTGGTCGGCGGCGGCGACCTCGAAGGCGCAGCGGGTGCGGGTCGAGGTCTTCTCGAAGATCAGGGCGATGTGCTTGCCGGTCAGCCGTGGCTGTTCGGTGCCGGCGCGCTTGGCCGCCTTGAGGTCGTGGGCGAGATCGAGGAGGTGGTGGATCTCGGTGGCGGTGAAGTCGAGTTCGCTCAGGTAGGAGCGGCCTCGCAGGTCGACGGTCATGAGGGTGTCCTCACCGGGTCAGGCGACCGGATCGCGCTCGATGGGGCAGCTCATGCAGCGGGGGCCGCCGCGGCCGCGGCCGAGTTCGGCGCCTGCGATCGTGACGATCTCGATGCCCTGCTTGCGCAGGTAGGTGTTGGTGGTGACGTTGCGCTCGTAGCCGACGACGACGCCGGGTGCGAGGGCGAGGAAGTTGCTACCGTCGTCCCACTGCTCACGCTCGGCGTTGCGGATGTCCTGGGGAGCCGAGAGCATCCGCACCTTGTCCAGGTCGAGGCCCTCGGCGAGCGCGGTCGCGAGATCGGAGTTCGCGGTGACGTCGAACCCGGTCTCGCGCTCGGAGCTGGGCCGCAGCGTCCAGGAGCGCAGGGAGTCGGCGAGGCCGGGGTAGATGACGAAGGCGTCGCGGTCGACCATGGTCAGCACGGTGTCCAGGTGCATGTACGCGCGGGCCGCGGGCAGTTGGACGGCGATCAGCGTGCTCGCCGTGCCGGTCGCGAAGAGCCGGGCGGCCAGGTTCTCCACGGCCTGAGCCGTGGTGCGCTCCCCCATCCCGACCATGACGGCGCCGTTGCCGAGGACGTGCACGTCCCCGCCTTCGAGGGTGCCGACGGGTCCGTCGAGGAAGGGGGCGGGCGCGACGTCGGCGAACATCGGGTGGAACCGGTAGATGGCCTCGGCATGCAGGCTCTCGCGTCGCCGGGCCGGCTTGGCCATCGGGTTGACCGACACCTGGTCGTACACCCAGCAGGAGTTGTCCCGCGGGAAGAGGTGGTTGGGCAGGGGGGCGAGGGCGAAGTCGTCGGGGCCGAGCGTGTTCCACACCAGGCTGTGCGGGGTGGCGAGCGGCAGATCGCTCTTGAGGAGCCCGCCGATCAGATAGCCGGCGAGCGTCTCCCCGTCGAGTTCGGCGCACAGTTCGCGCACCGGGTCGATGAGGGCCGGGCCCACCGTGCCGGGAGTGACGACCCGGTCCAGGAGCCAGTCACGCGCCTCGGGGACGTCAAGGGTCTGGGCGAGCAGGTCGGCGAAGTAGTGGACGCGGGCACCGTGGTCGCGCAGAACCTGGGCGAAGGCGTCGTGCTCCTCGCGGGCCTTCTTGGCCCACAGGATGTCGTCGAAGAGCAGGGCGTCGACGTTGCGCGGGGTGAGGCGGGAGAGTTCGAGGCCGGGGCGGTGCAGGATCACCTGGCGCAGACGGCCGGTCTCGGAGTCGACGTGGAAGGTGTTCATCGGGGAGGTTCCTCTGTGCTGGGGGCGGTCAGTCGTGGTGGCGGAAGTCGTTGCGCTTCCGGGCACCGCTGACGCGGCTGGTCCGGAGCCCTCGGGAGAGCCGCTGGGCCGGCGGGGGCGTCTCGGGTGCGCGTTCCGACCGGTCCACGGTCGCCGCGGTCCTCGGCACCGTGGCCTCGCCGAAGGTGTCCTGCCCCCGCTTCAGCCAGACGTAGACGGGGACACCGAGCAGCACAACGAACAGGCCGTAGTACACGGTCTGGTAGCCGCTTCCCTGGATCGACCAGTACGAGAACGCGAGGGCGAGCGCGGCGACGGTGATGTCACGGGCGAGCCTGCGGGGGCTGAGGCTGTCCCGGCCGCGGACCAGCAGCCAGTACAGCTGGGCGGCGGCGGAGAACAGGTAGGGGATCACGGCCGTCAGCACGCTGAGCAGCACGATCTTGGTGAAGACGTCGTCGAAGCGCGTGTAGCTGAACACGGTGATCAGTGAGGCCAGCACCGTCGAGGCGACGATACCGAAGGCCGGGACGCCGCTCTCACCGCGCAGCCGGGCGAAGGGCTGCGGGAACAGTCCGTCGCGAGCGGCCGCGTACGGCATCTCCGCGCACAGCGTGGTCCAGCCGTTCAGGGCGCCGATGCCGGAGATGATCGCGGCGACGGCGACGATGTCTCCGGCCCAGCTGCCGCCGAAGATGTTGTTCGCCGCGTCGGTGAAGGGAGCGGTGGATGCGCCCAGCTTGCCGTGTGCGACGGTGCCGAAGACGGCGAGGGTGCCCAGGATGTAGATGACGGCGCAGATGAGTGTGCCGTAGACGGTGGCGCGGGGGACGTTGCGCTCCGGGTCGCGGACCCGGCCGGCGACGACGGAGGCCGCTTCCAGGCCGAGGTAGCTGAACAGCGCGATGGCGCCGGCAGCCGAGATCGCGCCCAGCGCCGACTGGCCGCTGGCGTTGAACGGGCCGAAGTTGCGCGCGTCGATGAACAGCAGCCCGACGGTGGCCATGAAGATCAGCGGGACGAACTTCAGCACGGTCGTGATCATCTGGAAGGCGCCCGTGTTCCGGATGCCGGTGAGGTTGACCGCGGCGGGAATCCACAGCCCGACCAGCGCGAGAAGCACCGAAATCCACTTGCGATGGCCCGTGTTGACGAACACCTCGAGGTAGCCGACCCATGCCACGACGATGGCCGCGTTTCCGGCCCAGGCCGTGATCCAGTACGACCAGGCGTTGAGGAACCCGGTGAACTCGCCGAAGGCCTCGCGGGCGTAGACGTACGGACCACCGCTCGCCGGAACGCGCTTGGACAGCGCCCCGAAGGTCAGTGCCAGCGCGAGCGCGCCGAGGGTGACGGCGATGAAAGCGACGAGGGAGATGGGACCGTACGGGGCAAGTGCGGAGGGCAGCGCGAAGACTCCGGTACCGATGATGCTGCCGATGACGAGAGCGGAGGCGGCGGGGAGGCCGAGCGCCGCTGTGGGCGCTGTCCCCTTTCCGCCTCCTGGGGTTCTGGGCATGGCTGAGGCTCCTTAAGAACCGCTGTGGGTGAGTCGATCCGCGACTGATCTTTCTGTCCCTCAACCGCACACGGTCAGCGGCCACACGGCCCCTGCGCGACCCCGATGGTCCCGCTGCCGTGGGCCTGGACAGCCCAACTCGTCCGCATCCCGGTGCTCCTGGTCACAGGACATAGGCCGTTCGGTCCACGGCATGGCCCGCCCAGCCCCGTGGTCAGCACCATGTCGAGCTCGACAATCGAGGGCAGGAGCCAGGGCCGGCTCGCAATGCGATGCCAACCGGCCGACGGTGCCATGTCCTTACGGCTCGTTCGAGATGGGGCTCGCACACCCCATGAGCCGCGAGGGCTTCCGCGCGAGTCTCGTGTTGGGGAGGCACGGTCCTCGCGCCACGGCCGCCGCCCTCACTGACACGGGGGCGGCGGCCGTCTTCACTGCCATCTGGTCTGTCCGAGCTGTTCGCGCCGCACGTGTGGCACCTGGGCGCCACAGCGGCGACCTGTACTACCCGGAGCCGGTGCTGGACCTCTACGCACCGTACGGCGCCGGAAGCGCCGTATGAGCGGCCCGGCCTGACGAAGGAGTCCCAGTGTCCAGCACCCCGCACATCGTCAGTGACGACATGTCCCACACGGTCGCCGCCGTCGGCCCGCAAGCCGCCTTCGAGGAGATCGTGCGGCTCATGCGGGATTGGAAGGTCAGCGCCCTGCACGTCCTCGAGGGCGACGGCCGCGTGGTCGGCGTCGTCTCCGAGGCCGACCTGCTGCCCAAGGCGCGGTTCCGCGACAGCGACCCCGACCGGGCGACCCAGCTGTGCCGTCTCGACGACCTGGCCGAGGCCGGTGGCCTCACCGCCCAGGACCTGATGACCTCCCCCACCCTCACCGTCCGCGCGGACGCGACACTCGCCCAGGCCGCACGTGCCATAGCGCACGCCAAGGTCGAGCGCCTACCCGTCAGGGCCTCGTCAGCCGCGCAGACCTGCTGAAGGTGTCCCTGCGGACGGATGAGGAGATCGCCGAGGAGGTGCGGCGGGAGGTCGTGGCGAAACTCTTCCCTGAGCCGGTGTCAGCTGCGCGGGTGGAGGTGCGGAACGGTGTCGTGAAGCTCATCGGCCATGCCCGGGACACATCCCTGGTCCCGGTGGCTGCGCGCCTGGTCCGGGCCATCGAGGGTGCAGTCGACATGGAGTTCGGTCTGACGCGCTCGCAAAGCCCCAAGAGGTCGACCGCCGCTCCTGCGAACGGCGGCGAAACCCTGTCTCCGGCCTGACCGGCAGCTCCTTGCAGAACAACAGCGGGAGCCTCACGAGGCCGCCCTGGCCCTCCACCACCCCGCGTCGACTCCGGGACTTCAGTGCCCTTCCTGCCGCTGACGGTCCTGGACCCGGGTGGCGATGACGGCAGCCTGGATACGGCGCTCGACGCCGAGTTTGGCCAGCAGACGAGAGATGTGGTTCTTCACCGTCTTCTCGGCCAGGTAAAGCCGCTGGCCGATCTGGCGGTTGGTCAGTCCCTCACCGATCAGGGCCAGGATCTCCCGTTCCCGCTCGGTCAGGCCCTGCAGTCCGTCGGGCTGCTGCTCCTCCTGCTGGCCGCCGCGCAGCCGGGCCATCAGCTTGGTGGTGGCACTGGCGTCCAGCAGGGACTTGCCGGCGGCCACGGTGCGTACGGCGGACACCAGGTCCGAGCCCTGGATCTGCTTCAGGACGTAACCGGACGCGCCCGCCATGATCGAGTCGAGCAGTGCCTCCTCGTCGTCGAACGAGGTCAGCATGAGGCAGGCGAGCTCGGGCATGCGTGAGCGGAGTTCCCGGCACACGGTCACGCCGTCGCCGTCGGGGAGACGGGCGTCCAGCACCGCCACCTGCGGGCGCAACGCGGGTACCCGCACCAGTGCCTGCTCCGCCGTGCCGGCCTCGCCGATCACCTCGATGTCCGGCTCGTCGTTCAGCAGGTCGCGCACTCCGCGCCGTACCACCTCGTGGTCGTCCATCAGGAAGACCCGGATCGGGTTGCCGGCGCCGGGCTGCTCGCTGTCCGCCATCACACTGCTCCCTGGTTCCGCGTTGCGTACCGATGTCCGCTCGTGGACGGAATCGGCCCTCAGTGTCGAGATCTTTTCCTGCACGGGGCCGAAGGGCCAGGGCCGGTCGGCCCTGTTCTCCGCACATCGTGTCCCTCGGCCGTGAGACATCACAACCACCAGGGATGAAACGGCCAACTGTTGTGAACCAGACATTCGCCCGGTGAACTCGCCACCTTAGGAGTGAAGGTCCCACGGCCCCGCCACTGGGGCCTGACAGCCCTGGGCCAGGACCCGGTGCCCGCAGAAGCCTGGAGCCGCTGCGAAACGATCAGAAGGAGCCGAGCACATGACTCCAAGGACACCAGCACCCAGGTCACCAGGGCGGTGGCACATCACGCCGAGCGGCCCTGGTCCGCCGGGGCCGAGCTGGTCGTAGGGAACACCCCCGTAGTCGTGCATGTCCAGGAGGCCACCGGACACGAGCTGACGGACCGGCTTACGAGTTGGTGCGTGATAGCGGGTGAGGCGTGTTCGCCCTACTCGCGGTCGTTTTCAGGTCATGACGGTGCGGTCGGAGACGAGGCTGGCGATGGCTCGGTAGGTGTCGGGCAGGCGATCACGTCGGTGGGTCCAGCGGATCAGTTGCTTCCAGCGTTTGTGATCGGCCAGGGCGTGCTCGACGGTGATGCGGTCGGATGAGTGGCCGTGCCGATCGCGTTCCCACTGTTCGACTCTGCCGGGCAGTGCTCCGGGGCGTGGCTTTCTGGGCGGGGTGAGTGCCTGGCCGGGATGGTCACGGCTCAGGCCCAGGTAGCCGTCGTCGAGTAACACTTCGACCAGGTCGAAGTGCTGGAAGCAGCTGGTGATGCCCGCGGTGCGAGCCGCGGTCGCATCGTGCATCCGTCCCGGCCGCAGGCCATCGGCCCATAGAGTGCGGCCCCGGCTGTCTGCGATAACGGTTGCCTTCATTGTGTTCTGCTTCCTCTTGCCCGACACGAATGCCCGTCTGCCGCCCCGCCCGGCGGCCGGCCGTCGGACCTGCACCTCGGTGGCGTCCAACCTCAGCTCGACACCCTCGGCCTGGGCGTAGGCGAACACGTCCTCCAGCGTTCGAAGCCGCATGCCAGGCCTGTCGGGAACAGCAAAGCCCCGCTCGGCCAGCAGCCGACGCATCTCACCGACGGCCCGGGTGACGGTCGAGCGATCGACACCGAACAGCACTGCCAGCACAGCGTGCGGCAGATCGTGTCGCAGATGAATCAGCGTGGCCAACAGCCGGTCCACAAACACCAGCCGATAGCGGGCACCGGCACCCTGCGCACGTCTTCGCACACCGCCTCGTTGCTGGAAACGCCGCCCCTCCACCGCGGCTGCCCACGGCCGGGCCAACTCCTCAACGAGCGACGCAAGATGAGCCATCGAGACGCCCGTGAACAACGGATGCGCCAACACCGCCCGATCGACCATGCCCCTCACCACACGAGCATGCCCGCCCGCTATCACGCACCAACTCGTTAGACGTCATTTCACTTGGCTAGTCGGCGGTGGCATATGAGGGTCGCGGCGATGGCTGTGAAGGCGAGGAAGTGTTCCGGCTTGCGCTCGTAGC
>NZ_JBVIJC010000033.1:0-90245 GCF_055581605.1 Streptomyces sp. NPDC031418
TGGAGGGGAAGGGAGGGGGGGTTTGTGGTGTTGGGCAGGAGATGCCCCCCCCCCCCCCCCCCCCGGGACCACGGGGGCTCCGATTTATCGTCTGACGCAAGGACGTATGCCATGGAAGCGCTCGGCGTGCTCATCGCCGCCTGTCTCGTCGTCGTACTGCTGTTGCTGGTCCTCTTCTCCCGGCTGTACCGCAAGGTGGACCAGAGCCAGGCGCTGATCGTGTCGAAGACCCGCCGGGTCGACGTGTCCTTCACCGGCCAGGTCGTGCTGCCGATCCTGCACAAGGCCGAGGTCATGGACATCTCGGTGAAGACGATCGAGATCAGCCGCTCCGGCCGGGACGGGCTCATCTGCCGGGACAACATCCGGGCCGACATCCGCATCCTGTTCTTCGTGAAGGTCAACAAGACCGTCCAGGACGTCATCAAGGTCGCCCAGTCCGTGGGCACCGAGCGCGCCAGCCACCAGGACACGCTCCAGGAGCTGTTCCACGCGAAGTTCTCCGAGGCGCTGAAGACCGTCGGCAAGCAGATGGACTTCACCGACCTCTACACCAAGCGCGAGGAACTCCGGTACCACATCATCGAGTTGATCGGTGTCGACCTCAACGGCTACCACCTCGAGGACGCCGCGATCGACTACCTGGAGCAGACCCCGCTCACCCAGCTCGACCCCGCCAACGTCCTCGACGCCCAGGGCATCCGCAAGATCACCGAGCTGACGGCGATCGAGCACGTGCGCACCAACGAGGCCCAGCGCAACGAGCAGAAGGAGATCACCCGGCAGAACGTCGACGCCCGCGAGGCCATCCTGGAGCTGGAGCGCCGGCAGGCGGACGCCGAGATCAAGCAGAAGCGGGAGATCGAGACCTCCCGGGCGCGCGAGGAGGCCGAGACCGCCCGCGTGGTCGAGGAGGAGCGGCTGCGCGCGCAGAGCGCCTTCCTGCGCACCGAGGAGCACCTGGGCGTCCAGCGGGAGAACCAGGCCCGGGAGATCGCTGTCGCCGCGAAGAACCGCGAGCGGGTCATCGCCGTCGAGAACGAGCGCATCGAGAAGGACCGGATGCTGGAGGTCATCGCCCGCGAGCGGGAGACCCAGCTGACCCAGATCTCCGCCGAGAAGGAGGTCGAGGCGGAGAAGCGGGAGATCGCCGAGGTCATCCGGGAGCGGGTCGCGGTGGACCGTACGGTCGCCGAGCAGGAGGAGTCCATCAAGAAGCTCCGCGCGGTCGAGCAGGCCGAGCGGGACCGGCAGGCCATCGTCATCGCCGCCGAGGCGGAGGCGCAGGAGAAGCTGGTCAAGGACATCAAGGCCGCCGAGGCCGCCGAGCAGGCCGCCCGGCACCACGCCGCCGAGTCGCTCACCCTCGCCGAGGCCCGGCTGAAGACCGCCGACCTCGACGCCCGGGCCAAGCTGCGGCTCGCCGAGGGCGTCCAGGCGGAGGCCGCCGCGGAGGGGCTGGCCGCCGTCCAGGTCCGCGACAAGGAGGCCGAGGTCACCGTCAAGGCCGGCCGCGCGGAGGCGGAGGCCACCCAGGCGTTGCTGCGTGCGGAGGCCGAGGGCGTCCAGGCGAAGGCGCTCGCCGAGGCCGAGGGCGCCCGGGCGAAGGCCCTGGCGGAGGCCGAGGGCGCCCGCGCCGCCGCGGAGGCCACCGAGGCGCGGCTCAAGGCCGAGGCCGAGGGCACCCGGGCGAAGGGTCTCGCGGACGCCGAGGGTGCCAAGGCCAAGGCGCTCGCCGAGGCCACGGCGATCGGCGAGAAGCTGAAGGCCGAGGCCGCCGGTCTGACCGAGAAGGCCGCCGCAATGGCCGCCCTCGACGACGCCTCGCGCGGCCACGAGGAGTACCGGCTGCGGCTCCAGACGGAGAAGGAGGTCCGGCTCGCCGGGCTGGAGACCCAGCGGCAGGTCGCCGAGGCGCAGGCCACGGTGCTCGCCACCGGCCTGGAGCACGCCGACATCGACATCGTCGGCGGGGAGTCCGTCTTCTTCGACCGGCTCGTCTCCTCGGTCGCGCTCGGCAAGGGCGTCGACGGGTTCATGGACAACTCCCGTACGGCGCAGACCCTGGCGGGGCCCTGGCTGGACGGGTCGCGCAGCTTCACCGAGGACCTGAGCGGCATCCTCGGCTCGGTCGGCACCGCCGATGTGCAGAACCTGACGGTGTCGGCGCTGCTGATGAAGCTGATGAACGGGGGTGGGGCCACGGCCGGGCAGTTCCAGAAGCTGCTCGACCGGGCGGGTGAGCTGGGTCTCTCGGACACCCCGCTGACCGCCCTGAACGGCAGCGCACCCGCCCGCGCCTCCTGAGAACCCCCGGTCCCGCCCCCGCACGGGGGTCGGCGGCGGGACCGGGGCCACGGCCGGGGCGGGGCATCGCCCACCACCCCAACCCCCACGGCGACCCCACCCGGCCCACGAAGGGAAGCAGCAACCCATGGCAACCCCTGCGGAGCAATCCGTCGACGCCGGTACCTACGAGGTGCTCCGCGACCGGCTCGCCGCGCAGGCCAGGGAGCTGGCCCACAGGGCGGAGGCGCTGAACGCCCGGCGCGCCGAGGAGTTCGGCTCCGCCGGGCTCGAGCTCGCCGCCACCGGCAGGCTGAGCACCGCGCACCCCTGTCTTCCGGGTGACATCGTGGCCGTCGGGGACGCGCTGCTGTTCGGCAGCGTCCACCCCGGCGGCGGGGAGGCCGAGCCGGCCGTCGGGGACGTCCTCGCGCTGTACGGCCGGGACGGCGAGCGGCTGCCCGAGGACGCCGTACCGGGCCTGCTCGACGACCCGGCGTTCGTGCGGGAGTTCACCGCCCTGCACCGCTACTACCGGCAGGCCCGGCTGCTGCGGCTGCGCCGGGTGGAGGGCCGGCTGCTCGCGGTGTTCCGCACCGGCGACAAGGCCGAGGACGTCCGCGCCCTGCGCTGGAACGTCGGCGACGACGGCCGGGTCCGCTTCCTGGACGCCCGCGGCGACCGCGACGACGTCTTCCCGCCCGCCCAGGACCTGACCTGGACGGAGACCACCCGCGAGGACCACGTCCTGGGCCGGGAGCCCTATGTGGCCGTCCCCGCCGGGCTGGGCGTGTCCACCGTCGGCGGGCACCTCACCGTCCGCACGCGGGACGACTCCGGAGACGGTGCACAGCAGGACGTGCTGTACACCGAGCCCGTGCACGAGCCCCTCCAGGCCCTCGCCGACGCCGCCGTCGCACACGCCCGGGTCGGCCCGCTGGTGCTGCTGCGGGTGCGGCCGTACAAGGAGGACGCCGACCGCTACCTGGTGTTCAACACGCTGACCCGGGCCGTGGTCCGGCTGGACGGCATCGGGCAGGCCTGCCGGCGGCTGCCGGAGGAGCAGGGGATCGTGTTCCCGGGCGGCTACTGCCTGGCCACGGGGGCACACAAGACGTACGAACTCGACGTCGAAGGGCTGGAGTTCGAGCGCGAGGTGCGGGCGCCGAACGGCGAGGACGTGCTGTACGCGTTCCGCTCCCGCACCGCGGGCCGCACCCTGCTGCTGTCGTACAACACCCTGCGCAAGGAGGTCGCGAACCCGCTGCCGTGCCGCGGCTGGGCGCTCTTCGGGGACGGCGGCCTGGCCGTGCTGCGCGCCGCCGGGGAGGAGCCCGCGCACACCCATCCGCTCCAGTGGTGGACCTCGCCGTACGTCTCCGACACCCACGCGGCCGCGCTGCGCACCGGTACCGGGGCGCTCGCCCGGGTGGGCAACGCCGACCTGGTGCGCGGGCTCGCCGACTGCCTGTCCGTGGCCCGGCTGGTGGCCGACGGCATCCACACCGGTGAGGGCTACCGCGCGCTGGTCGCCGCCTGCGTCCGCGCCGCCGACACCCACCACTGGCTGGACGACCCCGAACTCGGCGGCCTGCTCGGCCCGTTGACCGCCGTACGGGAGACCGGCGAGCAGGTGCTGGGCGAGTTCGAGACGGTCCGCGAGCTGACCCGGCAGGCCGCCGAGGCCCTCGCGGAGGGCGCCGAGCGGATCGCCGCCGTGGTGCGCCGGCTGCGCGGCGAGGCCCCCCGCGAGGCCGCCGCCTGGGTGCGCGGACTGACCGAACTCCGGCACGCGCACGGCCATCTGCTGACCCTGAAGGAACTGCGCTACGTCGACACCGCGCAGGTGGACGAGCTGGCCGCCCGGACGGCGGCCGACCTCGACACGTTCGGAAAGCGCGCGGTGACCTTCCTGGCCCGCGAGGACGCCTTCACCGGGCAGCGGGAGGAGGTCGAGCGGCTGGTCGCCGAGGCGGCCGCCATCGAGACGGTGGCCGCGGCGGCACCCGTCGCCGCCCGCCTGGACGAGCTGGCCGACGGTCTGCGCACGGTCACCGAGGTCGTCACCGGGCTGGACATCGCCGACGCCACCGTGCGTACGGCGGTGCTGGAGCGGATCGCCGACGTGCTGGGCGGCGTCAACCGGGCCCGCGCCACCCTGGAGGGCCGCCGCCGCGGCCTCCAGGACCAGGAGGGGCGCGCCGAGTTCGCCGCCGAGACGGCGCTGCTCGCGCAGGCCGTCACCGCCGCGCTCGCCGTGTCCGGCACCCCCGAGGAGTGCGACGACCAGCTCGCCTCGCTGCTGGCCCGGCTGGAGGAACTGGACGGCCGGTTCGCCGAGTTCGACGACTTCCTCGCCGACCTCGCGGACAAGCGCAACGAGATCTACGAGGCCTTCGCCGCCCGCAAGCAGTCCCTCGCCGACGCCCGCGCCCGCCGCGCCGAGCAGCTCGCCGTCTCCGCCGGGCGGGTGCTGGAGACCGTCGCCCGGCGCGCCGCCGGCCTGCCCGACGCCGACGCGGTCACCGCCTACTTCGCCTCCGATCCGCTGGTCGCCAAGGTCCGCCGTACCGCAAAGGAGCTGCGCGGGCTCGGCGACAGCGTGCGCGCCGAGGAGCTGGACGGCCGGCTCAAGGCCGCCCGCCAGGAGGCCGCCCGCGCGCTGCGCGACCGCGCCGACCTGTACGCCGACGACGGCCACGCCCTGCTGCTCGGCGGGCACCGCTTCGCCGTCAACACCCAGCCGCTCGACCTGACGCTCGTCCCGCACGGCGACGGCCTCGCCTTCGCGGTCACCGGCACGGACTACCGCCGCCCGGTCACCGACCCCGCCTTCGCCGAGACACGCCGGTACTGGGACCGCCACCTGCCCTCCGAGTCCCCGGAGGTCTACCGCGCCGAACACCTCGCCGCCCGGCTGCTCGCCGAGCACGGCCCGGCCGCCCTGGCCGCCGCCGACCTGCCCGCGCTGGTCCGCCGGGCGGCGCAGGGGCGTTACGACGAGGGGTACGAGCGCGGCGTCCACGACCACGACGCGACGCTCCTCCTCACCGCCCTGCTGCCGCTCCACGACGGGGCCGGCACCCTGCGCCACGAGCCCGCCGCGCGGGCCACCGCCCAGCTGTTCTGGGCACACGGCACGACGGCGGACGCGCGCACCGCCTGGACCCGGCGGGCGGTGTCGCTGGCCCGGGCGCGGGACGCCTTCGGCGCCGTACCGGCCATCGGGGAGCTTCAGCGGGAGCTGGCCGCGGCGATCGAGGCGTGGGACGGCGAGGCGGATGCCGGCCCGGCCGCCGCGTACCTCTTCGAGGAACTGACCTGCGGGCCCGAGGGGTTCGTGCTGGGCGCCGCCGCGCGCGCCCTGCTGGAGAAGTTCCGGCACGCCGAGGGCGGCTACGACCTGGAGGGACTCACCGAGCTGGCGGCGCGCCGGCAGGTGGTCGCGGCCTGGCTCGGCGCGTTCGCCGCGGCCACCGGCACCGAGGCCGGTCCCGGCGAGCTGGCCGAGGCGGTCGCCGCCGAGCTGTGCCCGGACCTGGCCCGCTACGACGGCGACGCCCCGCTCACCGTGACGGCCGAGGGCCTCCTCGGCACCCACCCGCGCGTGCACGGCGGCCACATGACCCTCCGGCTGGACGAGTTCCTCGCCCGCACCGCCCGCTTCGCGGCCACGGACGTCCCCGCCTTCCGCGCCTACCAGCGCAGCCGTACGGCCCTGCTGGCGGCCGAACGCGAGCGGCTGCGCCTGGACGACCACCGTCCGCGCGTGCTGTCGGCGTTCGTCCGCAACCGGCTCGTGGACGAGGTGTACCTGCCCCTGATCGGCGACAGCCTCGCCCGCCAGCTGGGCACCACCGGCGAGTCCAAGCGCACCGACACCGGCGGCCTGCTCCTCCTCGTCTCCCCGCCCGGCTACGGCAAGACGACCCTCATGGAGTACGTCGCCGACCGGCTCGGCCTGATGCTCGTCAAGATCAGCGGCCCGGCGCTCGGCCACGCCGTGACCTCGCTGGACCCCGCCGACGCCCCGAACGCCACCGCCCGCCGCGAGATCGAGAAGATCAACTTCGCGCTGGCGGCCGGCAACAACACCCTTCTCTACCTGGACGACATCCAGCACACCTCGCCGGAGCTGCTCCAGAAGTTCATCCCGCTGTGCGACGCCACCCGGCGCGTGGACGGCGTGTGGGAGGGCGAGCCGCGCACCTACGACCTGCGCGGCAAGCGGTTCGCGGTGTGCATGGCGGGCAACCCCTACACCGAGTCCGGCGAGCGCTTCCGCATCCCCGACATGCTCGCCAACCGGGCCGACGTGTGGAATCTCGGCGACGTCCTCACCGGCAAGGAGGACGTCTTCGCCCTCAGCTTCGTGGAGAACGCGCTCACCGCCAACCCGGTCCTGGCCCCGCTCGCCGCCCGCGACCGGGCCGACCTGGAGCTGCTGGTCCGGCTCGCCGCGGCCGACCCCACGGCCCGCGCGGACCGCCTCTCGTCCCCGCTGCCCCCGGCCGAACTGGACCGCACCGTCTCCGTCCTGCGCCACCTGCTCGCCGTCCGCGACACGGTCCTGTCGGTCAACGCGGCCTACACCGCCTCCGCCGGCCAGGCCACGGCCGCCCGCACGGAACCCCCCTTCCGCCTCCAGGGCTCCTACCGCGACATGAACAAGATCGCCCAGCGGCTGCGCCCGGTCATGAACGACACCGAACGCGAGGCCGTCGTCCACGACCACTACACGGCCGAGGCCCAGACCCTCACCACCGGCGCCGAGGCCAACCTCCTGAAACTCGCCGAACTGCGCGGCACCCTCACCCCGGAACAGGCCGCCCGCTGGGCCGAGTTGAAGTCGGCCCACATCCGCACCCGCACCCTCGGCACCCCGGACCAGGACCCGACGACCCGGGCGATCGCCGCCCTCACCCTGCTCGCGGACCGCATCGCAGCAGTGGAATCCGCAATCACCCGCTCCCGCCCCGAAACCCCCTGATGCTCGGCTTCCTCACCCCGGTCTGCTGCGCCCTCCTGATCGTGACGGCACTCACGGCGGCTCTGATCCACCGTGACCGGCGGGACGGGGAGTGAGCGCCGATGTGGTGCCGGGCCGCCTGATGCTGTGAACCTCGGTGGTCACGCCATGGGGTCAGTGGTCGTTCGCCGTATGGGGGTGCCCCGGCTCCACAGCTCCTCCGCGTGGTCGCGGAAGCGGTCGAACATACCGCCGTCGCCCTGGCGCCGCAGATGCAGAAGGGGCGAGTCATGGCCGACCAGCCGGGCGAGGTGGGGCGTCACCAACGCGTCGTCGTCGAAGCGGAAGACCGACAGGGAGACATGGTTCACGGCGTCCTCGGCCGCGCTGTAGCGGGTCTCCAGGCCTTCGAGCGGGCCGAGCCGTTCCAGGTGCTCGAGGGTGATCCTGATCCGGGTGGACACACTCAGTGCCGTGTCCTCGACGGCCTCGCGCTGCCGGGTCACCTCGCCCTCCGGATCTCCGAGGAGGATCCGCACGCCGACACCTGCCTCTGCTCTGCGGCGCAGGATGTCGGCGAACGCGGGGACGGACGTGAAGAAGAAGTAGTTGGTGTACCCGCCCAGCACGATCTCTCGTGTGGCTGCTTCCGCCAGCTCCGCCCACAAGGCGGACGGTGCCGCCGTGCGGTACGGGTAGCTGTGGATGATCTCGCGGTCGTTTCCGGTCTTGATGCGGTCCTTGACCACCTGTGGCCAGATCATTTCCTCGTCCACTCCCAGCGCGCGGGCGGCATCTTCGCGGTTCCTGGCATGGGGCGTTAACGCCTCGTTCGAAACCCATCGTTCCACTTGCTTCCGGGATACCCCCACCCGGTAAGCGAGCTGGCGCGGGGACAGGCCCGCTTCGGCCATCGCGGAACGAAGTCTGGCGTTCACATCAACCCCCTGGGCAGGGACTTTTGGGCCTTCTTGTGACCCTATCGGCAGCGAGCCCAACTGTCCTCGCGCACAGGAGATTCGTCCCTGACGGCAGGCCACGATCCCTTACGACAAGACCCCCCGACCGCGCTGACGGCCTGGGGGCATGGCCAACGCTGTGAAGGAGCGTCGACACCGTGAACGCTACCCATGGGCCCGGAGCCGCCGCACTGCGACCGGTCGGACCGGGGCCCGGCATGCTGGTGCACTCCACCGCCGACCGGCGGCTGGCGGTCGAGCAGTGGCTGATGGCGACCTGCCCCGCCGCGAGTCACGAGCGGATCAGGGCTGAGTGGCAGGAGAACGGGGTGGCCCTGCTGCCGCTGGGCACTCTGTTCTCCGCTGTACGGATTCCGGGCCGGCTGGTCTTCGCGATGGCGCTGACGGACGATGCCGAAGAGGTCGACGCCGTCCTCGATGACGCCCTGAGGAGCGGACCGGTCATCTGTGACCCACAGGGCCGCCGTTACTACGCCCTCGTGCCCGCGAGCATGGCCCGCAGCTGGAAGGAGGCGGCTGCGGAGTGGCGCGCGAAGGCGGGCGTCGAAGTGCTGGGGAACGGGACCTATCTGGGCGTTCCGCAGGTGGGCCGCACGCGGTGCCTCCCGGGGGCAGGTGCCTCCTACTGGTCGGTGCCGATGAGGTCGGCCGCCGAGCTGTGCGCGCCGCTCGCCGTCGCACGGCTGATCGCGGCTGGACGGCATGCGATGACGGACGTATCCGAATAGCGACGGGCGCGTCCGGCCCTCAGAACTCCCACTGCGAGAAGGCCTGTGCCAGGACATGCAGGGTGACGATCCACATCGCCATCGCGCCCAGCAGGGCACCGGTCGCCGCCCAGACGGCGGCACGGCGGTTGAGGGCGGCGCCGGTCAGGCCCAGGAGGGCGGCGCCGGCGCAGGGCCCGGCGACCAGGGCCATGGCCGCGTGCACCACCGACATCACCGCCGCGCGCTGACCACGGCAGGCGGTGGCCTGACCGAAGCAGGCGAGCGTGTCCTGGCTGACGTAGAACAGGCCGATCAGCAGGGGCAGCAGGACCAGCGCAGCCAGGAGGAGTAGCGCGGCGACCGGGCCACGGGCGGGGGTCGGAGTGGTCATCCCGTCATCCTCGACGCGCCCGTAGGCCCGCACATCCGCTGTCGTACTCATCCGCGCTTGTCTTCCTGCCGGTTCTGGGTGGCGGGGCATCAGGCGATCGCGCGGCGGGTGAGGGCGCGGGTGCTACGTTCCGAAGACCCGGCACGCACCCCGCAGGACGAGGACGTCATGACGTACACGCCGCCGCTCTGGCCCGTCTCCGTGAAGGGCGTTGCGCTCGACGCGTTTGATCGCGTGTTGCTGTTGCGGAACGAGCGTGATGAGTGGGAACTGCCCGGAGGCCGCCTGGAGATCGGCACAGTCGACGGCGTTCAGCTGCCGGACAGCAGTCCGGAGGCGGCGCTGGAGCGTGAGATCCAGGAGGAGACCGGCTGGGAGGTCAAAGCAGGCCCACTCATCGACGGTGGTGTCTGAATCTACCAGCCCATCCCAGGTCGGCGGGTACTGATCGTGACCTACGGTTGCACCGTGCTGACTCCCGACCGACCTCCGGTCGTCAGCCACGAGCACAAGCAGCTGGGCATGTTCAGTGCGCACGAGGTGCCCGGTCTGAACATGCCGGATGGCTACAAGCAGGCCATCGGTGCGTGGTACGGCCTGGGGAACACCGGGTCGGCGGCCGTGGAAGATGACGAGCGGATGTAGCCGATATAGCGGGGGCATTGGGCGACGCCGCAGGCCCGAGAAGACGTTCCGTTGGGGACAAGGAGATTCATGGCAGAGAACGATGCGCGGGTGGTGGACTTCCTCTATGAGATCGGCCTCCTGAAGCGCTACAAGCGCACTGGTTGGGTGATCGCCGGAGTGCCCGACCCGGAGAGCATCGCGGATCACTCCCACCGGACCGCTGTGATCGCGTCGGCCGTCGCGGCGATGGAGGGCGCCGACCCGCAGCGCGCCGCGTTTCTCGCGCTCTTCCATGACAGCCAGGAGACTCGCACCACCGACATTCCCCACCTGGGCAAGCGGTATCTCAAGGCAGCAGCCAATGCCGAGGTCACCGTGGACCAGACCGCGGCACTGCCCGAGCCGCTGGCCGATGTGGTGGGCAGCGCGGTGGCCGAGTACGAGGGGCGGGAGACGGTGGAAGCCGTCTGTGCCCGGGACGCGGACAAGCTGGAATGTCTTCTCCAGGCCGTCGAATACCGTGCGCAGGGCAACCAGCACACACAGGCGTGGATCGACACTTCCCTCGCCGCGCTGAAGACGGCCTCCGCCAAGCGCCTCGCCGAAGAGGCCCTGCGGCGCGGTCCACTGGAGTGGATGCACCGCACCCGTGAGGAAAAGCCGGAACTCTGATCGCCGACAGGGCGGTCTCCGCAGCTGACCGAGGGCACTCAGCAGCCCGGGGCCGAGTCCAGCGGCGTCACTTTCATGCGGGCGTGGTAATCCGTGGCCAGCGCCAGGTAGTAGTCGCCGCGGCCGACCCGGTACCAGACGTCGTTGTCGGCCGGGTCGCCGTCGACGGCGTCCAGGCGGACGCACCAGCGTTCGGGGTGGAGGACCCGGGTGTAGGTCTCCGTGCCGTGCCGTACCGAGCGGCAGTCGCGGTAGCGCTCGGTGGTGTACCAGGTGCGGGTCGTGCGGTGGCTGCCCGTGCCGGTGGTCGAGGAGTGGCTGACCCGGCGGGTGCCGGTCGTGCAGGTCTTGACCAGGTGCGGGCGGGTGGCCTCGGTGGTCTGGGCGGAGACGTGCTGGATCGTGTCGCGCAGGCCGGTGACGGGCCGCGGGGGTGTGCTGGAGGGCCAGTCGCCGTCGAGGTAGGTGTAGGTGCCGACCCCGCCGGCCAGGACGGCCGTCGTACCGGCGGCGATCCACCAGCGTCTGGCGGACATGGCAAACATATGACCCCCCGAGTGTTTGTTCGGGGGGAGCGTAGTGGATCGGTCGCAGGGAGGGGACCGGCCGCATCGGTCGCTGAAACCGGGGCGGCCCGTGCTGAAACCGGGCTGAAGCCGTTCTGAACCCGCCCGGCCGCACGCTCTGTTCCATGACGACGAGCTACGACGAAGCCGCGATCGCGGCGACCGGACTGCGCAAGTCCTACGGGGACAAGACGGTCCTCGACGGCATCGACATCGAGGTGCCCGCCGGTACGATCTTCTCCCTCCTCGGGCCGAACGGCGCGGGCAAGACCACCGCGGTCAACATCCTCTCCACGCTGGTCCCCGCCGACGGCGGCGAGGCGCGGGTCGCCGGGTACGACCTGGTCCGCGAGGCGCAGGCGGTCCGCGGCGCCATCGGGGTCACCGGGCAGTTCTCCGCCGTGGACGGGCTCATCACCGGCGAGGAGAACATGCTGCTGATGGCCGACCTGCACCATCTGCCCCGGGCGGAGGGACGGCGGGTGACGGACGCGCTGCTGGAGCGGTTCGACCTGGTCGAGGCCGCGCGGAAGCCCGCCTCCACCTACTCCGGCGGCATGCGGCGCCGGCTGGACATCGCGATGACCCTGGTCGGCGCGCCGCGGATCATCTTCCTGGACGAGCCGACCACCGGACTCGACCCGCGCTCCCGGCACACCATGTGGCAGATCATCCGCGAGCTGGTCGCCTCCGGCACCACCGTCTTCCTCACCACCCAGTACCTGGAGGAGGCCGACCAGCTCGCCGACCGCATCGCGGTGCTGCACGGCGGCCGGCTCGTCGCCCAGGGCAGCCCCGCGGAGCTGAAGCGGCTCGTGCCCGGCGGCCATGTGCGGCTGCGCTTCTCCGACCCGGTGGCCTACGAGCGGGCGGCGGCCGCGCTGCGCGAGACCAGCCGGGACGACGAGTCGCTCACCCTCCAGATCCCCAGCGACGGCAGCCAGCGCGAGCTGCGCGCCATCCTCGACTGGCTGGACGCCGCCGCCATCGAGGCCGACGAGCTGTCCGTGCACACCCCCGACCTGGACGACGTGTTCTTCGCCCTGACCGGCAACACCACCGTTCCCGCCCGCACCGAGGAGACGACCGCCCGATGAGCACCCCCGCCCCCACCCACGCCCTCCGCGACAACCTCACCATGCTGCGGCGCAACCTCCTGCACGCCCGCCGCTACCCCTCCCTCACCCTGAACCTGCTGCTCACCCCGGTCATCCTGCTGCTGCTGTTCGTCTACGTCTTCGGCAACGTGATGAGCGCCGGCATCAACGGCGGCCACGCGAACCGGTCCGACTACGTCGCCTACCTCGTCCCCGGCATCCTCTTCCTGACCGCCGGCATGACCTCGCTGGGCACCGCGGTGTCCGTGTGCACCGACATGACCGAGGGCATCATGGCCCGCTTCCGCACCATGGCGATCTCCCGCACCTCCGTGCTGACCGGACATGTGATCGGCAGCGTCATCCAGACCATGGCGGCGCTGGTGCTCGTCCTCGGCATCGGGCTGGCCATCGGCTTCCGGCCCGACGCCACACCGGTTCAGTGGCTCGCGGCGGCCGGCCTGATGGCGCTGGTCAGCCTGGGCCTGACCTGGATCGCGGTCGGTCTGGGCCTGATCAGCCCCAACCCGGAGGGCGCCAGCAACATGGGCTACCCGCTGGTGATGCTGCCGTTCCTGTCCAGCGCGTTCGTGCCGGTGCACGCCATGCCGGGCTGGTTCCGCTGGTTCGCCGAGTACCAGCCCTTCACGCCCGCCATCGAGACCCTGCGCGGACTGCTGCTGGGCAGCCCGATCGGCACCCGGGACGCGGTGCTGTCCGTCGCCTGGTTCCTCGGCTTCACCGTGCTGGGCTACCTCTGGTCCCGGGCCCGGTTCAACCGCGAGCCGCAGCGGTGAGTTCGTGCAGGGCCGCGGCCCGCAGCTCCTCCCGCCCCAGGGCGGTGTACGACGACCTCGCCTCGTCGTACGCCGCCCTGTCGGCCTGTTCGGCGGCCTGCCGGGCGCGGGCCGAGGACAGCACCGGGAACTCCCGCACCACCGGCATGCGTTCGGTGAGCGCGATGAGCCGTACGGCCGTCGTGGCACCCCCGGCGAGCGAGGCCTGGGCGAGGGCCAGCAGGACCGTGCCGTACACCGGCAGTTCCACCGGGGCGGGGTCGTCGGGGTCGCCCGCGAGCAGCCGCAGCAGCCGGTCCCGCAGCTGCCCGGCGAGCGCCGCCACCGGCTCCAGCCGCCCGTGCTGGGCGTGCGCCGCCAGCGCGGCCGACTGGAGCTGAAGCCCCCAGGTGTCCGCGAACGGGTCGTCGGCGTACAGCGCGCCGCTCTCCCGTATCCGCTCCACCACCTGGCGCCACAGCCCGAGCCCCAGCTCGGTCAGCCCACGGGCCAGCGCTATCTCGGCGCGGACCGGCAGGTCGAAGGTGTAGATGTCGGCCGAGTCGCTCTTCCGGTCCAGCGCCATGAGCCCGAGCCAGTACTCGGCCTCGTCGACCTCCCCGCGTTGCAGACAGGCCAGCACCAGCCCCCAGCGGATGCCCAGCGCGTCCGACCCGTCGCCGAACCCGTCCAGCGCCAGCGCGGCCCGCAGATGGCCGTACGCCTCCGCGCCCCGCTCGGACTGGAGGCACAACTCGCTGACCCGCCCGTGGGCCATCAGCAGCATGGACGGGTTGCCGGACGGCTCCAGCTTCTCCAGCATCCGGCGGGCGTACTCCAGCGCGCGTTCCGTCTCGTGCTCGGACTCCCACACATAGCTGGCCACGGCCGACGCGACCCCGGCCAGCAGCGGCTCGTCGGCCTCGCACAGCTCCCGCAGCCGGGTGTACTGCGGCGCACGGATCTCCGGTACGGCGCTCAGCACGGCGGCCAGCGCCCGCAGCACGGTGTCCGGCGCGGCGGGCGGCAGTCGGCGCAGGGTGGCCAACTGCCGTACCGCGCGCGGCCCGTGGCCCATGAACAGCACGGCCGTGCACACGGCCGCCGCGCTGCGGGCGGCCTCCACGTCCTGCGCATGCCCGGGGTCGGGACGGTACCGGGACAGCGGCCCGCCGGTCTCGGCGGCCAGCGCGGCGAGCCGCGCGTAGTTGGAGTCGGTGGACCACAGGGAGGCCAGTACGGCGGTGAGCGCGGCGGTGGCGGGCCCGTCGGCGCGGGCCAGCGCGTGCCGCAGGGCCAGCACCAGGTTGTCCTGCTCGGCCCGTACCCGCATCCAGGAGGGCCGCGGGTCGGCGCCGAAGAGCACATCGTGGTGGGCGCGGCCGAAGTCCCGGGCCCAGGACAAGAAGCGGCCGGCGACCGCCTCCTCCTCTCCGGCCTCGGCGCGCCGTGCGGCACCGAACTCGCGGAGCGTCTCCAGCATGCGAAAGCGCGTCCCGGACGGTCCGTCGTCCACCTTGATCAGGGACTGGCCGGCCAGCTGCTCCAGCAGGTCCAGGGTGTCCCCGTCGCCGTCGAGCACATACTCGGCGGCCTCCTCGGTGAAGCCGCCGGGGAACACCGACAGGGCGCGCAGCGCCGCGCGGCCGTCCGGCTCCAGCAGGTTCCAGCTCCACTCGACCACGGCGTGCAGGGTGCGGTGCCGGGCGGGCGCGTCGCGGGCGCCGCCGCGCAGCAGGGTGAAGCGGTCGCGCAGCCGGCGGGAGATGTCGGCCACCGACAGCACCCGCACCCGGGCGGCGGCGAGTTCCACCGCGAGCGGCAGCCCGTCCAGGTGCCGGCAGATCTCCGCGACCTGGTCGGCGGGGAGTTCCACGCCGGGCCGGGCGGCCCGCGCCCGCTGCTCGAAGAGTTCCACGGAGGTGGTCAGGGACAGCTCGGCCAGCGGGTGGACGGCCTCCGAGGACAGCCCGAGCGGAGACCGGCTGGTGGCCAGCACCCGTAGTTCCTTGGAGCGGGACACCAGCGCCTGGACCAGGCCGGCGACTCCGGCGATCACCTGCTCGCAGTTGTCCAGCACCAGCAGCGCGGGGCCGGGGCCGAGCGCGGTGGCGATGCCGCGTACGACGTCCGGCGGGCCGCCGGGCTGCCGTCCGTCCCCGGCGCCCACGGCCGAGGCGACCTCGCCGGTCACGTCGTCGTCGGAGGTGACACCGGCCAGCGGGACGAAGTGCACGACGGGATGTTCGGCGGCCCGGCCGACCGCGTGGGCCAGCCGCGTCTTGCCCAGCCCGCCGGGGCCGGTGACGGTGACCACCCGGTTGGTGCGCAGCAGCCCGGTCACGGCGGCGATGTCCGCGTCCCGGCCGAGCAGCGGGTTCGGTTCGTGCGGCACCCCGTGCCGGACCGGTGCCGCGTCGGCGCGGAGCAGCTCCTGGTAGACGGCGCGCAGCGCGGGGCCGGGATCGGTGCCCAGCTCGTCGCGGAGGGCGCGGCGGTAGTCGTTGTACCGGGTGAGGGCCGCCGCCCGGCCGGCGCCGGCCGCCTCGCAGCGCAGCAGCTCGGCGAGCAGCTCCTCGTCCCGCGGGTGTTCCCGGGCCAGTTCGGCGAGGGGGCCCGCGGCCTCCTCGCGCCGGCCGAGCCGGGCGAGCGCGAGCGCCCGGGCCCGGGCGAGGGCGTGCAGGGACGGCAGCCGGGCGGCGCGCAGGGCCGCCACCGGGTCGTACAGCTCCTCCCCGGCGGCGGCGCCCAGCGAGCCGTCCCACAGGGCGAGTCCGGCCTCGGCCTCGGCGAGGGCGGCCGCGTGGTCGCCGGCCCGGGCGTGTTCGGCGGCGGCCGCCTCGTGCCGGGGCAGCAGGGAGCTGTCGACCTGGGTCTCGTCCAGCGCCAGCCGGTAGCCGGCCGGGGTGCTGACGACCAGGTCGGCGCCGACCTGGGCGCGCAGCCGGGACACCAGGACCTGCACCGCCTTGCCGGGCCGCTCCGGCTGCTCGTCCGGCCACAGCCCGGCCACCAGCTGCCCGGTGCTGCATCCGCCGCGCAGGTCCTCGGCGAGCAGCGCGAGCAGGCCGCGCAGCCTGGGCGCGGTGATTTCCCGCCCGTGGCAGGAGACTTGGGTCAGCAGGGCCAGCTCGATGGTCACGGGTGAAGAGTAGCCACCGGCACCGGCGTCCGGTCCCGTGCTGCTCCTATCCTGGACGGGCGACCGCGTGACCTGCGGCGCACGGGGAATCCGGGGGTATCCGGGGGACACAGGGGGAAGGTGGAACCGTGGACTGGTTCTGGTGGGTGATGATCGTCTTCTGGACGGGGGGCTTCGCCTGGGCCGCCGACACCGTCCGTACGGCGTTGCGCAACCGGCACGAGCGCAAGCTGGAGCTGCTGAACGCGGCCCGGCAGGAACGTCTCGCCGTGGAGGCGTCCCAGCGGACGCCGGAGCCGGTGTGCGGGTGCACGCACCATCTGGCCAAGCACGACAAGCAGGGCCGCTGCCACGAGCGGGTGGAGGTCCCCACCGCCTGGGACGAGAACAAGAAGCCGGTGCGCTACGAGGCCGGCGACTGCAACTGCCAGCAGTACGTGGGCCCGCAGCCGCTGTCCCAGGTGTACGCGGAGGACCTCACCGACCGTCTCTGAGCGGTCGGCCCGGCGTCGGTCACCGGGTGCGCCCGGGCAGTTCGGTCTCCGCCCGGACGGTCTTCCCGCCCGCCTTGTGGCGGGTGCCCAGCGCTGGGACAGCTGCGCGACGAGCAGCAGGCCGCGCCCGCCCTCGTCGAAGGGGCGGGTCCGGCGCAGGTGCGGGGACGTGCTGCCGGCGTCGGACACCTCGCAGATCGGCGTGGGGCCCCGGATCATCCGCAGCTGTACGGGGGGTTCGGAGACCGGGCCGGGAGCCCGTCCGTGTTCTCCCGTTGCCGTCGGACGGCCTCGGCCCTAGGGGTGTCTGGTTTCCGCTCGGCCCTCGCCCGGATGGCCGTTCGCGGCGGTGCCGCGGGCGGTCGGTTTGGCCGAGGGGGCGTTGCCTGCCGGGCGGCCCGGGTCGGAGGGCTTGCCCGGGTTGCCGGGCCGGTGGGGCGTGGCCGTGGGCCGTCCCAGCTCCGCGGAGCAGTACGCGGCGACCTTGTCCTTGCCGCCGGCGGCCGTGACGAGCTGGTGCCAGACCGTCGCGTCGAGCGCACGGCCGCGGCCCTCGACGCGCTGGTAGGCGCGGCAGTGGGCCTCGGTGTCCCGGGCGGGGGACGGGGCGTCCGACGGGCCGGGGCTCTCGCCGGGGGCCACCGCCGAGGGCGTGGTGCCCGGCCGGTCCGGGGCGACGGCCGACGGTGTCACGAGCCGCCGGTCCGCCTGCGTGCCGTGGCCGTGCGAGCCGGCCGTACCGATGGCGGCCACCGCCACACCGCCCAGGGTGAGGCTCGCGAACACCGCGCCGAAGGTGATCCGGGTCCGCCGCGAGCGCGCGGCGCGCCGCTCCGCCGACGGCCGCCAGTCGTCCCGCCGCCGGGTGCGCGCCCGGTGCGCTCCGGTGTCCATGGCGGCCCGGAAGGCGGCCCGGGCCCGTTCCTCGGCCGCGGTCCCGGGCTCGGGTTCGGGGCCGCGCAGCGCGGCGGCCAGGGCCGCCTCCAGGGCGCTGGTGTCCGCGCCGGTGTCCAGTCCGGTGCCGGTGCCGTCGTCGTCCGGCCGGCCGGACACGGCGCCGCCAGGGTGCTCATGCCGACGGCCGGGAACCAGGCCACCGCTCATTCGTTCACCCATGTCCGCTTCCGTTCCGGTCCGACCAGTCCGACGGGTCCCGTTCGCTCGGCGCGCCGGGCCCTGAGGTCCGTTCGCCGGCCCCTTGCTGCCGTCGTCGTTCATGTCGACTTCCCCAGCGTGCGGGAGGCCCCATCCGTCACACCCGGGTCCGCGCCGCCCCGGATGCCCAGCTGCCCGGCGAGGCGTTTCAGGCCGCGGTGGGCGGCGGTGCGCACCGCTCCCGGGCGCTTGCCGAGGACGCGCGCCGCGGCCGGACCGTCCAGTCCGATGACGACCCGCAGCAGGACGGCCTCGGCCTGGTCCCGCGGCAGCCCGTGCACCAGGGCCAGGACCCGTTCCGTGGAGAGGGACTCCAGGGCCTGCTCATGGGTGCTGTGCGGGCCGGGCATGTCCAGCACGTCCTGTTCCGTACCGCCGGACCGGGGCCGTACCCGCTGGCGGCGCAGATGGTCCAGGGCGCGGTGCCGCGCGATGGTCGCCGTCCAGCCGCGGAACCCGGCCCCGTCTCCCTTGAAGCGCCCCAGGTCGCGGCTGATCTCCAGCCAGGCGTCGGACGCCACGTCCTCCGCGTCGTCGCCGACCAGTCCGCGCAGATAGCCGAGGAGACCCGGCTGCACGATCCGGTAGGCGACGGCGAAAGCGGTTTCGTCACCCTCCTGGGCCCGTGCGACCGCCGTGCCCAATTCCCCGTCGTACACCTGTACGCGCCGGGATTGTCGTGCCTGGCTCAAGTCTGTCCTCGTTCGCACCGGTCTGTTGCGATCCCCTGCCGCCCGCCGTGCTCCGTCCGCAGCGGCGGCCCCCTATGCCCAGCGCCCGCCCTCACGGAAATGTCACAACCGAGCCGCCGTCGTTCACGAAACGGGCACCCGGAACGCCCGTCGCCCCGGACCGGGTGACGTTTCGCCGGGGCCGTGCGCTGCATGGGTACCGCTCTCCGTGCCGCTTCTGTCTCCCCCCGGCGGCGACACGGAGAGCGTCCGGCGCGCGGCCGGAACCCCCACCACTGCCCGGGGTTCCGGCCGCCGCCGGCTTCCCGCCTCCGCGTCTCCCCGAACCCCCACGTCACCGCCGCCCCCGTGACGCTTCCCCGGCTCCCCGCGCTCTTTTGGGCATGACTGCGTACCTCCGACTGCGCGCCGTGCCGCCACCGGCCCTGCGCAACAGCGCGACCTGGATCGAGCGGTTGTTCGAGGACGGCTCGGAGGCCGTCCGGCACCGCGAGGAGGCGCTGGACGAGCGCTACCTGGACCAGGAGCGCCTTTACGCCGGCACCGTCCCGCGCCCCGCCACGGCCGTCGCGGAGCGGCCCCAGGCCCAGGTCGTGCTCGGCGGCCGCCCGCTGTACCGGACCGACCCGGGCAAACCGCCCTTCCTGGTGCTGACGGCGGCCCAGACCCGCCGGGTCGCCGCCTTCCTCGCCACCGCCGACTTCGACGCGCTGTGGCTCTTCGCCCGCGACGCCCTGCTGCCCCGCTACGGCGGTGCCTCCGGCGAGTCCGAGACCTGGGGTGCGTTCGCGGCGGGGCACCGGGAACTGACGGCGTTCTACACGCGGACGGCCGAGGCCGGGGACGCGGTGGTGAAGCGGCTCGCCGAGACCGGGGTGTAACACTTCGGGCCGCGTGCGCTCTGTCCATGCGGACGGCCGTGGCGGTCGCCCAGACAGGGGAAACGACTCGTGCAGTGGACGAACGAAGGCGGCGGAGCGTACGGAACCGGAACGTACGGCGGTGAACCGTACGGTGGCGGGCAGTACGGCACGGATCCGTACAGCACGGTGGCGCACAGCGCGGTCGGGTACGGCGGGCACGCCTACGGCACGGCTTCGGACGCCGGCGCCGCACAGCCGCCGTACGCCCCCGCGCACCAGCCCGCCGCCCCCGCCCACGGATACCCCGGCGGCGTCGCCACCGCGCCGCTCCCCCCGGGCTGGGACGCGCACTCCGAGACCCTCGCCATGCCGCTCTACGACCCCTCGGCCGGCCCGGGCCTCGCCGCCCTCAGCGAGTTCGCCGACTTCCTGTCGGAGACGGCGGAGACGGCGGAGACAGCCGGGATCCCGGTGGCGGCAGAGGCGCCGGACGCCTTCGGGCAGCCGTACGAAGCCGCCGTCCAGCTGCCGCAGCTCCCCCCTGGTGAAGCCGGTGAAACCGGCGCACCCGACGACCGTCCCGTCTTCGTGGACGCCTCCGGCCGCCGCCAGCGCCGCGTCCTGCGCGCCGCCCGCCTGCTGGTGATCCCGGCCGGCGGCTATGTCGCGCTGCTGATCAGCACCATGCTGGGCGGCCCCAGCGTCAGCTCCCCGCTCGTCCCGCAGTCGGAGGCCGCGCACCCGGCGCCGACCCGGGCGACCGCGCCCGACACCGCCCCCGGCACCGGATCCGCCACGGCGAGCCCCAGCCCCAGCGCGGCGCACGACTCCGCGCCCACGACGCGGGTGGCCCCCAGCCCCACCGCCACCCGGTCCGCCACCACGGCCACCACGGCCACCACGGCCACCAGGGCCGCCACGACCCCCAAGACCACCCACCGGACCACGGCCCCGACCTCGGCCACCACCTCCGCCCCCGTCGCCAAGGGCCGCGCCGTCGGCTCGTCCCACCACCCCGTGAAGTGAGCCAGGGCCCCGACGTGACCGATCGCCGCCGCCGCAGCGCCCCGCCCCGCCGCCACGGCCGTACCCGCCGGATCACCCCCCGCACCCACTGGCTGCTGCTGAGCGTGCTCGCGGTGACGCTGTCGACGGCGCTGCTGCTGGAGGGCTACACGCACCACATGTTCGGCGTCACCTCGGACGCTGTGACGGTCCCGCGCGGCGGGAACGCGGCGGTGCCCGGCCAGGTGCTGCACGGCGGCCCGGTGATCGCGGACGCCGACGGCGCGGTGCGCACCGCCCGGGTGCGGGCCCGTACCGTCGCGCTCACCTTCGACGACGGCCCCGACCCGGTCTGGACGCCCCGCATCCTGGACGCGCTGCGCCGCAACCACGTGCACGCCACCTTCTTCGTCCTCGGCGCCCAGGCCGTCGCCCACCCGGGCCTGATCCGGCGGATCGTCGCCGAGGGCCATCAGATCGGCATCCACTCCTTCACCCACCCGGACCTGGCCCGGCTCGCCCCCTGGCAGCGCTCGCTGGAGGTGCGCGAGACCCAGCTGGCGGTGGCCGGCGCCGCCGGTGTCACCACCGCCCTGCTGCGGCCGCCGTACTCCTCCACGAACGCCGGCCTGTCCGACGGCGACTGGTCCGTCCTGAAGGAGGCCGGCGCGGTGGGCTATGTCACGGTGCTCTCCACCCGGGACAGCGGGGACTGGCGGCGCCCCGGAGTGAGCCGCATCCTCACCGCGGCCGCCCCGCACGGCAGCGCCGGGCAGATCCTGCTGATGCACGACGCGGGCGGCGACCGGTCCCAGACCGTCGCCGCGCTGACCGCCCTGGTGCCCCGGCTGAAGGCCGACGGCTACCGCTTCGCGACCGTCTCCGACGCGGTCGGCATGGCCGCGCCGGTCCGGCCCGCCGCCACCGGCGACCACCTCCAGGGCCTGGCCCTGATCGGCGCGCTGCGGGCGGGCGACTGGCTGGTGTGGCTGCTGGGCGTGCTGATGTACGCGGCCGGGGCGATCAGCGTGGGCCGCGCCGCGGTGGTGCTGCTGGCCGCGCGGCGGCACCGGCGGCTGCGCACCCGGCGCCGCACCCGCTCCTGGGGGCCGCCGGTGACCGAGCCGGTGAGCGTGATCGTCCCGGCGTACAACGAGAGCGCCGGTATCGAGGCGGCCGTACGCTCCCTGGCCGCGTCCGGCCATCCGGTGGAGATCATCGTGGTGGACGACGGCTCCACCGACGGCACCGCCGACCTCGCCGAGTCGCTCGGGCTGCCCGGGGTGCGGGTGATCCGCCAGGAGAACGCCGGCAAGCCCGCCGCGCTCAACACCGGTATCGCCGCGGCCGGTCACGACCTGCTGGTGATGGTCGACGGCGACACGGTCTTCGAACCCGACACCGTCCGCACCATCGTGCAGCCCTTCGCGGATCCCCGGGTGGGCGCCGTCTCCGGCAACGCCAAGGTCGTCAACCGCGGCGGCCTGCTGGGGCGTTGGCAGCACATCGAGTACGTGGTCGGGTTCAACCTCGACCGCCGGCTGTTCGACCTCGCCGAGTGCATGCCGACCGTGCCGGGAGCGGTCGGCGCCTTCCGCCGCGGCGCGCTGCTGGACCTCGGCGGCGTCAGCGACGTCACCCTCGCCGAGGACACCGACCTCACCATGGCGCTGTGCCGGGCCGGCTGGCGGGTGGTGTACGAGGAGCGCGCGGTCGCCTGGACCGAGGCGCCCGCCTCGCTGAACGCGCTGTGGCGGCAGCGGTACCGCTGGTGCTACGGCACCCTCCAGGCGATGTGGAAGCACCGCGGCGCACTGGTGCAGGGCGGTGCCGCCGGCAAACTCGGCCGCCGCGGCCTGGTCTACCTGCTCCTGTTCCAGGTGCTGCTGCCGCTGCTCGCCCCGGTCGTGGACCTCTTCGCGGTGTACGGCCTGGTCTTCCTCGACCCGGTCCGGATCGCCGGGCTGTGGCTGGCCTTCCTGCTGCTGCAACTCCTGATGGGCCTGTACGCGTTCCGCCTGGACGGCGAGCGGGCCGGCCCGCTGTGGAGCCTGCCGCTCCAGCAGTTCGTCTACCGGCAGCTGATGTACCTGGTGGTGATCCAGTCCGTGTTCACCGCCGTGTCCGGCTCGCGGCTGCGCTGGCAGCGCATGGAGCGCTACGGCTCCCTCCATGCCCCCGCCTCCACCACCCAGTCACACTGAAAGGACAGTGAGCCCCACCCATGAGCGGACACCGGCGCCGACCGCCGCAGCGTTCCCGGCGGAGAGCAAGGGCCACCGGCGCGCCCGCGCGCGGGCGCCGGCTCGACTACCCGCGCCACGGCCGGACCGGCCTGCGCCGCTGGCTGCCCTCGGTGCGCCAGCTGCTGGCCCTGTTCCTGCTGTTCCTCGGCGGTACGGCGGCGGCCGTCGGCTATGCCTACGCCACGGTCACCATCCCCGACCCCAACCCCTCGACGCTGCTCCAGAACAACGTCTACTACTGGTCGGACGGCACGGTCCTGGCGACCGACGGCAGCGTCGACCGGCAGAACGCACGGCTCGCCCAGGTGCCCCCCGACGTGCGGTGGGCCTTCATCTCCGCGGAGAACTCCTCCTTCTACACCGACCCGGGCATCGACCCGCAGGGCATCCTGCGCGCCGTCGTCCACATGGCCGCGGGCGGCTCGGTGCAGTCGGGTTCGACGATCACCCAGCAGTTCGTCAAGAACACCTATCTGAACCAGTCGCAGACCGTCTCCCGGAAGTTCAAGGAGCTGCTGATCTCCAGCAAGATCGGCGCGGTCATGAGCAAGGACCAGATCCTCCAGGGGTATCTGAACACCTGCTTCTTCGGCCGGCAGGCCAACGGCATCCAGGCCGCGGCCCGGGTGTACTACGGCGTCCCGGTGGAGAAGCTCGACGCGAGCCAGGGGGCCTTCCTCGCCGCGGCGGTCAACGAGCCGAGCCTCTTCCAGTACGCGGACTCCGACCCCAAGGCCCGGGCACAGGCCGAGGCCCGCTGGTCCTGGGTGCTGGACCGGATGGTGAGGACCGGCCGGCTGACGCCGGACCAGCGCGCCCGGTACGCGGCCGCGGGCTTCCCGGCGCCCCAGAAGTGGCGGCCCGGCCTGGGTCTCACCGGGCAGAAGGGCTATCTGGTCCAGCTCGCCCGGTCGTACGCCGAGGCACACGACCGGACCATCACCGACCGCAGCCTGAGCCGGGGCGGCTACCAGATCCACACCACCTTCGACCGGCGCCGCACGGCGGACCTGGCCAAGGCCGTCGCCGCCGTGCGCGGGGAGCGCCTGGACCCCGCCCACCGGGCGGTGGACCGGGACGTGGAGGTCGGGGCCGCCTCGGTGGAACCCGGCACCGGCCGGATCCTCGCCGTCTACGGCGGCCAGGGCTTCGACCACGCCCACTACACGGACAACGCCGACACCTCGGGCGTGCCGGTGGGCTCCACCTTCAAGCCGATCGTCCTCGCGTCCGCGCTCCGGCACGGCGCGGTGCTGCGCCCCGGCCGGCCCGCGCAGCCGGTCACCCCGGCCAGCAGATTCAACGGCGACGACGGCATCCGCATCAAGGACCGGCAGGGCGCCTACGTCACCGACGACAAGGACCCGAGCGGCTTCCTGCACCAGCACAACGACACCCCGCGGCGCTGGGGGTACATCACCCTGCGCAAGGCGATGGAGCAGTCGGTGAACACGCCGTACGTGCAGCTGGGCGAGGACGTCGGCTACCCGGTCGTGGCCGGGACGGCCAAGGCCCTGGGCTTGCGCCCGGACAGCCTCGCCGCGCCCAGCGCCGGCTTCTACATCGGCACCTCCACGCCGAGCGCCATCCGGATGGCGGGCGCGTACGCCACCTTCGCGGCTTCCGGGATGCGGACCGACCCGTACTCGGTGACCAAGGTGGTCCACAACGGCTCGGTCCGGCCCGGCTTCACCGCGCCCGCCGCCGTACGGGCGCTGCCCGCACCGGTCGCCGACAACGTGACCGACGTCCTGCGAGGCGTCATCGCGCGCGGCACCGGCACCAGGGCCCAGGCCCTCGGCAGGCCGGCCGCGGGCAAGACGGGCACCACCGACGACTACCGCTCGGCCTGGTTCACCGGCTACACCCCGCAACTCGCCACGTCCGTCGTGCTCTTCCGCGAGGACCCGGCCCACCCCCAGCTGGAGTCACTGATCGGTGTGGGCGGCCTCCAGAAGGTGTTCGGCGGTGACATCCCCACCGAGATCTGGACCCGGTACACCCGCGCCGCCCTCGCCGGCCGCTCCGTGATCCCGTTCCCCGCCCCGGCCCCCCTCGGCCATGGCGCGGACGAGCCCGGCACCCCGTCCGCCACCCCGAAGGCCCCCGCCGGCAAGCACTCCGGCACCTCGACCAAGCACCGGAGCACGGCTCCGTCCGCGGGTACGACGACCCGGACCAAGTGCCATGGCCACCACTGCCGTTGACGGGCGGTACGACGAGATCGTTATCGGAGCTCCACGAGCGGCACACGCCTTGCTCCTGCGAAGGTCATAAGCTGTCGGCCGAGATACGCGGGGGCGCCGGAGACGCGCGAGGGGCGGGCTGTGCGTGTGCGGCCGGTGCCGCCCCTTGTGTTCCCTCGCAGGTCGAGTCGTGAGAGGGAACCCATGTCCTACCCCCCGCCGCCGGGGAGCGGCAGTCCGTACGGGCAGCCGCCTTCGCCGGGCAGTTGGCAACCGCAACCCCCTGTACCGCCGCAGCCACAGTGGCAGCCGCAGCCGCAGCCGCAGCCGCAGCCGCAGCCGCAGTGGCAGGGGGCGGGACCGGTGCCGCCACCCATGCCCCCGGCACCGCCGGGCCCGTCCCCGTACGGGGCGTACCCCCAGCCCGCGCCTCCCGTGCCCGGGGCGCCGATGCCGGGGGCGCCGATGCCGGGGGCGCCCATACCCCCGCCCGCGTCCACCGGCGGCGCCCGCACCGGACGGAAGGTCATGGGCAGCCTGCTCTGCGTCTTCGGTCTGCTCGGCATGGCGGGCGGCGGAGCGTTGGCGGCGCACGCGTACGGCAACAGCCGGCAGCAGGTGCCCAACTCGGCCGCCTACGGCCCGGTGCTGTGGCGTGACGCGTCGGTGGACCAGCTCTTCCCGGCGACCATCGGCGACCCCCCGGACAACACCTACCAGGCGTCGGACGCGAAGGCCGCCCAGTGGAGCCGGCTCGGCGTCTCCCAGGACACCTCGTGCTCCGCGGGGCTCAGCGGCAAGACCGCGAAGACCGCGGAGCAGCTCGGCTGCACGGCCGTACTGCGCGCCACCTACGTCGATCTGGGCGGCGAGATGGTCGCCACGGTCGCGGTCATCGTGCTGCCCAAGGACGGCACCGGCGCGGAGCGGATGGGCGAGTTCCTCGACGACCAGGCCGGCGAGGACGTGCCCGACGCCGCGGTGGTCCCGCTCCGGGTGCCGGGGACGCTCGCGGCGAAGTGGCGGCCGCAGAAGCGCAACGGCATGGGCGGCACCGGCCTCGGCGACCACCTCCCCTACGCCGTCGCCGTCACCACCGGCGCCGCCGACGGCCGTACCTCCTCGAACCTGCCCGGCGACTTCGGCGACTACGGCGGGAACGACTCGGACCGGCAGCCCTGGATGGACGCCGCCAAGGCGCTCGGCCAGACGTTCCACATCCACATCGAGAACCTGGAGAGGTGAGACCCGCAGTGCAGTTCAGAACCGCACGCGCCACCTGCACCGCGGCCGTCCTCACCGGTCTGCTGTGCACCGTCGCCGCCGCGCCCGCCCAGGCCGCGACCACCCCGGTCGGCTGGGAGGGAACCGCGCTCGGCCTGTCCGCGGCACAACGGCAGAGCCAGGGCCGGGGGGTGACGGTCGCGGTGCTCGACAGCGGTGTGGCCGCCGCGCACCCCGCCCTCCGGGGCAGGGTGACCACCGGCCCCGACTACCGCCAGGACGGACTGAAGCCCGGCGACCGGCAGTGGGGACAGCACGGCACCGCCATGGCCTCCGACGTCCTCAAGGTCGCCCCCCAGGCCAGGATCCTGTCGGTGCGGGTCACCTCCGACAAGGACACCGAGAAGAACGCGGCCAAGCGGATGGAGGAACTCCGCAAGCAGGGCGGGAAGAGCCCGGTCGCCGAGGGCATCCGCTACGCGGTCGACCACGGCGCCGACGTCATCTCCATGTCCTTCGGCAGCGCCGACGGCTTCGCGACCTACGACGACGAGGACACCGACGCCGTGTCCTACGCCCTGCGCGCGGGCGTGACACTGCTCGCCTCGGCCGGCAACGCGGGCGACAAGGGCAACGACATCTCCTACCCCGCGGGTTACCCGGGCGTGATCGCGGTCGCCGCCACCCAGCAGAGCGGCGCCCGCGCCGACTTCTCCACCGTGCACACCTACAACGACGTGGCCGCGCCCGGCGTCGGCATCGTCAGCGCCCGGAACACCGGCGGCTACGAGCCGGTGAACGGCACCTCGCCGGCCTGCGCGCTGGCCGCCGGAGTCGTGGCCCTGATGCACGCGAAGAACCCGAAGCTGACCCCGGCCCAGGTGAACGCCGTACTGATCAGCACCGCCCGGCGCCCCGCGTCCGGGGCCAGCGCGCTGCTCGGCTGGGGGCGGATCGACGCGGACGCCGCCGTACGGGCCGCCGCGTCCCCGCCGAAGGACGGCACCAGGGCGGTGGACTACCAGGGCAAGGCCCACTTCGCGACCCCGGACGGCACCCCGAAGACCACCCATGCGCCGCTGGAGCAGAGTCTGTGGCTGACGGGCCTGGGCGCCGCCGCCGTGGGGACGGTGCTGCTGCTCGGCGGGGTGCTGCTGGCGCGGTCGGGCCGGCGCGGAGCGTCTCGGTAAGGAGCGGGATCCCGGGGTGTAACGCGGCAGCGGGGCCGGGGCGTGTACGGGGTGACGTCCGACCACGAAGGGACACACCGGTGAGGGAAGCACCCGCGGACTACCTGGAGTTCGCTGCCGCGCGCAGCGGGCCGCTGTTCCGGACCGCCTGCCTGCTCACGGGCGACTGGCACCTCGCCGAGGACCTGGTGCAGGAGACCCTCGCCAAGATGTACCGCTCCTGGCGGCGGATCAACCGGGTGGAGTCCCCGGTGGCCTACGCCAACACCGTGCTGGTGCGGACGTTCATCTCGCAGCGCCGCCTCCGCAGTTCCGGCGAGCGCCCCAGCGACCGGCTGCCGGACACGACCGCCGGCCCGGCGCGGGACGCGGAGCTGCGGCTGGCCCTGCTGGACGGCCTGGCCCGGATGACGGCCAAGGACCGTGCCGTGCTGGTGCTGCGCTACTGGGAGGACCGCTCGGTGGAGGAGACCGCCCAGGTCCTCCAGCTGTCCCCGGTGACCGTCCGGGTCCGCTGTATGCGCGCCCTGGAGCGGCTGCGTGCCCTGCTCGGCGACGAGCTGGCGGACCTGGCCGCATGACGGGCACGGCCCGGCGGCACCTCTCGCCCGCCCCCGCTCCGACCGACGCCCCCGACGAACGGAGAGCCACCATGGCACGCACCGAAGACCTCGAGGAACAGCTCGCCCGTGCGCTGCGCGGCGCCACCGGCGAGTTCCCGCCGCACTCCGCCGACCTGGTGCGCCGGTCCGTCGCGCGGGGCCGCCGGATGCGGGTGGTCCGCGCCGCCCAGGTCGCCGCCGCGACCGTCTGCGCGGTGGCCGTCGCGGGCGGCACCCTGCTGGTCACGGACGCCTTCGGCGGCCGGGGCGGGGACGGCCCGACCGGCCGGACGAGCGCCGCGGCGCCGTCCACCGGCCGGACGCCCTCCCCGGCACCGGCGCCCGTCAGCGCCGAGGACATGGTCCGCACGCTGAAGAGCCTGCTGCCACCCGGCGGCACCGTCTCCGAGGCCTCCGGCCGGGGCAGCGAGGAGGGCGACCCGACGGCCAAGCTCACCTACTCCACCGCGGACGGCTCCTCCGGCCTCGACATCGCCCTCTCCCGGCTGACCCCGGGCATCCCGCTGGACCAGCAGGGCCAGGGCGGCTGCATGCCGGTGGAGGTGCGGCCGTACGACACGTGCACCACCCGGAAGCTGCCCGGCGGCGCGGTGCTGAACACCACCAAGTCGTTCACCTACCCCAACAGCGACACCGGGCAGCAGCGCTGGTACGTGGTGCTCACCACGGCCAAGGGGGTGCAGCTGACGGTGAACGAGTACGGCGGTGGCGGCGAGAAGGGCTCGTCCGGCGGGAACGCTCCCCTGCTGTCCCTCGACCGGCTGGCCGGCATCGTGCGCAGCCCCGCGTGGAACAAGGCGATCGCCGCGCTGCCCGCCCCCGAGAAGACCCCCTCCACGAGCCCCTCCACCGGCCGGAACCAGGTCCCCGGCGGCCGTATGACGAGCGTGCTGAGGTCGCACCTGCCGCACGGCGGCACCGTCTCCGACCTGAACCCCGGCCCCGGCCTGGTCCAGCTGGTCTACGACGACGGCCACGGCAGGAACATGGTGGAGGTCGACGCGCAGTACGACATGACCGCCGACCTCGCCGCACACATGGGCTGCGCCGGTGTCGCCGGTGACTGCGAGGCCACCACCCTCGCCGACGGCACCAGGGTGAAGAAGGTCAAGGGCCGCTCGGAGAAGGGTGGTTCGGCCTCGGTGTGGCTGGTCGACACACTGCGCCCGGACGGCCGCCGGGTGCTGGTGCGGGAGGTCAACTCGTATGCCGAGAGCGCCCCGGTGACCCGCCCGAAGCCCGCGCTGAGCATGGACCGGCTGGCGGCCATCGCCTTCGACGGGCGCTTCTTCACCGGCTGAACGGCCGCTTCCGCACCGGCTGACGGGGGGTCGGTCCGGGCCCGGTCAGCCGATCTGCACGGTGATCCCCGCGGCCGTCATGTCACCGACGGCCTGCTGGGACGCCTGCCGGGAGTCGACGCCTTCGAGCCGTGGCTGGTAGAGGTGGTGGGCGCGCACGGTGATGGCGAACGTGTGCCCCTGATAGCCGTGCTGCGCCAGGGCGATGAGCCGCTCCGAGCAGCCCTCCGCCCCGTCGATCTTGGTGCAGGTGCCCCGGGCGGTGGAGCAGGGACTCGCGGTGAGACTGATGTGAAGGGTGTGCGCCCCGCCCTGGCCCGCGTTCAGCGCCTGCTGCACGGCGGGGTTCCCGTAGAGGCCGCCGATGCTCGCCTCGATCTCGTCCACCAGCTGGTCCTCGGCGTGGTCACCGGGTGAGTACGGGGTCGTCTCGCTGCTGAACGTGCCGATGGCGACCCCGTTCAGGGTCGCTTGCAGGGTGACCGAGAAGCCGGGGTTCGCGGTGACCGTGTCCCCCGGCTCGTAGTGGGTGCGCTGCACACTCTGCGCCGCGGTCGCCCTCGGCTGCCGTACCGCTTCGGCCGTCTGCACGGACTCCGCTTCCGCGCGCTGGACGGGCGGGGGTTCGCGCAGCACGCGGTGCGCCTGTGCCTCGGCCTCGCGTTCGAACCGGTCGGCGGGGTCGGAGATCCTCAGCCCGCTGCCGTCGTCGGTGCCCGCCACCGGCCCCCGGCGCTGCTGGAGCACATGCGTCAGCTCGTGCGCGAGGGTGTGCCGGTCGGCACCGCCCTCGCCGATGACCACATGGTGCCCGGAGGTGTAGGCACGGGCCCCGATCTCGGCGGCCGAGCGCTGGGCGGCGGGGCCGGTGTGCACGCGGACGTCGGAGAAGTCGGTGCCGAAACGCCCCTCCATGTCGGTGCGGACCTCGTCGTCCAGCGGCCTGCCGGGGCTGCGCAGCACGTCCTGGACGCTCGACCGCTGGACCGGGGCCGCCGCCCCCCGCTCCCGGGCGAGGGCCCGCAGCACCACGGTGTTGCCGGCCGTGCTCCCCAGCGCCGCGACCGTCGCGGGAGCGAGGGGCGGCCGGTGACCGGACAGGGTCTGCGGGGCCGCGGTCTGCTGGGCCGCCGTCTGCGGGGGCGCGGTCTGCTGGGTCGCGGTCTGGTGCCTTTGGTCGGCCGCCCGCGCAGGCGGCTGCGGGGTCTCGGTCTGATCCGCTCGTTTCCCGTGTGCCCGCATGGACGTCTCCTTGGCGTTCGGACCCAGTTGGCGTTCGGACAGAGGCCGACACCAGGCTGGCCCGCCGGGCGCCGCGCCGGAACGCCCGCGGGGGCAGAACCGGGGGCAGCGGTACGTCCTTCAGGGGCAGGGCGACACTCCGGCCGTGCCCGCGCGGATCAGCCCGTCCGCTTGATCCACTCGCCGCTGCCCAGCGGATAGTCGTAGCCCGGCCGGCCCACGTCGGCGCTGGTACGGAACGGCGTACCGGCGTTGTCGATGTGCACGGTCCCGTGCCGGGCGCCGCTGGACCAGTCCAGGGAGAGGTCCCAGCGGACGTCGTGCGCCCTGGTGTGGGCGGTGACGTAGAAGACCTCAGGGTCGGACTCGCTGACCTTGTACGGGAAGTCCCGCTGGCCGTTCTTGACGGTGACCGTGGGACTGCCGTCGTCCAGGTCGATGTCGAAGGACTCGGTCTCGACGCCACCGCCGCAGCCGACGCCCATCGAGTAGTCGTTCCAGGCGAGGGGCGCGCCCTTGGCGAGGACGCGTACGTGCAGCGCCTCCAGGACCACGGTGTTCGCGCCGGTGCCCTGGACGGTGAGCGCGACCCGCTGCTCGTCCGAGGCGACCGCGCCGTACGCCGCGGTCCAGCGCGGCGCGTTTTCCTCGCCCGCCGGCGGGCCGACCTGCGCGGGTTCGCTGTCGACGAGGAAGTGCTGGCTGCACGGGCTGTCGTACACGTAGGGACGGGTGCCGACGGTGAGCGGTACGGCGCCTCCGGTGCTGCCGCCGTTGGGCGGGGGCGCGGGGCGCCGGTGGTCGTCCTTCTCCGTGCCGGAGCGGGTGGGGGAGGGGGAGGCCGGTGCGGGGGTGCTGCTGGCGGTGGGGTGGGCGGAGGGCTTTTCGGAGGTCGTCGCCGTCGGCCTGGCGCTCTCCTCGGCCGGGGCGGCCGCCCGCCGGTCCACCGCAGCGCTCCCGCCGCCGGGCTGCGGCCGCACGGTGAGCAGCACGGCTCCCAGCGCGGCGGCCACGGCGACGGAGGCGATCAGTACGGTACGGCGCTGCCGAAGCCGGAACGGACGCCGCGCAGGCGTCTCCTCGCCGACCGTCTCGCTGGTCGGGGCACTTCCCTCGTCCCCATCCCGGCCACTGTCTTCGATTCCGGCCTGCCCGTTGTCTTCGGTGGCCTCGTCCTCGTCCGGGACTTCACCCGTTTCCAGCGGGGCCGGGGCCGGGGCCGGGTCCGGTGCCGGCGGCTGGTCCGTTCTGCGGCTGCGGGACGCGTCCGCCAGGATCCAGCGGCGGTGCAGCTCCACCAGCTCCTCCGGTGTGGCCCGGCACAACCTGGCCAGGCGTTCCACCGGTGCGTACTCGACCGGCACCGCGGCGCCGCTGCAATAGCGGTGCAGCGTCGAGGCGCTCATGTGCAGACGCTTGGCCAGCGTCCCGTAGCTGAGCCCCGAGCGGTCCTTCAGTTCCCGCAGCAGCCGCGCGAACGCCTCCGTCGCCCCCGGCACCTCATCCCCCTTGCCCCCGCATCCCGTTCGAGCATTCCAGGAACACTGCTCCGCCCCTGGTCAGAGCGCGTTTTCGCGTTCCGGCGTCCCGAACCGCCCGCTGGGCGTGGCAGTTGGGACGGATCACCGCACAAGCTCGGGTCATCCAATCACCACCGCCACCCGAACTCCGAAGGGGCACGGCCAACATGTCCGGATTCCGCACCACCCGCACCCGCCTCGCCGCAGCCGCCGCGACCACCGTTCTCGCCGCTCTCTCCCTGACAGCGTGCAACAACGGATCGGGCACCAAGGACGAGGGCGCCGCGCCGACCGCTTCCACGACCGCGCACCACTCCGGCAGCGCCGGCCCCTCCGGCGCCCCGAGCCACTCCTCGGGCGCCACGCCTACCACCGCCGGTTCGACGCCCTCGGCGCATTCCACCACCGGATCCACGCCCTCCGCGCACTCCTCCGCACCGAAGCCGCCCGGCTCCTCCGGCAAGCCGGTCATCTGCGAGGGTTCCAACACCAGGACGGTCGCGGCCCCGCTGAACCGCCCGGTGAACCACATGCTGCTCACGGTCACCAACACCGGCACCCGGACCTGCTACCTCTACGGCTACCCGGCCGTCCGGTTCGGCGAGGCCCAGGCCGTGCCGCCGGTCATCAAGGAGTCGCACCCGCAGGCGGTGGTCACGCTCAAGCCCGGCGAGTCCGGGTACGCGTCCGTGAACCTCTCCGCCACCGACGGCCAGGCCTCGCACGGCCACACCGTGAACTCCCTGACCGTCTACTTCTACGGCGCCTCCGGCAACGGAAGCGTGGGAGCGGCCGCCCGGCCGTCGCTGCCCGCGAAGGGTGTCTACGTGGACGACTCGCTCAAGGTCACCTACTGGCAGCAGTCGATGGACGACGCCCTCAACTGGTGACGAACGGACGTGCGCCGCAGTTGCAGAGCCGGTACCCCGGGCCAAGCATGGGAGCCATGGCGTCCTCACGGCACAGCCGACTCCGGCACAGGCGGCCGGCATGACCGCCGACGGGCCGCCGCTGCGCTGTCTGGTGACCGGGGCCACCGGCTACCTGGGCGGCCGGCTGGTGCCGGAACTGCTCGCCGCCGGGCACTCCGTGCGCTGCCTGGCCCGCTCGCCCGGCAAGCTGCGGGACCATCCCTGGGCCGGGCGGGTGGAAGTCGTACAGGGGGACGTCACGGACGAGGCGTCCGTGCGCGCGGCGATGGACGGCACGGACGTCGCCTACTACCTGGTGCACGCCCTGGGCACCGGGCGGGGTTTCGAGGAGACCGACCGGCGCGCGGCGAGGATCTTCGCCGAGCAGGCGCGCGCGGCCGGAGTCGGGCGGATCGTCTACCTCGGCGGGCTGACCCCCGCCGGAGTACCCGAAGCCGACCTCTCCCCGCACCTGCGGTCCCGCGCCGAAGTGGGCCGCATCCTCCTGGCCTCCGAGGTGCCCACCGCCGTACTGCGGGCAGCCGTGATCATCGGGTCGGGTTCGGCGTCGTTCGAGATGTTGCGGTATCTGACCGAGCGGCTCCCCGTGATGGTGACCCCGCGCTGGGTGCGCACCCGCATCCAGCCGATCGCCGTACGCGACGTGCTCCGGCTGCTCGTGGGGTGCGCCCGGCTGCCCCACGAGGTGAACCGCACCTTCGACATCGGCGGCCCGGACATCGTCACGTACCAGGACATGATGCAGCGGTACGCGGCCGTCGCCGGCCTGCCGAGGCGCGTCATCCTCCCGGTGCCGCTGCTCAGCCCGCGGCTGTCCAGCCTCTGGGTCGGTCTGATCACCCCGGTACCGGGCGCCCTCGCCCGCCCGCTGGTCGAGTCGCTGCGGCACGAGGTGGTCTGCGCCGAGCGGGACATCGCCCGCTATGTGCCGGACCCCCCGGAGGGACCGGTCGCACTGGACCGGGCGATCCGGCTGGCGCTGCGGCGGGTGCAGAACGCCGACGTGGCGACCCGGTGGTCCTCCGCCTCGACCCCGCACGCCCCCAGCGACCCGCTGCCCACCGACCCGGGCTGGGCGGGCGGAAGCCTCTACGCGGACGACCGTGAGCGCACGGTCGCGGCGTCACCGCAGGTGCTGTGGCAGGTGGTCGAGGGGATCGGCGGCGAGAACGGCTGGTACTCCGCACCGCTGGCCTGGTCCCTGCGGGGATGGCTGGACAGCCTGGTGGGCGGTGTGGGCCTGCGCAGGGGCCGCCGGGACGCGAACCGGCTGCGGGTCGGCGACAGCCTGGACTTCTGGCGGGTGGAGGAGATCGAGCCGGGCCGGCTGCTCCGGCTGCGGGCGGAGATGCGGCTGCCGGGCCTGGCCTGGCTGGAGATGACCGTCGGCCGTGACCCGCAGGGGCGCACGGTGTACCGGCAGCGGGCGCTGTTCCATCCGCACGGTCTGGCGGGACACGCCTACTGGTGGGGCGTGGCCCCTTTCCACGCGGCGGTCTTCGGCGGCATGCTCCGCAACATCGCCGCCGCGGCCGAGTCGGCCGCCGAGGAACCGGCCGGTACCCGCTGAGGGAGTGCGTCCGGCCGTGCGCGTCCGGCCGTCCTGCTCAGCGGGCGCGGGCGGGTCGGCCCAGGGCCTCACCAGCCGAGCGGGTCCCCGTCGGCGTGGGCGTCCGTGACCGGCGCGACCGGGCGGGCCTCGTGGCAGGTGAAGCCGAGCCGGGTCAGTGCCCGGCGCATCTCGGCCGAGGTGAAGTCCCGGCGGTTCTGCCGGGTGACCACCTCGCCGACCTGCATCACGGGGTAGACCTGGCCGTCGACGGTGACGGACAGACCGGTGACGGGTTCGGGCGTGACGCCGTTCAGGGCGCGTTCGACCTCGCTCTTGGTGAGGTCGAAGGGGAAACGGGCGATGACACAGCGCATGGATGCCTCCACAGGGGGACGGGAAGAAGGGCGCTTTCCGCTTGCCTAGGCGTTGTTCCCCGGCGCGGACCGGCGGGTCCGGGCAGCGGTCCGGCCCGACCTGCTGCGGCCGGTGCCCTGGCCGGAGCCCCGGCCGGTCTCCGCCCGGCCCTGCGTCCGGCCCTGCGTCCGGTTCCGGCGCGGCCGGCCGGTGGGTTTGCCGCGCTCGTGACCCGGTTCGGCCGGTGCGGCGATCACGACGGGCACACCGGAGGGGGTCCGGGCGCCGGTGATGCGGTGCAGCTCGGACTCGCCCGCCCGTATCGTGACGTGCCGCGCCGCGATACCGGCGTCCGCCATGAGGCGTTCCATCGCGCGCCGTTGGTGCGGCAGCACGAGGGTGACGACGGTGCCGGACTCGCCGGCGCGTGCGGTACGGCCGCCGCGGTGGAGGTAGTCCTTGTGGTCGCCCGGGGGGTCGACGTTCACGACGAGGTCGAGGCCGTCGACGTGGATGCCGCGGGCGGCGACGTTCGTGGCCACCAGCACGGTGACGGGGCCGTCCTTGAACTGGGCGAGCGTCCGGTTGCGCTGCGCCTGCGACTTGCCGCCGTGCAGGGCAGAGGCCCGGACCCCGACGGACAGCAGGTGCTTGGTGAGCCGGTCGACCGCGTGCTTGGTGTCCAGGAACATGATCACGCGCCCGTCGCGTGCGGCGATCTCGGTCGCCGCGGTGTTCTTCTCGGTGTCGAGCACGTGCAGCAGGTGGTGTTCCATCGTGGTGACGGCTCCCGCGGACGGGTCGACCGAGTGCACCACGGGGTCGTGCAGGTAGCGGCGTACCAGCTTGTCGATGTTGCGGTCCAGGGTGGCCGAGAACAGCAGCCGCTGTCCGCCGGAGGGCACGAGGTCGAGCAGCGCGGTCACCTGCGGCATGAAGCCCATGTCGGTCATCTGGTCCGCCTCGTCCAGGACGGTGACGGCGACCTCGTCCAGCCGGCAGTCCTGCCGGTCGACGAGGTCCCGGAGGCGGCCGGGCGTCGCGACGACGACCTCGGCGCCGGCCCGCAGCGCGCTCGCCTGCCGGCCGATCGACAGGCCGCCCACCACGGTGGTGAGCCGCAGTCGCAGGGCGCGGGCGTAGGGGGTGAGGGCGTCGGTGACCTGCTGGGCCAGTTCCCGGGTGGGGACGAGGACGAGGGCGAGCGGCTGCCGGGGCTGGGCGCGCTGCCCGGCCAGGCGGGCCAGCAGCGGCAGGCCGAAGGCGAGCGTCTTGCCCGAGCCGGTACGGCCCCGGCCCAGGACGTCCCGGCCGGCCAGGGCGTTCGGCAGGGTGGCCGCCTGGATCGGGAACGGCACGGTCACGCCCTCGGTGTCGAGGGCGGCCAGCAGCCGGTCGGGCATGTCCAGCTCGGCGAACGTCTCGACCGCGGGCAGCGGCTCGGTGAGGGTGACCGGCAGGGCGAACTCCTGCCGGGGCGCGGCGGAGGGCGCTGTCCGGCCCTTCTTCCCCGTCCGCGCGGACCTTTTTTCGGTGCGGAAGCCACCGGAATTGCCCTCGGTGCGACGGGGCCTGCGGTTCATGGAGGAACCTTCCTCGATGCGGCGTATCGCGGAATTCCTTCCGACGGTGATGACCGTACGAGGATTCGCAAGAATGAGCCGGGGAAAAGAGAACGGGCTGGGGCCCGCGCCCCAAGAGCGCGGGCCCCAGCCACGTGAGGTGCGAGCCGCCGGCTCGCGACGCTGTGTGTCAGCGTCAGGCAGGAAGGATGTTCTCCGCCTGCGGGCCCTTCTGGCCCTGCGTGACGTCGAAGGTGACCTTCTGGCCTTCCTGAAGCTCACGGAAGCCCTGGGTGGCGATGTTCGAGTAGTGGGCGAACACGTCCGGGCCGCCACCCTCCTGCTCGATGAAGCCGAAGCCCTTTTCCGAGTTGAACCACTTCACGGTGCCGGATGCCATTTGAATCTCCCTAGAGGGGCAGTGTCGGACTCCGCACTTTGCGGGGCCGAGTCGCCGCGATGATCACCCCTCCGGAAAGATCCGGAAAGCTCTGCAAAGAAAAAATTCTCTGGCAACCAAAACTGCAACTGCTATCACGCTAACACAGGTCCGCCGACGGTGTCCGTGTGTTTTACGACGCGTCCGGCCATTCTCGTCCGGTCGGTGACCGAATTCTGTAGTGACGGGACCAGGAATCCTCCTCTCGCCCGACAGATCCCGGACCCCGCCTGGGCCGGGGAGCCCGCCGCGGCGCAGGGCTAGCATGGTCCGACCGCGCGATGACGACCGTCATCGCGTTTCGTCTGTCCGTCCGAGTCGAACAAACCGGCCAAATGATCGATGTCTAGAGCGATGCGGGTGTTTGCGCGAATAAGCGACAGAGGTGCGTCGGCCGCGTGGCGTCGGCCGCGCGCCGTGCTGTGGTCCGTGGCGGCCACGGCGGCTCTCGCACTCCTCGTCGCACTGGAGATCGTCGCACGCCGCTACGGGCAGCCCGGACCGATCACCACCCAGGTGAAGGGGCTGATCTGCGCCCCGAAGCCGGGTCCGCTGTACGGCGGTCTGGCGCTGACGATGGTGGTGCTCACCTGGCGGGAGCGGTTCATCGCGGCCGGTGCCGCCCTCGGCATCGACGCCGTCCTCGCGCTGGTGCGGTGGGCGGCCGGCGCCGGGGGACCCGCCGGGGCGCCCTTCGGCACCGGCGCGGTGTGGGTGATGGCGGGCTGCGCGTTCGTCGCCGTCACGCGCCGCACCGGCCGGGACCGCACCCTGCTGCTGAAGGGCGTCGGGCTGGGCCTGCTGCTGGTGGCCGGGCGCAAGATCGGCGACACCTGGCTGCTCATCACCTCCAAGGCCCGTCCGTCGGTGCTCGACCAGTACGTGGCGACCGCCGACCACGCGCTGGGCGACCCGTCCTGGCTGATGGGCCGGGTGGTCAGGGCAACCGGTTCGGCCGGCTCGCACCTCCTCCACCTGGTCTACGGACAGCTCGCGGTGGCCGCGATCGTCGTCGCGCTGTACCAACTGCGCAACGTGGCCGCCGAGCGCCGCTTCCCGGCCCATCACCTGGTGCGCACCTTCCTGCTGATCGGGCTCCTCGGGCCGGTCGTCTACATGGTCTTCCCGATGGTCGGCCCCGTCTTCGCCTACGGCCCGGGCGCCTCCGGCACCGGCGGCCTGCACTGGGCGGTGGCCGACCTCTGGCCGGACACGCCCCCGCCGCTCACCCCTCCGCACCCGATGCCGTACGACGGGATCACCCCCCGCAACTGCATGCCCAGCCTGCACACGGCATGGGCCACCGCGATCTTCATCCACACCCGCAGGGCCCCCCGGGCGCTGCGGGGCGCGGGCACGTTCTGGCTGGTCGCCACGCTCACCGCGACGCTGGGCTTCGGCTACCACTACGGTGCCGACCTCGTCGCCGGCGTGGTGTTCGCGCTCACGGTCGAGGCAGGCGTGCGCTCGTACGACCGCGGCTGGGACCGCGCGGGTCTCCAGCTGGTCGCCTACGGTACGACGGTCTTCGCCGTGCTCCTGGTGTCGTACCGCTGGCTGCCGATGCAGATGGCCGCCCACCCGTGGGTGTCCGGACCGCTGCTGCTGCTCGCGATGACCTCGGTGGTCCACGGCTATGTACGGACCACCACGTCCTGGGAGCCCGAGCGGCAGCCGGGACCGCACCTCGAACCCGGCGAGTTCACGGCCCCGGTGCCCCAGCCGGCAAAGGCGGAGGGATAGCGGGCCCGCGCTACCGCTCCCGCGGCTCCGGATAGCCGTACGCCGTGCTCCAGTTGGCGAGGACGCGCTGCCGTACGGCGGCCGGCCAGCCGTTGGTGAAGCTGCCCTTGACCGGGCGCCGTTCCTTGGGGAAGCGGTCGGCGAGCAGGCAGTTGTGGACGACCTTGCCGGCCCGGTAGCTGTGCTGCTCCGCCTCGGAGAGATAGACGGAGAGCGCGGCCGTGGGCTTGGCCGGGAAGTGGACCTCGCCGCGTTCCGGATGGGTGCGGGTGGCGAAGGCCCAGACGAGTTCGCTGACGTCGGTGATGTCGATGTCGTCCTCGACCAGCAGCACCTTGGGCACACCGAAGCCCGCCTTGCCCGCGAAGACGATGTCGCCGACCTTCCGGGCGAGTTCCCCGGAGTGGATGCCCAGGGTCTCGTACCAGTCCCGCTCCACCGAGACCACCAGCCAGTGCAGCGCGGACTCGTAGGAGAACCAGGCGGAGGCCGCCGGCAGCCCCGCCGCGCGGAGCTGGTAGAGGATCTCCGCGGCGTGCATGGTCCCGGTGCCGGTGTGGTCCTCCTCGACCGGCGGGCCCGCCGCGACCACCGGCAGGATCGCCCCGTCCCGGTGGGTGATCGCGCTGACGTGGAACACCGGCTTGGGCGAGGCCTCGTCGCTGTTGTAGCCGGGATACTCGTTCATCGGCCCCTCCTGCACCGTCTCGTCGAAGGCGATGTGCCCCTCGATGACGATCTCGGCGCTGGCGGGCACCTGGAGGTCCACGGTCTCGGCGGGCACCACCTCGATGCCCTCGCCGAACAGCGCGCCCACGAAGTGGCTCTCGTCCACGCCCTCGGGCAGCGGCATCGCCCCCGCGTACGGCAGCGCCGGCTCCACCCCGAGGGCGAGCGCGACCGGCATCGGTTCACCACGGGCCGCCCACTGGGCGCGGATGATGCCCAGGTGCTGGGGTGCGGGGATCAGACAGGCCAGCCGGTCCCGGCCGGCGATCATCATGCGGTTGACCGACCAGTTCGTCCACGAGCCGTCGGGCGTGCGGGCGATGTTCATGCCGTACGTCTGGATGTACCGCCCGCCGTCGTTGCCGTGGATCAGCGGGGTCGGGAAGGCGAACAGGTCGACGTCGTCGCCGCGCAGGACGTTCTCCTTGCAGGGGGCGCCGGCGGCGGGCACCTCGACCGGGGGGACGCCGGGGCGGCCGCGGGCGGCGACCACGGCCTCCATGACCGCCCGGCCCGACGACTCGGCCGGCAGCCCCAGGGCCAGCGCGATCCGGGCCAGCGGGTGCTCGGGGCCGGACAGGCCCCCGGGTGCGCCGAACACCCGGAAGCCGGTGCCGGTGTAGCCGGTGATGTGGGTGAACAGCGGCGCGGGCGCCCTCAGGTCGTACGAGCGGCGGATGACCGCACCGATCTCCAGGTTCCAGTCGACCTCGGTGTCGATCTCGTTGACCTCGCCGATCGCGGCCAGCTCTGCGATGAACTCACGCAGACTGCGCAGATGTGTCACGGGGATTCCTCGTCGAGTCGGCGCCGGGCGGACTGCCGTCCCAGCGCGGGAGCCCGGGCACCTCGATGCCGAGCAGGTCAAGGGCGCGGCCGGCGGTGTGGTCGACGATGTCCTCGACCGTGCCGGGGCGCAGGTAGAAGGCGGGCACCGGGGGCATCACGATCCCGCCCGCCTCGGTGACCGCGGTCATCGCCCGCAGATGCGCCAGGGTCAGCGGGGTCTCCCGGACCAGCAGAACCAGCCGCCGGCGCTCCTTCAGGGTCACGTCCGCGGCCCGGGTGAGCAGGTTGTCGCCGCCCGCGTACGCGATCGCGGCCAGCGTCCGCACCGAACAGGGCGCGACGATCATGCCGTCGGTCCGGAACGACCCCGAGGCGATCGCCGCCCCGATGTCGGCCGGCCGATGGCTGACGTCCGCCAGCGCGGCCAGCTCGCGCGCGCCCAGGTCGGTCTCGTACGCCCTGGTCTGCTGGCCCGCGGGCGTCACCACCAGGTGCGTCTCGACCCCGGCCGCGCGGGCCAGCTCCAGGACCCGGATCCCGTAGGCGATGCCGGTGGCGCCGCTGATGCCCACCACCAGCCGCCGTGGCCGTCCGTTCCGTCCGTTCAGTGGGGTGCCTCTCCCCGCAGGGCGGCGGCGTGCTCGGCCGCGAAGTCGGCGAAGGACCGCGCGGGCCGGCCGGTCAGCTTCTCCACGTCGTCGGTGACGGTGCCGGCCGCCCCGGACGCGTAGAGGCCGTACAGCTCGACCAGCCCCTCCGCCCGCCAGGGGTCCCAGCCGGCGGCGAGCATCCCGGCGAGCGCCTCCTCGGGCGGTACGGCCTCGTACTCCACCGGGTGTCCGACCGCCGCGCCGAGCAGCCCGGCGATCTCCGTGTGCGACAGGGCCGCCGGACCGGTCAGCGTGTAGACCGCGCCGTCGTGCCCGTCCCCGGTCAGCACCTCCACGGCCGAGGCCGCGACATCCCGGGTGTCGACGTACGACACCGCGCCCGCGCCGCCCGGCAGGGCCAGCCGCCCGCCGCGCACCGCCTCCGCCATGCCCAGGAAGTTCTGGAAGAACCCGTTCGGAGCCAGCACCGTCCACGGCAGTCCGCTGCCGGCCAGGTGGTCGAGTCCGCTGCTGTGCGCGGCCAGGAACCGGACGCCGTCCGGCCGTTGCCCGATCCCGGCGGCCGCGTGCAGCACGACGCGCGGACGGCGGCCGGTACGGACGGCGGCGTCCACGAGGTTCCGCTCGTGCTCCGCCATGTCCGGGTGGACCGCCACGAGCAGGTACACCGCATCCGCACCGGCCAGCGCCGCGTCCAGCGACGCCGGGTCGGTGAAGTCGGCGACCGCCGGGACGACCTCCGGTCCCCAGTCGGCCGGAACCGCCGAGCCCGCGCGCACCAGCGGCCGTACCGCCACGCCCCGGTCCCGCAGACCGGTGACCACCCGCGCCCCGACGGTGCCCGTCGCTCCGCTGACGACGATCACATGTACCCCCTGTGCTGTGTCCGCTCTGATCCCTGCTGCCACGGCCTCGGCCGCCAACCCGACGATTCCAGCGGGGAGTTGGCCGATCAAGGTCGAAGTGATGCACAATCCATCAGCCAGGCTCATCGATGCGGGGGGCGCAGTGGACCTGACGGAGATCGAGACCTTTCTGGTGCTGTCGGAGGAGCTGCACTTCGGGCGCACCGCGGACCGCATGCGGCTCTCCCAGTCCCGGGTCAGCCAGCTGATCCGCTCCCTGGAACGCCGTATCGGGGCACCGCTGTTCACCCGCACCAGCCGTCGGGTCGCGCTGACCCCGCTGGGCGAGCACACCCGGCGCAGCCTCGGCGCCGCCCACGCGGGCCTCAGGAAGAGCTTCGACGAGGCGTGCGCCATCGCGCAGGGCGTGGTCGGTGCCCTGTGCGTCGGCTTCCTCGGCTGCCTCAACGGCCCGCCGCTGACCGAGCTGGTCATCGCCTTCGGCCGGCTCCACCCGGCCTGCGACATCACGGTGGCCGAGGTGCCCTGGGCCGACCCCTACGGGCCGCTGCGCTCCGGTGCGGTCGACGTCCTGTTCACGCTGCTGCCGGTCGACGAGCCGGACATGCGGGTGGGCGCCGTCCTGGTCTCGCACGGCCGACTGCTGGCCGTCGGCGCGGACCATCCGCTGGCGGCACGGCGGTCCGTCGACATCGAGGACCTCTCGGACTGGGTCCTGCTGGACGGCCCCGCCGAACTCCCGGAGGCCCTCCGGCACGGCTTCTGCCCGCCGTTCACCCCGCTGGGCAGGCCGCTCCGCCGCGGGCCGGGCGGCCGGACCTACCAGGAGGCGCTGCACCGGGTGGCCGCCGGCGAGCTGGTCTGGACGACCCACGAAGGCCTGTTCCGCTCCTACGCCCACCCCGGCGTCGTGCACCGCCCGCTCACCGGCCTGCCCCCGGCCAACGGCGCCCTGGTGTGGCGCGCGGACACCGAGAACGCCAAGATCCGCGCCTTCACCTCCCTGGCGCTCGGCAACTAGGGGGTCCATGCAACCTTTCCCGCGCGCACGGGGTGAGTAGGTCGGGAGGAGGTCTCTCCCGATGCCGAACGACCTTTGCCGAGAAGGAGCATGATGTTCCCGCGCAGAATCCTTTCGACCGCCGTGCTGACGGCGGCGATCGCAGGTCCGGCCGGGGAGCCACCCGCTCCCCGGCCGGCGCCGCGGACGAGGCACGGGTGATGACCCTGCCGGGAACCCCGGGCTTCGTCCTCGCCTGCGCCTGGCGCCGCCGCCCGCCGGCGGAGCCGGACGACGGGCCGACGACGGTGACGGCGTACGACGCGCGCGGCCGCGTGATGGCGACCTTCGAAGACCCCTTCTGGCCCCCGGGCGTCATCGGCGTCGTCGGCGTCATCCGCTGGTCAGCCGCTCAATCGCCTTGAGGACCCGCCCCGCGCCGTCCTCGGTCGCCATGTGGCGCGCGGCTTCGGCGGCGGCTCGGGTGTACGCCTGCTGCTTCACGACGCGGTCGAGCGCGTCCGCGAGCCGTTCGGCGGTGAGGTACCGGAAGGGGATCGGGTCGGTGGCGGCGCCGAGGGCGGCGAGCCGGCCCGCCCAGAACGGCTGGTCGGCCGTCACCGGCACGGTGACCGCGGGCACTCCGGCCCGCAACGCGGCGGCCGAGGTGCCGGCCCCGGCGTGGTGGACCACCGCGGCCAGCCGGGGGAACAGCAGGGCGTGCGGCACGTCCCCGATGGTCAGGACGTCGTCGGTGTCGGCGTCGGCCGCGAGCCCGGCACTGCCGGCCTGGAGGATGCCGCGCAGCCCGGCCCGACGCAGGGCTTGTACGGCGATCTCGCTGAGCCGTGCGCCGTCCCCGGGCGCCATGCTCCCGAAGCCGACGAGGACGGGCCGGGGCCCGGCGGACAGGAAGTCCTCCACCACCGCGGGCAGCCGTTCCGCCGCATCGTGGTGGGGCCACCAGGTGCCCACGACCTCCAGGCCGGGACGCCAGTCGGAGGGGCGTGGCACCAGGGCCGTGCTGAAGCCGTGCAGCACGGGCCAGTTCGCCTGCTCCTGTCGCCGGCGGACCTCGGAAGGGGAGGCCGGGGGCAGCTGGAGGCGGTGGCGCAGCTTCGCGGCCGCCTCCGCGTAGAGGCGGTCGGCCATGCGGAGGGCGAAGCGCCCGGCGGCGCGGTTGCCGCGGCGGCCCAGGGAGCGCAGACCCGTGACGACGGGCGGGAAATCGCCGGTCGGCGCGGTGGGCTGGAGGTACACACCCAGGCTCGGGGTGCCCGTGGCCTCGGTGAGATGCCAGCCGAGCGGGGCGGTGGTGGGCGACAGCAGCAGCAGTTCCGTGCCGTCGTCCACCGCGTCGGCGAACCCCTGCCCCAGTTCCGTGACGAACGCGGCCGCGGCCCGCATGAGTTCCCGCCCGCCCGTGACACCGCCGCGGACCCGAGGGTCGGCGGGGAGGCTGCGGAAGTCCAGCCCGGCGCCGTGCACGAGCGGCGCGAAGGTGTCCGTGGTGGCCAGGGCGACGTCGTGTCCGGCGCGGCGCAGTTCCGCGCCCAGACCGGTGTAGGGCGCGACGTCTCCACGCGATCCGGCCGCGGCGATCAGGATTCTCAACGGTCCTCCCCGGATGCGGTACGGCCGTCCCCGTGCCGGGCCGCGTTGGCGTGGATCGCCCGGCACGTATAGGCGGCCAGCCCCGGGCGCTGCTGTGACGGCGGCACGACCAGGGCGAAGGCGCGCGGGTCGGCGACGAAGTCGTCCGCGATGCGCCGGTGCATGTCGGGCGGGCAGCGGGTGAACCAGCGCGAGATGTGCAGGCGGTGCTCCTCGGCGAGGTCCATGGCCCGCTCGCCGTCGCCGGGCTCCCCGTCGTCGAAGGCCGCGAGCAGCTCCGCGCGCCAGGCGGACGCCTCGCTCATGAGCTGCCGCCAGTCCTCCTTGGTGTGGGCGGCCGCGCGCGTCATCGACGCGCGCCGGCCCTCCGAGTCCGCCCACTTCAGCTCGGCCTCGGTGGCGTAGCTCAGGTCGAAGGTGATCTCGCCGAAGACCTCGAAGCGTTCCTGCGGGGTCAGGGACACCCCGGTCCGCTGCACCTCGATGGCTCGTTCCGCCACCTCGGCCAGCCGGTGCAGCCTGGCGATCTCCGCACTCAGCTGCCGCTGCCTGGCCCGCAGCTGGTCCACGGCGTTCGTCTCCGGATCGTGGAGGATCGCGGCGATCTCCTCGAGGGAGAAGCCGAGTTCGCGGTAGAAGAGGATCTGCTGGAGCCGGGCCAGGTCGGCGTCGCTGTAGAGCCGGTAGCCGGCGTGGCTGCGCTCACTGGGCGAGAGCAGTCCCGCCTTGTCGTAGTGGTGCAGCGTACGCACCGTCACCCCGGCGAACGCCGACACCTGCCCCACGGAGTAGCTCATCCATCAGCCCTTTCGTCGGCCTACAGCCTCAGGCCTGACGTAAGGGGAGGGTCAACCGCGCTCGCGTGTTCAGGCGGAGGCGGAGCTGGAACTCGAGCCGGAGCTGGTGCCGGAGCCGGCCGCCGATCGGCCGGCTGCGCGGCGGTACTCGGCGTTGATGCGCTGCGCTTCCTCGAGCTGGTCCTCGAGGATGACGATGCGGCACGCGGCCTCGATCGGGGTGCCCTGGTCGACCAGTTCGCGGGCGCGCGCGGCGATCCGGAGTTGGTAGCGGGAGTACCGGCGGTGTCCTCCCGCCGAGCGGAGCGGAGTGATCAGACGAGCCTCCCCGATGGCCCGGAGGAAGGCCGGGGTGGTCCCGAGCATCTCGGCCGCCCGGCCCATCGTGTACGCGGGATAGTCGTCGTCGTCCAGGCGATCATTCAGGGGGTTGTCCGATGTCATGTCACCTCGCTGTGTAACGCGTCGAGGGGCCCTGGTGCCGTACGGCACCAGGGCCCCGAAGGAAATTGAACACCATCTGTCGGCCCTACTGCGGTGCCGACCTTCTATGTCCGCTTCCCGGCCCAGCAGGGCGGAGCGGGGGATCGCAGCTGCGTGACCGGGGACCACCATCCAATCCGGGGTCTTGCGGTACCCGGCCGAGAGCTACCCGGGCCGGGCGATCCTGATGGCGTCTGCTCCTCCATTCGGCTCTCGTTCGACCTTCTCTACGAGAAGAACCATACCCACGACGACACCGAAAAGCTATCCCGGCAAGAGTAGATTTCACTCTCGTGGAGGAGAAGGAAACCTGCCGTGATCGACCCTCACCGGGCGTGAACGCGGATGGACCGCATAAGCTCTGCTGACATGTCGAACCCTGATGAGCTGCTCGTCGCCATCTCCGCCGCTGTGGAGTCCGAGCGAAGCAATCAGATGTCCCTGACCGTGATCGTCGGCGGTGCCGTCATCACCGGCCGGCTGGCCCCGGAGGCCGTGTGGCGGGAGCGGGTGGCGGAGGTCCTGAAGGACTCGGACCGTCTCGGCCCGTTCGCGGACGTCTTCGCCCGCGAACCGCGAGGCAACCGGCCCGGCCGCGACGAGGCGCCCACGCATCTGCACTTCCATCTCGCCCGGATCCTCCAGGGCAGCCTCGGAATCCCGGAGACGGGGGGCATGTACCGCGTTGCGATCAAGGACGTCAGCGCGTGGACCGTGGGAGATCTCGTCCACTTCGACCGGTGAGGCGCCGGCCGGCCCGGGGCCGGATCAGTGGGCCGGCGGGTTGACGGCAGCGGTGGTGACGCCCTCGTGTAGCCGGGGTCGTCGGTGGGCAGGAGCGGGCGGCGCGCATCAGCCGTCACGTCGAGTGTGTGCGTGAGCGGGGTGCCGTCGAGGACGCCGAGCGCCTGCCCCCACCCAGGCCTGGCTGTGCTCCACGACGACACCGGGCCATCGCCCGGCACGCAACCGATCTGCTACCTGGAGAAGGCCGCCCAGCGGCAGATCGAACGGGACAGCTTGCATGAGCCGATCGCGGACTTCGCCAAGGTGCCCGGACCGGCCGATCCCGAGGCCGTGGCGGCCAGGCGTGCCCGGCTGGCCGGTGGCGCTTCACATGCCGGGACAGCCGCGTGAGCGGTGCCCTGGTCCTGGACGGCGAAGGTCTGGCGACTGACACGCCCCCCGCGATCACACCTTGGTCGACCGCAGCCTTCCCCTCGTGCGGGCACGCTGTAGGCAGAGGTCGGCGCTGAGCCTCCCCCGGGCCGGGTGTGGCGAAGGCCACAGGAACTCGTGCGCGTGCGGAGTGAGTAACGAGTGTGAGGCATACAGAACCAGGAGAGTCGTTGCGTGCGCGCATACGGGCAGGGGACCGTGCGGCGTTCGCCGGCCTGTACGACGAGTACGCGCGGGCGGTCTACAACCATGCCCTGAGGCTGACAGGCAACTGGTCAGAGGCCGAGGAAGCCATGTCCGAGACCTTCCTCGCTGCTTGGCGTACCCGGGAGGCAGTGGAGCCCGAGGGCGGTTCGCTCAAACCCTGGCTGCTCGGCATCGCCACGCACAAGGCACACAACGCCAACCGTGGTCTGCGCCGTCGGCTTTCCTTCCTGGCCCGTCAGCCGCCCCCACCTCCGGTCGAGGACTTCGCGGACGAGACAGCAGGTCGGATCGACGACGCGCGCCGCCTCGCGGCGGTCCACGAAGCACTTCGCCGACTTCGGCGCCAGGACAGGGAGGTGTTCGCCCTGTGCGTTGCGGCCGGGCTGGACTATCGGCAGGCCGCCGAGGCCCTCGGCATCCCGGTCGGCACCGTGCGTTCGCGGCTGTCGCGAGCCCGGGCGCGACTGGCCCGGCTCAGCTCCGGTCAACCCGGCCGCGGAAAGGCGGAACCGCGGAGCCCTCGCGGAGAGATGGAGAGTGAGGCCGCGTTCGCGGCCCTGTTTCTGCAGGAGGACACCCCATGAACGCCGACAACCTGCACCACGCCGGTTCGCCCCGGAGTGAGGCCGAGGAGCTGCTGGCGGCTCCCACCGAATGGGACCTCTCGCCGAGCAGTCATCTCCATTACAAGGAAGTTCTGATGCAGCAGATCGACCGCGACCTCACTTCCTCCGCGCAGGCGTGCCCGGCACCGCGCATCCGCCGACTGCGGCGCCCGGCACTGGTGTTGCCCATCGCTTCGATGGCGCTGGCCGGGGCGCTCGTCATCACGTTCTCCGGTGGTGGTCACGACTCCTCTCCGGCGGCCGGAGCCAACACCGGGGCCGCCAAGGTGAACAGTGCGTCCGTCACCCTCGACCGGATCGCTGCCGCGGCCATGGAAACCGATGCGACACCGGTGAAGGACAACCAGTTCGTCTACGTGAAGACCCTGGTCCGCGAGAACACGGGCACCTTCAACGGCCCTGTGCGGCTCGGCGCCCTGCACACGCGGGAGTCCTGGACGTCGCAAAGCCCCCGCCCCGTCACCAGGACGGGCTGGCTCCGAGAGACCGGGAAGGACGCCGTGATGCCGGGCGAGGAGATCCCCGTCGAATCCACCGTTCCCGTGCCGGCGGGCATCGACCGCCCCACGCACAAGTGGCTGGCCTCGCTGCCCACCGACCCCGACGCCCTGCTCAAGCTGCTCTACGCCCAGACCTCGGCGAAGAAGGGTACGTCGAAGGACCAGGCCGTCTTCGGGACGATCGGCAGCCTGCTCAGCTCGACGATCATGCCGCCCGCGAATGCCTCCGCCCTCTACAAGGCGGTCGAGCGGATACCCGGTGTGACCGTGATCCCCGACGCCGTCGACGCCGCCGGCCGTCACGGCATCGGCGTCACGCGCGAGGACGCCTCCGCGACACGCGACGAGTGGATCTTCGACAAGGCCACACTCGCCTACCTCGGCTCGCGCTCGTACATCACGCATGACAAGGCCAAGGGCATCACGACCGACACGCTGTACGGCACCGACGCTGTCATGAAGCGTGCAGTCGTGGACCAGCACGGCAAGACACCCCGCCCCGCACCGGTCAAGACCGACAGCTGAGGTTCTCGGACACCGAGATCTTCCCGAAGCCGGTGACGCTGCGGCGATCGACCTCGCCGGCCAGGGAGCGGGGACTACCGTGGCCGCCGAGTTCGCTGATCTCGCTGTCCGGGATCAGCGAGGATCGGGTCTCAGACGCGCGGCCGGCTTCGAGGTGTCCAGCTCTGTAGAGCAGTTGCATCCCCGGCTCTGTCCACGCTCCCCTCGCAGCACTGCCCGAAGCCACCGCCGGAGCGAGCTACGGAGTGACAGAGGTGATGAAAACTTCGTAGAAGTCGATGGTCGCGGCGTCGTCGCCGACGTGACCGTTGTTCCTGACGACGATGTCGAGGAAGTGGCTCGTCGTAGGTGTAGGAGAGTCGCTCTGACTCCGCGTGGCCAGCTGTGTCACCTCGGCAAACACGGGCCTTCCCGAGCCTGAGCCTGCCTGGACAGTGGCCGTGATCGCGGCGCCGCCGAGAAGATCATCCGGGCCTACGCTGAAAAAGACCGTCCCGTCGGGCGGAATGGACTGTGGTTCTGGGCGGACCGAAAAGCATGTGACGTTGGCCATGATCGTTCTCCGTCCTGTGGTCGGAATCTGCTCGCTGGCCTGGAGCCACGCGGGCGCCACGCCCAGCTCCAGGATCGGGTCACAGCCAGGCAGGTGCCACTCGACGTAGTGGTCCGAAGAGCTCATGAGGCGGACGGGGTCAGCAACTCCCGCACGGACCACTGGAACGAACCCGTGGGCGCTCCAGTCCCAGCCGCGCACCGAGCATGACGACTGCCGGTGGAGCGGACGCACGCTTTCCAACTGTGCTGGTGGGGCAGCGCAGGACGTGCAGGGGCGTTCACCTGCGTTCATTGGCGGGTCGATGCCGAGCCGGGATCGGCTCCACGTCTCGGCTGACCGCCGTTGAACCGGGCTGAACGAGACGGAAATCTGGCTGGACTGACGGGCCCTCAACTGCGGTGGGGCCTCAGCTTGGGAAGCGTGGGTTTTCTGGGGCAGTTGCTGACTGACCTGCGGCGAAGCGGTGTTGGATTCAGATCGCACCCGTGGCCACTCCCCGCTGTTTCCCGTGGTGCCCGCACGATCTGGCACGCGCATGGCACGACCCGTTCGCCCCGAAGAACCCCTGAGCGGAAGCTCAGTCTTGGAGGTTCGAGTCCTCAGCCGACGACGTTGGCCACGACGGCGGGTGGGCGGCTGTGGTTGCGGTGGTTGCTGTACTCCCCTGCTGTACAGCAACCGTGGTTGTGGCTGCGCGCTCCGGCTGGCCTCCGAGTGGTCAGGCCGTGGGGGCGTCGTCCTCGGCCGGTTCGTCCTGAGTCGTCAGGCCGGCCACCCACAAGGGCATCAGCCAGTGCACTGCGAGGACAGCGATGAATGCAGGCGCGGCGTACGTCGTCGGGGCATGACCGATTGTCGCGCCCGTGATCAACAGGCCGACGGCGGTTGCGGCGAGGAGCAGGGTCATCATGCGGTGGGCGTAGGCCTGCACCCGAGCGCGTTCGGCCAGTTGCCGTTCGTCCAGTGCTCGTCCGCGCAGTTCGAGCAGGCCACGGGTCGCCGCATTGATCGCCCCGGTCGCGACCATCCACGGCAGCAGCAGCACCAGCATGACGATGACGGCCCAGATCGGTTTGCCCTCCGTGAGCAAGCTGTAGGCCATGAGAGCGCCGATGGCTGCGGTCAGTACCAGGTGCGCGGCCACGACCGAGCGGCGCCGGGCGGCCGTGGCGTACAGGGGCCGGCCTCGGCGATCGTTCATCAGCCGCAGCATGCTGCGGTCGTAGCGCGTGAGCGGCGTCGTGGTCATGACGTTTTCCTCCCGTAGACCTCATCCGTGAGCGGCCGGAACGGGTCGAGTGAGAACAGTGCCTCCACCGGCAGCTCGAAGAACCTCGCGATCTTCAGTGCCAGGTCGAGGCTCGGGTTGTACTGCCCCCGCTCGATGTAGCCGATGGTCTGGTAGTGCGCTCCCACCGCTTCAGCCAGGCTCTGCCGCGACACCTTCCGCTCGGCGCGAACCACGGCCAGCCTGTTGTGTACCTGCTCGCTCATGTATAAGAACTACTACAGGTTGAGAGAGGGTTGCAACACTCGCATGGCTGATCGGCTCCTATGAACCCCGCTGGCCCAAGGCAGGCGGCGGCGCCACTGACGGGGGGGGACTCTGTGGTGCACCTTGTGGTGCGGAACTGGCACGCCTGTGGCATGAGCCCACCTGTCGCGCCGCACAACAAACAAGGCCCAGGTCTCTGACCTGGGCCTTAATCACAGAGCGGGTGACGAGAATCGAACTCGCGCTCTCAGCTTGGGAAGCTGATGTTCTACCATTAAACTACACCCGCGTAAGTACGGAACCGGTCCCCGGAGGGGTCGGTGTCCGACGCTCGCTCACTGTACCTCATCGCAGGCCCCTGGTGCTCGACCCCCGGGGGCCTGAGGGTGTTTCAGCGGGGGGATCCGGCTGCGGGGGACCGGAGTTGGGGCGTACGGTGGGGGGCTGGTGGCGGGTCCGGGTGGGGGTCGGAGTGCCGCCTGGAGAGTCCTCTCTTTGATCCCGTAATGTGGCTTTTGTCGTCGGGTCGGTACGCCCGACGAGGCTCTTGGGGAAGGGACTTAAGGGACTTGATGGAACGCACCGTCGTCCGCTGTGCGGATGGGCACGTCTTCAGCACCGCTTCGTTCCCGATGCAGCAGGCCGAGCGGCTCGGCCCCGGCCGGCTCATGAGGTGTCCCCGGTGCGCCCGGCTCCGCAGTGCGGTGCCGGTCGTCCTGGTGAAGAGGTAGCCGAAGAGGTAGCCGAAGAGGTAGCCGGAGAGACAGCTGCGGCTGCACGGAAGGTCACGTGCCGGGCGCGCGGAGTCGTCACGATTGTCACGGCTCCGCGCGCCTTGCGTATCCTCGCTACGTGCTTCTCTCAGACAAGGACATCCGGGCCGAGATCGACGCCGGGCGGGTACGGATCGATCCCTATGACGAATCCATGGTGCAGCCGTCGAGCATCGACGTACGGCTGGACCGCTACTTCCGGGTGTTCGAGAACCACCGGTACCCGCACATCGACCCCTCGGTCGAGCAGCCCGACCTGACGCGGCTGGTGGAGCCGGAGGGCGACGAGCCGTTCATCCTGCATCCCGGTGAGTTCGTGCTCGCGTCGACGTACGAGGTCATCAGCCTGCCGGACGATCTCGCGTCACGGCTGGAGGGCAAGAGCTCGCTCGGGCGGCTCGGGCTGGTCACCCACTCCACCGCCGGGTTCATCGACCCCGGCTTCAGCGGCCATGTCACCTTGGAGCTGTCCAACCTCGCCACCCTGCCGATCAAGCTGTGGCCCGGTATGAAGATCGGGCAGCTGTGCATGTTCCGGCTCAGCTCGCCGGCCGAGTTCCCGTACGGCAGCGAGCGGTACGGCTCCCGGTACCAGGGCCAGCGCGGACCGACCGCCTCTCGGTCCTACGTCAATTTCCATCGGACCCAGGTGTGAGGGCCACAGCGACATGAGTGAAGTGCGCGAGAATCTGACGTACGAGGGGTTCGGCGCCGCCGTCCGCGAGCTGGCACAGACCATCGCCGACGACGGGTACGAGCCGGACATCGTGCTCAGCATCGCCCGGGGTGGCGTGTTCGTCGCGGGCGGGCTCGCCTACGCCCTGGACTGCAAGAACATCCACCTGGTGAACGTCGAGTTCTACACCGGCGTGGGGACGACCCTGGAGATGCCGGTCATGCTGGCTCCGGTCCCCAACGTCATCGACTTCTCCGACAAGAAGGTGCTGATCACCGACGACGTCGCCGACACCGGCAAGACGCTGAAGCTGGTGCGTGACTTCTGCCTCGACACCGTCGCCGAGGTGCGCTCCGCGGTGATCTATGAGAAGTCCCACTCCCTCGTGAAGTGCGAGTACGTCTGGAAGCGCACCGACGAGTGGATCAACTTCCCGTGGAGCGTCGAGCCGCCCGTGGTGAAGCGGGCCGGGCAGGTTCTCGACGCCTGAGTGTTCCGGACGTGTGAGAGGGCCCCCGGCGGTGACGCCGGGGGCCCTCTCGCATGCCACCTGGACTAGAACGTGCCCAGCTTCACGATCGACAGCAGCGCGATCAGCTGGATCGCGGACGCGCCCAGCGCCTTCGGCCAGGGCAGGTCGTGGGAGCGGGAGACCATCATGGTCAGCAGGGCGCCCGCGCCGATCCAGGTGGCCCAGCCGAGCACCTGGACGAAGCCGGCGTCGCCGCCGAAGAACATGGCCACGATCAGGCGGGGCGCGTCCGTGAGGGACGCGATCAGCATGGAGAGGCCCACCGTGGGCTGCCAGGCGCCGTCACCGCCGAGCTGGCGGGCCAGCGTGTGGGTGACCACGCCCAGGATGAACATGCTCAGCACCATCACGACCGCCGTGATCAGCACGATCGGCACCGCGTTGGACAGCGTCGCGTTGATCGCGTCCTGGCGGGCGTTGTCGAAGCCGAAGACGGCGAGCAGGCCGTAGAGGAAGGTGACGATGAGGGCCGGGGTCCACATCGTGTAGTCCCGCATCCGCAGGAAGGTCGGGTCGGGGGCGGTGACGATCCCCTTCAGCAGGTCCTTCCAGTGCAGCGGCGGGCCCAGCGGGGCCGCGGGCGCGGCGGCCGAGCCGGCCTGGTAGGTCGCGCCCTGCGTGTAGCCGGCGGCCTCGTCGATCGAGAAGGCCTGGGTGTGACCCGGGCTGTCGGCCGCGTAGGGGTCCGGGCCCGGTGCGCCCGCCGACCCGTTCGGGTAGCCCCCGGGGTCGGCGTCGCCGAAGTACTCCGGGCCGTCGCCGGCCTGGTACCCGTACCCGCCGTTGTGACTGCCGTGGCCACCGCGACCGCCGCCCTGGGCGCCGTAACCGTACGGCTGCTGGTGCGGCGGCTGGGGTGCCGACGGGTAGCCGTACGACGGCCCCGAGGGCTGCCCGTGCGGTGGGCCCTGCCGGCCGTACGACGGTCCCTGCGGCGCCTGTTGTCCCTGGGGGGTGCGGTTGTCCCGGCCCCCGCCTCCGATCCTGAATCCAGCCACGTCATCGAACGTACCTGGTCCCGGGGGACGACGTGCCGGGCCCGGCGGTCCGGGGCCGGGTTTGCGGCCGACCTGTGACATCCCCTAAGGGGCCGACGCCGGTCCCTTAAGGGCCGCAGGCCCGGCCCGCTGAGGGTGCGTCAGGCTGCGCACGGCGTACGGTTCCTCGCCGCCGAGTCCAGGTCGGCCTGGCCGATATCCGCCCTCTGATCCATGCGGCGGCGTGGCGGGAGTGACCCCGAGCCTGTGCCGGGGCCGGGTCTGGGCCAGGATGGGCGCATGAGCGTAGTGAAGATCAACGTGTTGACCGTGCCCGCCGAGCAGCGGGAGGTGCTGGAGAAGCGGTTCGCCTCGCGGGCCCACGCGGTGGAGAGCTCCGACGGGTTCGAGTGGTTCGAGCTGCTGCGCCCGGTCGAGGGCACCGACCAGTACCTCGTCTACACCCGCTGGCGCGACGAGGAGTCCTTCCAGGCCTGGATGGAGGGGCCGATGAAGGCCGCGCACCAGGGCGGCGGCGAGGGCGCCGAGCGGCCCAAGCCGGCCGCCTCCGGGTCCACCCTGTGGTCCTTCGAGGTCGTCCAGCAGGCCGCGCCGAAGAGCGAGTGAGAGGGCGGCCGTAATCGGCAGCCTTAATCGGCGGTCGTAGTCGGCAGCCTTAATCGGCGGCCGTAGCCGGCTGCCATAGCGGCAGACGCGACGGCGCCCCCTGCCTGTGCGGGTCAGGGGGCGCCGTACGTCTGTCGGACCGGTGGTCACCTCACCGGCGCGGGGTTACTTCACCGGCTCCGGCTCCGGCTCGCTCTCCTGCTCCGCCTCGCCCGCCGGGTCGACCGGCGTCCTGACGGAGTCCAGCAGCAGCTGGGCGACGTCCACGACCTGGATGGACTCCTTCGCCGTACCGTCGTTCTTCTTGCCGTTGACCGAGTCGGTCAGCATGACCAGGCAGAACGGGCAGGCGGTGGAGACGATGTCCGGGTTGAGGGAGAGGGCCTCGTCGACGCGCTCGTTGTTGATGCGCTTGCCGATCCGCTCCTCCATCCACATCCGGGCGCCGCCGGCGCCGCAGCAGAAGCCGCGCTCCTTGTGGCGGTGCATCTCCTCGTTGCGCAGGCCCGGGACCTTGCCGATGATCTCGCGCGGAGGCGTGTAGATCTTGTTGTGGCGGCCCAGGTAGCAGGGGTCGTGGTAGGTGATGATGCCCTCGACCGGGGTGACCGGGATCAGCTTGCCCTCGTCCACCAGGTGCTGGAGCAGCTGGGTGTGGTGGATGACCTCGTAGTCGCCGCCGAGCTGCGGGTACTCGTTGCCGAGCGTGTTGAGGCAGTGCGGGCAGGTGGCGACGATCTTCTTCGCCGACTTCGGCTTCCTGGACTCCGCGGTGACCTTGCCCTCGTCGTCCAGCTCCTCGCCGAACGCCGTGTTCAGGGCCATCACGTTCTCCATGCCGAGCTCCTGGAACAGGGGCTCGTTGCCCAGGCGGCGGGCGGAGTCACCGGTGCACTTCTCGTCGCCGCCCATGATCGCGAACTTGACGCCCGCGATGTGCAGCAGCTCGGCGAAGGCCTTCGTGGTCTTCTTGGCGCGGTCCTCCAGGGCGCCGGCGCAGCCGACCCAGTACAGGTACTCGACCTCGGACAGGTCCTCGATGTCCTTGCCGACCACCGGGACCTCGAAGTCGACCTCCTTGGTCCACTCCAGGCGCTGCTTCTTGGCCAGGCCCCAGGGGTTGCCCTTCTTCTCCAGGTTCTTGAGCATGGTGCCCGCCTCGGAGGGGAAGGCGCTCTCGATCATGACCTGGTAGCGGCGCATGTCGACGATGTGGTCGACGTGCTCGATGTCCACCGGGCACTGCTCGACACAGGCGCCGCAGGTGGTGCAGGACCACAGCACGTCCGGGTCGATGACGCCGTTCTCCTCGGCGGTGCCGATCAGCGGGCGCTCGGCCTCGGCCAGGGCGGCCGCGGGGACGTCCTTCAGGGCCTCCTCGGACGCCTTCTCCTCGCCCTCCACGGTCTTGCCGCCGCCGGCCAGCAGGTACGGCGCCTTGGCGTGCGCGTGGTCCCGCAGGGACATGATCAGCAGCTTCGGGGAGAGCGGCTTGCCGGTGTTCCACGCCGGGCACTGCGACTGGCAGCGGCCGCACTCGGTGCAGGTGGAGAAGTCCAGCAGGCCCTTCCAGGAGAAGTGCTCGATCTGGGAGACGCCGAAGACGTCGTCCTCGCCCGGGTCCTCGAAGTTGATCGGCTTGCCGCCCGAGGTCATCGGCAGCAGCTCGCCCAGCGAGGTGGAACCGTCGGCGTTCCGCTTGAACCAGATGTTCGGGAAGGCCAGGAACCGGTGCCAGGCGACACCCATGTCCGTCTTCAGGGCGACCGTGATCATCCAGATGAAGGAGGTCGCGATCTTCAGGCCGGCGAAGAAGTAGGTGAGGTTCTGGAGCGTGCCGACGCTCAGACCCTTCAGCGCCACGACGACCGGGTACGAGATGAAGAACGAGGCCTCGTAGCCGTCCACGTGGTGCTGGGCGCCCTCCAGGGCGTGCAGCATGAAGATGCAGACGCCGACGATGAGGATGACGGCCTCGACGAAGTACGCCTGGCCGAAGTTCGAGCCGGCGAAGCGGGACTTGCGCCCGGGGGTGCGCGGGTGGCTCAGCTGGCGGATCACGATCAGGACGAGGATGCCGACGACCGTCATCGTGCCGATGAACTCGACGTAGATGTTGTACGGCGCCCACTCGCCGAGGACCGGCAGGATCCAGTCCGCCTTGAACAGCTGTCCGATCGCGTTGACGATCGTCAGCAGCAGGGTGAAGAAGCCCACCGCCACGAACCAGTGCGCCACACCGACGACGCCCCAGCGGTTCATCCGGGTGTGGCCGAGGAACTCCTTGGCCACCGTGACGGTGCGCTGGGCGGGATCGTCGGTCCTGGTCCCGGCCGGGACCGGCTGGCCGAGCCGCATGAAGTTGAAGATCTGTAGGAGGGCGCGGCCGAACAGTGCCACGCCGACCACGATCAGGACCAGCGACACGATGATCGCGGCGAGTTGCATTGGGGCTCCTGAAGCGGCCTGAACTATCGGGGAACTATCGGTGCTGTCGGGCGGACATTACTAAGCGGTAACTTAGGTAGTCCGTTTGAGACTACCCCCATCTTCCTTCGGGATGCAGTAGAGCGCGGAGTGATCTGGGTCGCCGCGCTCCAATCGGATCGTGTTATTCATCCCGATTTGCTACATTCGCCCCTACCTTAGAGCCGTGCTCTACGGGATCGCCGCCGCCACCGCCGCCCTACTTCTCGCCGCCGTACTGGCGGCGCTGCTCCGGGTGCCCGCGCTGCGGGCGGGCATCGTGGACCGGCGCCGGCAGCGGCCCCTGCCCCTGCTCGGCGGGCTCGCCGTCGTGGCCGTCACCTGTCTGGTGGCCTGGGTGGGTGAGTGGACCCGGGTCGCTCCGCTCGGCGAGGGGGTCGTGCGGCTGCTCGTCGCCGCCGCCGCTCTCGCCGCGCTGGGCCTGGTGGCCGACGTCTGGCGGCTTCGCGCGCGCGTGCTGGCCGTCGGTACGGCGGTGGCGGCCGTCTGCGTGGTGCCGTACGACGAGACCGGGGTACCCGGCGGGATCCTCGCGGTCGGCTGGATCGTCCTCGCGTCGCTCGCCTTCAAGGGGCTCGACCATGCGGACGGGCTGGCCGGGACGGTCGGCGTGGTGACCGCCTTCGGGGCCGGTGCCCTGGCCGCGGCCGAGGTGATGGACGGGCTCGCGGTGCTGCTCAGCGTGTTCGCGGCCGCGCTCACCGGCTTCCTGATGCACAACTGGCATCCCGCGCGGATCGGGCTCGGCGCGTGCGGCTCGCTGTTCACCGGGTTCCTGCTGTCGTCGTCCGTGGTCTTCACGCGCGCGGGGTACGGCCTCGGGCCGAGCGCGGCGGTGGTGTTCTGCCTCGGCGCGGTCGCCCTCGCGGACGCGGTCCTGGTGGTGCTGGTACGGCGGCTGTCCCGGCGCGCGCTGCTGCGGCGCGGCCCGGACCATCTCGCGCACCGGCTGCGGCGGCTCGGGCTGACCCCGCCGGGGGCGGTGGTGCTGCTGGGGGCCGGCGCCTTCGCGGCGGTGACCGTCGGGGTCCTCGTGCACACCGGGTGGGCGGGGCGGGAGGCCGCGCTCTGGGTGGCCGGCGGGGCGCTGCTCACCGTTCTGGTGCTGGCTCGTATCCGTGTCCGTATCCCCGCCCAGGCGCCTCGACAGGCTCCGTCTTCGCAGGTCAGAGGGCAGGTGCGGAGCCAGTTGCGTGTAAGGAACGGATAAGAGTTGAGTCCGGCTGACTCAGGTCTGTTGACCCCGGCGCATCGCTCGGGCACACTTGAGCCTGTTCCACTCAAGTCAGCTGGAGGAATCAACCATGGCACGTGCGGTCGGCATCGACCTGGGCACGACTAACTCCGTCGTCAGCGTTCTGGAAGGCGGCGAGCCCACCGTCATCACCAACGCCGAGGGCGCCAGGACCACGCCGTCCGTCGTCGCCTTCGCCAAGAACGGCGAGGTGCTCGTCGGTGAGGTGGCCAAGCGCCAGGCCGTCACCAACGTGGACCGGACCATCCGTTCCGTGAAGCGCCACATGGGCACCGACTGGAAGATCGCGCTGGACGGGAAGGACTTCAACCCGCAGCAGATCTCCGCGTTCATCCTTCAGAAGCTGAAGCGGGACGCCGAGGCCTACCTGGGCGAGAAGGTGACCGACGCGGTCATCACCGTCCCGGCCTACTTCAACGACTCCGAGCGCCAGGCGACCAAGGAGGCCGGCGAGATCGCCGGTCTGAACGTCCTGCGCATCGTCAACGAGCCGACCGCGGCCGCGCTCGCCTACGGCCTCGACAAGGACGACCAGACGATCCTCGTCTTCGACCTCGGCGGCGGCACCTTCGACGTGTCCCTGCTGGAGATCGGCGACGGCGTCGTCGAGGTGAAGGCCACCAACGGTGACAACCACCTCGGTGGTGACGACTGGGACCAGCGTGTCGTCGACTACCTGGTCAAGCAGTTCCAGTCCGGCCACGGCGTGGACCTGTCCAAGGACAAGATGGCTCTCCAGCGCCTCCGCGAGGCCGCCGAGAAGGCCAAGATCGAGCTGTCCTCGTCCACCGAGACCTCGATCAACCTGCCCTACATCACCGCGTCCGCCGAGGGCCCGCTGCACCTGGACGAGAAGCTCACCCGCGCCCAGTTCCAGCAGCTGACCGCGGACCTGCTGGAGCGCTGCAAGACGCCGTTCCACAACGTCATCAAGGACGCCGGCATCTCCATCAACGAGATCGACCACGTCGTCCTCGTCGGTGGCTCCACCCGTATGCCCGCCGTCGCCGAGCTCGTCAAGGAGCTGACCGGCGGCAAGGAGGCCAACAAGGGTGTGAACCCGGACGAGGTCGTCGCCATCGGCGCCTCGCTCCAGGCCGGTGTCCTCAAGGGTGAGGTGAAGGACGTCCTTCTCCTCGACGTCACCCCGCTGTCCCTCGGCATCGAGACCAAGGGCGGCATCATGACCAAGCTGATCGAGCGCAACACGACGATCCCGACCAAGCGCTCCGAGATCTTCACCACGGCCGAGGACAACCAGCCGTCCGTGCAGATCCAGGTCTACCAGGGCGAGCGCGAGATCGCGGCGTACAACAAGAAGCTCGGCATGTTCGAGCTGACCGGTCTGCCGCCGGCGCCGCGCGGCGTCCCGCAGATCGAGGTCTCCTTCGACATCGACGCCAACGGCATCATGCACGTGACCGCCAAGGACCTGGGCACGGGCAAGGAGCAGAAGATGACCGTCACCGGCGGCTCCTCGCTGCCGAAGGACGAGGTCGACCGCATGCGCGAGGAGGCCGAGCGCTACGCGGAGGAGGACCACAAGCGCCGCGAGGCCGCCGAGGCCCGCAACCAGGGCGAGCAGCTGGTCTACCAGACCGAGAAGTTCCTCAAGGACAACGAGGACAAGGTCCCCGGTGAGGTCAAGACCGAGGTGGAGTCCGCCGTCGCCGAGCTGAAGGAGAAGCTCAAGGGCGAGGACACCGCCGAGATCCGCACCGCCACCGAGAAGGTCGCGGCCGTCTCGCAGAAGCTCGGCCAGGCCATGTACGCCGACGCCCAGGCCGCGCAGGCCGCCGCCGGCGCCGAGGCCCCCAAGGCCGACGACGACGTGGTGGACGCCGAGATCGTGGACGACGAGCGCAAGGACGGTGCCGCGTGACGGAGGAGACCCCGGGCTTCGAGGAGGAGTCCGACGTCCCCTCCGGCGCCACCCCCGACGACGCCGAGTCGAAGGCCGCCCCCGAGGAGGGGGCGGCCCCGGCCGGGGACGTAAGTGCAGACGCGGGCCTGGTGGCCCAGCTGGACCAGGTGCGCACGGCGCTCAACGAGCGCACGCTGGACCTCCAGCGCCTCCAGGCCGAGTACCAGAACTACCGCCGGCGCGTCGACCGGGACCGGGTCGCGGTGCGGGAGATCGCCATCGCGAACCTCCTGACCGAGCTGCTGCCGGTCCTGGACGACATCGGCCGCGCCCGGGAACACGGCGAACTGGTCGGCGGCTTCAAGTCGGTGGCCGAGTCGCTGGAGACCGTCGCGGCCAAGATGGGCCTCCAGCAGTTCGGCAAGGAGGGCGAGCCCTTCGACCCGACCATCCACGAGGCCCTGATGCACTCGTACGCGCCGGACGTCACCGAGACGACCTGCGTGGCGATCCTTCAGCCCGGGTATCGGATCGGCGAGCGCACCATCCGCCCCGCGCGGGTGGCCGTCGCCGAGCCGCAGCCCGGCGCGCAGACGGTCAAGGCCGAGGGCGCCGAGGAGAAGGCCACCGAGGCGGACAAGGCCGACGACAAGGAGAGCGGTGGCCCGGACGAGGGCTGACGTGACAACCGGCGCAGTCGGAAAGGAGGGACGCCGGGGATGAGCACCAAGGACTTCATCGAGAAGGACTACTACAAGGTCCTCGGCGTCCCCAAGGACGCGACCGAGGCCGAGATCAAGAAGGCGTACCGGAAGCTCGCCCGCGAGTTCCACCCGGACGCCAACAAGGGCAACGCCAAGGCCGAGGAGCGCTTCAAGGAGATCTCCGAGGCGAACGACGTCCTCGGCGACCCCAAGAAGCGCAAGGAGTACGACGAGGCACGCGCCCTGTTCGGCAACGGCGGCTTCCGCCCCGGGCCGGGCGCCGGCGGCTCCTTCAACTTCGACCTGGGCGACCTCTTCGGAGGCGCGGGCGGCGCCCAGGCCGGCGGCTTCGGCGGCGGACTCGGTGACGTCTTCGGGGGCCTGTTCAACCGCGGCGGCACCGGTGCCACCCGCACCCAGCCGCGCCGCGGCCAGGACGTCGACACCGAGGTGACGCTGAGCTTCACGGAGGCCATCGAGGGCGCCACGGTGCCGCTGCGGATGTCCTCCCAGGCCCCCTGCAAGGCCTGCTCCGGCACCGGCGACAAGAACGGCACACCGCGCGTGTGCCCGACCTGCGTCGGCACCGGACAGGTCGCCCGGGGCTCCGGCGGCGGCTTCTCGCTGACCGACCCCTGCCCCGACTGCAAGGGCCGCGGCCTGATCGCCGAGCACCCCTGCATGGAGTGCAAGGGCAGCGGCCGCGCGAAGTCCTCGCGCACCATGCAGGTCCGCATCCCGGCCGGGGTGACCGACGGGCAGCGCATCCGCCTGCGCGGCAAGGGCGCGCCCGGCGAGCGCGGCGGCCCGGCGGGCGACCTGTACGTGACCGTCCACGTCGGCAGCCACCCGGTCTTCGGCCGCAAGGACGACAACCTGACGGTCACCGTGCCGGTGACGTTCGCGGAGGCGGCCCTGGGCGGCGAGATCCGGGTGCCCACCCTGGGCGGCCCGGCCGTCACCCTGAAGCTGCCGCCCGGCACGCCCAACGGCCGCACCATGCGCGCCCGCGGCAAGGGCGCGGTCCGCAAGGACGGCACCCACGGCGACCTGCTGGTCACCGTCGAGGTGAGTGTTCCGAAGGACCTGTCGGGGAAGGCTCGTGACGCGCTCGAGGCGTATCGCGAGGCGACCGCGGGCGAGGACCCGCGGGCGGAGCTGTTCGAGGCTGCGAAGGGAGCTTGAGAGAGATGGACGGCCGTCGACGTAACCCGTATGAACTGACCGAGGAGACCCCGGTCTACGTCATCTCGGTGGCGGCCCAGCTCTCCGGACTCCACCCGCAGACACTGCGCCAGTACGACCGCCTGGGCCTGGTCTCCCCCGACCGCACCGCCGGCCGGGGCCGCCGCTACTCGGCCCGCGACATCGAGCTGCTCCGCCAGGTGCAGCAGCTGTCGCAGGACGAGGGCATCAACCTGGCCGGCATCAAGCGGATCATCGAACTGGAGAACCAGGTCGCCGCCCTCCAGTCCCGCGTCGCGGAACTGGAAGCGGCCCTGGACGGCGCGGCGGCCACCATGCGCCAGCGCGAGGCCGCCGTCCACGCCTCCTACCGCCGCGACCTGGTCCCGTACCAGGAGGTCCAGCAGACCAGCGCGCTGGTCGTGTGGCGACCGAAGCGGCAGCAGACGGACTGATGTGAGTGGAACAGGACAAGGGGCCGACGGGAGCAATCCCGCCGGCCCCTTCGTCGTTCCCGGGATCAGTCGCCCATGCCGACCTCGGGGGCCGGCCGCTGGTGCTCCGGCGGGGCCTGCTGGGGCTGCTGGACCGGCGCGGCGGGCCGTTCCGAGCGGTTCAGATTGACACCGGGCAACCAGAGGTCCGAACCGGGAACCTCGGGGGCCGGCCGCGGGGCGGCGGGCTTCGGCTCCTTCGGCGCCACGGGCCCCTGCTGAGCGGCGGGCTTGGGCCCCTTCGGTTCCACCGGCTGGACCGGTTGCGCCTGCTGCACCTGCTCCTGCTGGGCAGCGTTGTCCCTTTCGGGTGACGACAGGGCGTTGCCCGGGCCTCCTGAGCCTCCCGGGCCGCCGGCCGCCGGACCTTCCGCAGGGCCCTTCTCCGGGCGCTGCCAGCGCTCCGGGACGGTCGACCGGTGCTGTACGGCGGTGACGTCACCCTCCTGCGCCGCCGCCACCGCGCGGGCGCGCAGGGCGCTCTGCCGGGCGATGGGGGAGAAGCCGGGGGCGGCGTTGCCCGTCTCGGAGGGCAGCCCACGCAGGCCCATGGCGTTCAGCTGCTGCTGGAGACCGGACTCCGGGGGGAACACCTCGCGCGGCAGCTGCCAGGAGGCGGCCCCGTCCACGTCGACCCGGTGCTCGCGGCCGTCCACGGAGAAGGTGAGCCCGTAACCGATGTACTGGTCGTCCCGGTCGAACATCAGGTCACCGGAGATCTCCCCGCCCCGGTCGCGCACCTCGTGGGCGAGGTCCTGGAGGGCGGGCGGCAGCGGGTTGGTACGCCCGAGGCTGGTGACGTATCCGTCGGCCTCCACGACGCCGCGGACCGGGTTGCCCGCCTGGTCCTTCTCCTCGTAGGGGACGCGGAAGCAGGTACGGCCGGACTCGTCCTGGTACGTCTCGACCGCGCCGACCCGTGCGTTGCGGAAGGTGAGCCGCCCGTCGCCCTCCTCGCCGAACTCCTTCAGCATCTTGGGGAACTGCACCTGGTGCAGCAGTGCCGGGGGCGGCTCCGCGCCGACGATGGTGACCCGGGCCTCGGGGTTCTGGAGCAGGATGATCTCCGCATTGGCCACTCCGGTCCCGCCGGCGCCCGCGACGACCCAGTGCTGGGCGGCGCTGGGGTCGAACCGGCTCTCGGCGACCTCGTCCCCGAGCAGCGCCCGCCCCGGTGCCGCCTCGCGGGCCGCCTCCCACTTCTCGGTGGCGGACAGCGCGGTGAAGCAGTTCTCGATGCGCTCCGAGGCCTGGTCGGCCGGCCCGGTCAGCACGTCCTTCCAGGCGGAGTTCTCCAGGGCGCTCAGCAACGTGCGGGTGTCCATGCCCGCGCGCTCGGGGTCTTCCAGCCACTCGCGCATCTCCCGGGTGCCGGGGACCTGCTGTCCCTCCAGCTCCCGCAGCCTCTCGCCGAGCACCCGTACGGCCTCCGCGCGGCTCTCCACCGGAAAGGCGCCCCGCGGCATTCCCGGCACGACCTCGGGGGTCAGACCGGTGGAAATGCTGGGCACACCGTCGCACCCGACCCACAGAGCGGTCTCCCGCTCGGTTCCGTCCGGGCCGAACGGGCGTATCTCGGCGAGGAGGTCGCCGTCCTGCCCGAGATGCAGCCGGGCGTGGCCGTTCACCACGTCGCCCTGGGTGGCGAGGTGGTCCTCCCAGATCCGTACGGCCTCGATGGGCACACGGCGACGAGGATCGGGGACCGCGCCGTACGGGTCGACGCCCATCCACTCGGCCAGGTCCCGGTCCTGGTCGGCCGACTGCACGATGCCCTCGCCGGGGTCCAGGTGCCAGCGGCCCACACCGTCCACCAGGAGGGCGTCCGGGTCGCGTCCGGTGAGGCTGGCACCGCCGCCGATCACCACCTTGCGCCGCGGCAGCTCCCCGGCGGCCAGCTGCTCCTCCAGAGCGCGTACGGTGCCCTCGCTGACCTGGGACCGGTAGGCCGCCCACTGCTCGGCCGCCGCCGCCAGCTGGTCGCGGGCCAGCGGCACCCCGTTCTGGTCGTACCCCGGCATCGGCATGGCCACGTCCCGGCGCCCGATGAACGCCTCGACCTGCCGCTCCGCCCGCACGGCGGCCTCGCGGCGGGCCTGGAGGGCGGTGGCGTCGGCGGGGGGAAGGTTTTCTATGGGCTGGGCGAGGGCGTCGACGAGGCGTTGTGCGTCTCCGCTCAGATACGCCTTGGACGTGAAGCGGCGGAAGCGTGCCGCATCGAGTTGCTCCTTGTGCGCCTCCGCCTCACTCGCGGCGGCGGACGGCCGCAGCCCGTACTGATCGAGCAGAGCGGAGAAGTCGGCACGTGCCTCGGCCCGCTGCTCGTCCGAAAGGCCTGTGTCGGAGAAGCGGGCGGCCAGCCAGTTCAGCTCGCCGATGCGCCCGTGGTCCTGGCTGGACAGCTCGGACTGCTTGGCGACGTCGGACTCCGGATCCAGCAGGCTTTCGCGCACCGGCGCCAGCCCCTGACTCGACCGGTCCCGTACGGCGACGAGTTCGCCCACCTCGTGCGCGAGGACACGGGGCAGGTGTTCGTTCGGCAGCCGGTCGGAGACCTGCACGATGTACTGGTCCGACGTCGTGTTCGTCACCGTCCGGGCGACGGCCCCCGTCTCCATGGGTACGGCGTCCAGCCACAGGGTGGCCTTGCCGCCCTGGGTGTCCTCCAGAACGAAGTATTCGCGCTTGTCCTCCGCCTGCGCTTTTTGCAGGGAAGCGAATCGATCCCCGAGGACGGTAGCGGCCACGGCGCCTAGCTCGCGTTCGGCCGTGGCGATCAATGTGGACTGCTGGGCCCGCAACTCCGCGTTGGTGGCCGTGTCGCTCATGTGGATTTCCTCCCCCGTATGTTTCTGTACGCACCCGACGAACAGGCCATAGGATCATGACATGTTGACAGCACGCTCTTCGTCCGAAGCACACCTGTACATGGACCTGCATCCCTGTACGTGCGGTTCCGGGGACTTCGAACGCCGGCACCAGCTGGAACAGCACGGTGACGACCTCGTGGCGGTCTATGAGGGCGTGTGCCGGCAGTGCGGTGAGAACCGCCGCTTCGTCTTCCGCATGTCCGAGGAGTTTCCGCCGCCTCCCCCCGCATTCGGTGGCTCGGAGCCGTCCCGGATCATCGATCCCGGGGAATTCGCCGAAGTGGCCTTCCGAATCTCCGAATCAACGGGCGTTCAGCTCCTCAATACGCCTCCGTCCGAGCGTTACAAGCTGCGCGGCGCGGTGGCCTACGCGGTTGCAGCATTCGAGGAGATTCTCAAATTCATTCCGCCGGGCCAGAACGCCGTTCCCGCTGCGGCCTTCACCTCCGAGCGGGGCAGGGCTCGTTACCAGCAGGAGCCGGGCAAGTTCGACCGTGACCTTCTGGAGATGAACGTCCGGGACGCCCAGGCTGTCCTGGACATCATCGACGAGTCAGGCGCTCCGAGCGACCCGAACTGACTCAGTCCAGCTGCTCCGTCACCCCGTTCGGGTGCACCAGCAGCCGGATGGCGCCCCCGTACCGGTTGTCGTTGATCGTCGCCGGGGTGGGGGCGCCGAGCTGCTGGGCCCGTTGCTGGAGGATCGACAGGATGACCTCCTGGATGTCGCCGTAGGGCGGGGCGGTGACCGGGACGCCGTCGATCAGCCCGGCGTTGGGGGAGAAGACGTGCACCTGGGCGTCGGTGCCCGGGGCGGGAGCAGGGGGCGTCGGTTCGGTCATCGGGATCCTCGCAGAGTGCCGTCAGTCGTAAGGGGCGGGTCAGGACAGGGGGTCCTCGGCCCGCTGGTAGGTGCCGCGTGAGACGCGTTCCAGGCGGCCCGACTTCACCAGGGCGGACAGGACGTTGCTGATGGTCTTCGACGGGTCGCCGTAGACCCCGGGCGGCAGCGCGCGCTGGATGTCGCGGGCGGAGAACGGTCCCGGGAAGGCCGCCACCGCGCGTTCCACCGCCGCGCGGATGCTGGGCACGGTGGCGGGACGGCGGCGCTGCTCGGGAACGGCCGCCGTGCCGGTGCCATGGGTGACGGGGCCGTCCGGGGCCGGGTGCGGAAGGTGGGTGTGGAGCCGGTGCAGGGCCCCGCGGATGGTCGCGAGCCCGTCGTCGGCGCCGTCCCCGGTCGCGGCCAGCATGGTCGCCACCGTCTCGATGTTGCCGAGGCTCACGGCCAGCTCGCGCAGCAGCGGGTTGATCACGTCCCGGCGCAGCGCGGCCACCGGGTCCTTGGTGGCGAGTTCCACCGAGACCGACCCGCCGAGCAGACGGGGTCCGGGCGCGGAGTCGTCGGCGGGCTCCGGGACGAGGGCGGCGACGGCGGCGCTCACGGCGCGGATCTCGCCGAGCGCCTCCGGACGGACGTCGCTGCCGGGCAGGCAGGCCAGCATCGCGACGAACTGCTCCAGGCTGGCCAGCGCGGGCAGGGTCGCGCGCACCAGCGGGCCGAGCAGGGCCTGTCGTACGGCCTGGGCGGGATCCTCGTACGAGAAGGGGGTCCGCTCCCCGGCCCCGGCCGCTGCCATGTGCTCGTTCCCGCTTTCCGTGTGCCACCCGGTCGGCCCGGGGTCTGCTGTGCTGAGGGTGGGTAGGGGGTGCTCCGGCTCCTCGGGGCCGTGCGGTGGCTGGTCCTGGAGGAGGTCGAAGGCGTCGAGGATCTGCTCCAGGCTGGGCAGGCCCTGGTCGGAGGGGCGGGGACGAATCGTTTCGGCGGTGCGGGAGCGCAGCCGGGCCAGCCGCCGGGCCTGGTCGTCGGCGCCCTCGGCGACCCGCGTCGGCAGGTCGCCCGAGGCGTCCCCGATGCCGAGGGCGCGGCGCATCCGGCGGCGGTCCTCGGGGGTGGTGGCCGCCGCGTAGCCGTAGGGCTCGGCGTAGGCCACCGCGTCCTGGAGGCACTCCGCCCACAGCGGGCAGGAGGCACACAGGTCACGGGCGGTGCGCAGCAGGACGAGATGCTGGCGCCGCTGTTCGGGCGTGGTGCCGGGAACCCCGGCGGAGTCCGGGGCGTTCTCCAGCAGCGGGTGCTGGAAGACGTCCGGACGGCGGCGGCAGGGCAGTGCCGCGTCAGGTATGTACGCCTCCCGATGCCGTTCGCGCACGCGAGGCGCGGGCAGTGCGGGCAGCGTCGTTCGACGTGCCAGGCGCATGTGTGAAGTCCCCCGTGGTGATCCTTGAGCGTTGGGGACTCTAAAGCACCTGTCAAAACGGCTGCAACGCATGTGCAAACCGCGTACAGAGCTGAGACAGTGACGCGACGAAACGTTCACAACAGCATCAACGGTCCCGTCGCTTGGCCGCCCTGACGTGGGATTGGTTCTCCGGCCCCGCCCGCCGCACCCGCCTGAGCAGCGCTTTCGCCGTGCCGCCGCGCAGCGCCAGCACACAGAGCAGGCCGATGAAGCCGATCGGGACGCCGGTCTGCGGTGCGAACATCCCGATGCCGGAGGCGATGAGGAGGACCAGGTCCGCGAGGACGACGGTGACTCCGCGCCGGCCCGGGTGCTCCTTGACCATCCAGGCGCCGAGCAGTGCCATGCCGGAGAGTGCCCAGTAACCGAACACGGTCTGGCCGGTGAGCAGGGAACTCGCCGTGCCGCGCGCGTTCTCGCCCGCGGCGGAGAGATACCCGGCCAGGGCCGCCGTCAGCACGGTCGAACCCAGGGCCAGCAGCAACTGCCCCCGGCGGCGCAGCAGCCAGACGATCGCGCCGAGCACCAGCAGGGTGCAGACCGTGATGAAGGAGGAGCCGCTCTGGGCCGCGAGCGCCACGAGCGTGTACGCGGCGGCCAGGCCGAAGACGACCCGCGGGAGAAGGCGGACGGCCCAGGTGTCGTTCTTGTCCTGGCGGACGAAGCGACGGATCAGGTCGTGGGTTCTTGTGTTCATCCGGGCGTCGTTCCCGTCGTCGTCCTGCCCTGGGCAGGCGCTGGTGCTGCGGGGTGTGCCGACCGCCCGTTGCCCGGCCCGCGGCCCGCCCGCGACCGGTTGTCCGGGCGGACGAGCGGCGGTCGGGGCGGGCATCGGAGCGGCTCCTTCTGGTGGCGGGGCGGGGGATGGGGCGGGTTACTGGGTGCGGCCGCGCGGGTCGCGGGGGTCGCGGGGCGGCGGCATGTGCGGCGCGGACGGCGGCTCGGGCGCCGGGGGGCGCGGAGCGGGCGGCTGGGGCCGGGGCGCTGCCGGCTGCGGCCGGGGTGCCGGCGGCTGGGGCTGCGGCTGCGGTCGCGGCTGGGGAGCCGGTGCCGGAGCCGGGCGCTGCGATGCGGGCGCCGGTGCCGGGGCGGCCGGCTGCTGCTGGGCCGGGGCCTGGCGCTGCTCCGGTGCCGCGGTCTGCTGGGGCGCCTTCCCGGCCGTGGAGCTGCTGATCCGGCCGCTGGGCCGGCGGGTGGCCGGCTTCTCCAGGTTCGGCGGCGCGGCCGGCGGCTGCTCCATGGCGTCCTCGTAGTTCTTCTGGACCGTCTTCGCCTTCTGGTACGCCGCCTTGCGCTGCTCCCGCTTGGACTGGCCCAGCACGCCCCAGCTCTGGAGCTTCTCGCGGCCCTTGCCCTTGAAGGCCGTCCGGTCGACGGCCCAGGACACTCCCCTGGCGGTGGAGCCCGCCACCCGGCCGCCGGCGCGCGCCGCTCCGGCGGCGGCAGCGGGGGCCGTGATTCCCGCCTTGCTCGCGACGGCGTTCGCGGTGTCCCGGATACCCAGCATGTCCTCGCCGCCCGCGATCTGCGGGGTGAAGTTACCGGCGAGCAGCTTCTTCAGCATCATCACGATGGCGATGGTGACCAGCAGGAGCAGCAGCAGCTGGGTGCCGAGGGCGACCTTGGCCGGGAGGATCATCTGGTAGAGGACCAGCAGCACGGTGAGGATGACGCCGAAGCCCGCGCGCAGCACGAAGCTGTGGATGAAGGTCTCCAGCCAGCTCTTGAGCACCTTCTGCTGGGAGGGGTGGATGCCGATCGTGGCCACCAGCGGCAGCAGGATCACCAGGATCAGCGTCACGGCGTGCCAGAGCAGGGTGAGGGCGCTGAGCACGATGACCATCAGGCCGACGATGAGCGCGGCGACGATCGAGTAGAACGCGAGACCCACCCGGTTGCCGGCGTTCTTGCCGGCCCACTCGTTGAAGGAGACGTCGTAGATGCTGCGCTCTGTGCCCTTGTCGTCGCCCTTGTCGTAACCACCGGCGATCTGCCGGCGGATGGGCGTCCAGACGTGCATCATCTTGTCGTCCTGCGTCTTGTTGAACGCCTCCTTGTTGGTGATCGACTGGGCCACGACCTGTTTCACCCGCAGGTCCTCGCACCGGGCGCCGCGTCCGAAGTCGCAGAGCTTGTTCGGCTCCTTCGCGATGCAGGCGCCGCCCTCGATCTTGCCGCCGTCCTTCTTGAAGATGCAGTTCTTGCCCGGGTCGCCGAACTGGCCAAGGGCCCAAGGCCGGAAGGCGAGGGTGTCGTACATGGCGCAGCTGGAGACGCGCAGTCCGCGGTTGTAGACGCCGTTGGGCAGGTCGCACGGGGACTGCATCCTGCCGCTGGTGCCGGCGAGCACCGCTTCCGTGAGCGCCGAGTTGGCCTCGGCGATATAGCCGTCCGCGCTGCTGACGACATTGCTGTAGTTGTTGCCGGTCAGGAACGCGGTGACCGCGATCACCGTGAGCGCCGACCAGGAGATGCCCGCCCACACCTCGCGCATGTCGCCCTTGCGCCACTTGGTGAACACCCACAGGCCGACCAGCAGGATCATGACCGGTACGGCGGGCTCGAGGACGTTCTTCTTCAGCGACGCGACGACGCTGTCCCGGCCCTCGTACAGGCCGGAGAGCGGGCTGGGGTTGGAGGCGGACTCCTTGATGGAGATGGCCGCCCGCGTGAAGATCTTGGTGCCGTCGAAGATCGAGTTCGCGATGCCGTTGTTGACGTAGGACATGACGGAGCAGTGGTCCGCGCCGCTGCCGAAGTCGCCGTTGGCCTCGGAGGCGTCACCGCGGCCCTTGAACGTCTGCGACCAGTTCAGGCCGCGCATGGCGTCCAGCTCGTACAGCGTGTACTGGTCGGCGTCCAGGGGCATGTGCACCGCGCCGGTGACCGTGCCGCTGGGGTCGGTGAGCGAGCCGGCCTGCTGGCCCTTCTCCCACTGGGCGGTGGCCGCGAACATGGACTCGCCGTTCGAACCAGGTGTGTCCTGCGAGTAGTTGTCGTCCCCGGTGAAGTCGCACGCGAAGCTCGCGTAGGCCGACACGGGTACGGCGAGGGTGAGCGCCGTCAGCGTCAGCGCCACGAAGAGGACGGCACGGATCACCACACCTGCCTTGCCTATGGCGCGGTGCAGCGCGGTGCGCGAGGGCATCTGTAATCCTTCGGGACGCGGGGACAGGTGGGGAGGCGGGGCGAGCGCCGGATCAGCTGGGGACGTAGTTGGTCAGCACGCAGCCGTCGACCAGGGCGGGCTCCTTGGTGTAGCCGCCTGGCACCGAGAAGTTCGGCTCGCAGCTCAGGAACTTCAGCTTCGACTTCCGCATGCCCTGGATGGCATCCGCGTCCATCAGGACGACCGCGAAGTCCGCGCCGACCAGCATCTGCTTGTGGTGCTTCTTGAGCGCGGTCTGGAACTTCTTCATGTCCGGGGTGAGCAGCAGCGTGATCGGAGTGCCGTTCTTGTCCTCGCACACGGCGCGTTCCTTGATGCCCCAGGACGGGTCCTCGGCCTCGCCGCCGGCGCCCCACGACTGGTTGCTCTCGGTGTTGTTGTCGTAGGCGGTGCCGGACTGGGTGTTGCCGCAGGTCGTGTACTGGCCCACGTACTTCGCGGCCGCCGCGACGGTCGTGGCCGAGGGCAGATCGGAAGCCGAGCCGCTGCCGCCCTTCTTGTCGCCGCCGCCACCGCCGCCGCACCCCGCCGTCGCCGCCAGGGCGACGATGCCGATGCCGGTCGCGAGTGCTCGGGTCATGCGCATGGTGTCTGTCCTGTTCCTGGGGGGTGGGGGTGCGGGCCGGCTACGCGGGCTGGGCGGTGCGGTCGGGCTCGGGCTGCGTCGCGCGGGCCGCCGGGTCCTCGTCCGCCTCCTGGAGGAAGGTCCACTGCCACACGCTCTGCGGCGGGTCGATGCCCTGGCGGGCCGGCCGGGTGGTGCCGTTGGTGTCCGTGGCGGCGAGGATCTCCTTGAAGACCAGGTCGACGGCGACCGTGCCGACGCGCTTGTCGGCGTCCCGCTGGAGGCACACACCGGTGCGCAGCTCCTGGAGGGCGGCGATCACCTTCGGGTCGTCCTCGGGGCGGCCGAGCAGCGGGGCGACCAGGGACGCCTCCTGGGCCGACTTCTGCTTGAACGCGAACACCGTGTGGATCTGGTTGGCGCCACCGCTGCGCGCCTCGGAGTCCTCGATCTGCACCAGGTCGATGGCCTGCTGGGTGATGAGCACGGTGACGGCCAGGTAGGAGCGGCCCTGCTTGAGCGCGCGGCGCATCAGGTCGCGGCCCGCCTCGGTGGCGGTGACGACGTACGCCTCGTCGACGAAGAGCGCCTTGGGGCGCAGGCCGACCTCGCCGGTGACCGGGTTCTTCTCGTAGCCGACGTCCAGCATCTGGCTGCCCAGCTCCACGACCGCCATCAGCGCGGTGGCGGCGAGGCGCTCGGCCGGGTTCCAGTTGCGCGGGTCGGAGGCCGCGGGGGACTGGAAACCGCGCAGGGTGATGACCGTACGGCGCTTGCGCATGCTGCTCAGCGGCTTCGGCTCGGCCGCGAACGCGAGCCGGGCGTAGGGCAGGGTGCGCAGCTCGGTCAGCAGCATCTGGGCGAGCTTGAGGTCCTTGGCGGCCTCGCGGTCGCCGGTCGAGACCGCGTGGTCGTACGACTCCACGACCTCGTCGACCACCTGCCACAGGGTCGGGCGCGGTACCTGCTGCTCGGCGTCGCGGGCGGACAGGCCCTGCTCGACGGCCTGGCGGATCGCGGAGTTGTAGCGGCCGACCACGGCCGCCATCGCCTCGATGACGGGCAGCCGGACCCGCTGGTAGTCCTCGTCGCCGAGGAAGCCGCGCAGCATCGACTCGGCCAGCAGCCGGCCGGAGGGGACGTCGCGGGCGATGACCCAGGGGTCGAGGACGCCGGCCTGGCCCTTGAGCAGGTCGACGACCTCGGTCTCCGCCCAGAACTCCCGGTTGAGGGGCTGGAAGCGGCTGTCCGGGGTGCCGAGGATGCCCGCCTCGGCGTCGGAGGCGAAGGCGGGGTCGTTCACCTGGGAGCCGAAGGCCAGGTAGTAGCACAGCTGGGCGAAGTCGGTCTTGGGGTCGATGACCAGGCAGCGGACGCCCGACTCCGACTCCTCGTAGAACTTCTGGAGCGCCAGCGAGGACTTGCCACCGCCGGACGCGCCGACGATGGCGAGGCCACCGCCGTCGTTGCGGGCCGGACCCACGTGCAGCGAGTAGTGGACCGGCATCTTGCCCGCCCAGCCGACCAGGTTGCCGACCCAGCCCAGGCGCTTGCCGGAGCGGGTCTCCGGGTTGTCGCCCAGCTCGGTGCCGGCGGTGGGCAGCCCGGCGCCGAGCTGCTCGACCTCCTGGAGCCGGATGTACGGCGCGATCGGCAGCTTGGGCGCGTCCCCGGGGAGCTGCGCCTGGAGCAGCCGCCACTGCATCCGGGTCGGGCGCAGCAGCGTGACCTTCAGGTCCTGCTTGAACTGCATCTCCAGCACGCGCCGGCGCCGCTCCAGCTCCTTCACGTCCGGTGCCGAGATGGTGAAGCGGATCTGCGCCTCCATACCCGGCATCTTGTGCTCCTCGATGTCGTCGACGAGCTCCTGGGCGCGGGTGACCTGGTTGGCCAGCTTGGTGTCCGGGGTGCGGCCGGAGTTGGCCATGTCGTTCATCTCGTCCACGAGGTTGCCGCGGATCTTGTCGGCGCGGTCCTTGAACTTCGGGTACGGGATGAGCGTGAACCGCATGTCGATCTCGACGGGGAAGTCGACGTGCTGCGCGGCGTAGCGGGCCCAGGCCGTGGACTGGCGGAAGCGGGTCTCCGCGGGCCAGTTGGCGGCGACCAGGGTGGTGGTGTAGCTGGTCTGACGTTCGCCGGTGACCTCGTCGTACTGGTGCAGCACGATGTGCGTCTTGCGGTTCTCGCCGGAGAAGTCGACGACCAGGTCGAACTGGTCCGGTCCCCAGGCGCGCGAGCCGAGCACCGGCTCCGGCGGCACCGGCAGATCGCCGTGCAGCGGCTTGCGGATCAGCCAGACCAGTTCCTCGCGGGTCAGCGGGGTGCCCTTGAGGTTCTCCAGGCTCTCGTGCACCTCGACGGCGACCTGCGTCCACTCGGCGATGACCGACGGGGACAGGTGCTCGTCGGCGACGCCCGTCGCGGTGGCCGCCGCGCGGTCGGCGGTGCTGCGCACACCCCGGAGCAGTCCGGGCTCGTCGTACGGCTCGTCGTCCTTGCCGAGCACGCCGGTGGAGCCGCTGGTGCGCTTGAGCGAGCCCAGCTTCACCAGCAGGATGTTCCGCTCCCGCTTGGCGCCGATCCGCTCCTGGTACTCGGCCTTGCGCAGGTTGTACGCCTTGTAGTTCTCGGTCGGGTCCCAGGCGATCGCGTTCAGCTCCTCCGCCCAGGTCAGCGCGGTGATCGGCTGGTACACCTTGCGGTAGTGGCACTCGACGTTGCGGTCACCGCGGGCCAGGTTGAGCAGACCGCGGGCCGGGCCCTCGGCCATCGCCTGGAGTTCGGTGCTGTTCAGGTACTCGTCGATGGCGTTGGGCAGCACCAGGCCGGTCCACACCGAGTCGCCGTGCACGAAGATCATGTCGTCGGCGTAGCGGTAGGGCAGCCGGAGGTCCTCGCGGCGGGCGGACGCGGCCCCGGACGACGAGGAGGACGGGCGGGAACGGTTCCCGGCGGAACCGCCGTTGCCGTTCTGCTTCTTCTTGCTCGACGAGGACGCCATGATCATGGCGACCACGAAGAAGGCGACGGCGCCGCCCAGGAGGATCAGCATGAACATGGGGTCACCTAGCGGTAGTAGACGTGGATCGGTCGGTCAGGAGCGGGCGGAGAACGGGGTGCCGCGCTCGGCGGCGGCCTGGCGGGCGGCGTCGTAGCGGGCCTGCCAGCGCGGCGAGCCGGGGGTCCAGAGGATCACCTGCCAGTGCAGCTCCTCCGGCTCCCGGTCCGCGGCCAGGCCCTGCAACCGCTTGGGCTGCCACCACCAGTCGGCCCACACCACCAGCTGCTGGCTGAGGGTGAGCGCCGAGGGCAGGGGCCGGCCCCAGACGAAGTAGATGGCGATCGGCGGCCCGAAGTACAGCGGCGACGTCAGGAACGACATGCCGAGGAAGGGCACGAACGCCGCGAGCGAGAACAGGGCGACCAGCCAGAGCAGCCCGAAGCCGAAGGCCGCGCCCAGGGCGGGCAGCAGCAGGCCGGGCAGCGGGATGTTGCCCCAGTTCCAGATGCGCTTGGGCCGGTTGACCAGGTCGGTGTGGTCGTACGCGACCAGCGGTTCCGGAGCGTCCTGACTCATGACCGCGCACTCCCCTCTTCCTACGTCGGCTCTCGGTTACGTCGGCTGCGGGCGGCTCAGTTGCCCTTGCCGCCGCCGATCTGGCCGCCGAGGTCGATGAGCAGGCCGGCCAGGCCGGTGGCGCCACCGATGATGAGGGCGGCGAGGGCGATCAGACCGAAGCCCTGGAAGGCCTCGCGCATACCGTCACCGCGCTTCATGGACATGAGCATGCGGATGCCGAGGATGAGCAGGGCGATGACGGCGACCATGGTGCCGGCGTCGCGGAGGATCGTCTCGATCCGTCCGAACATGTCGTCCAGGCTGCTGTTGGCTGCAAGGTACACGGTGTTTCCTCTCGGGTATGGCGTAGTGGTTCAAAGCAGGCGGGCGGACGGGGTCAGTGCCCGGAGTGCCGCTTGCCCTTGGTCGACTGGACAGTGGTGCCGGACGGCGACGGTGAGCCGGAGGCCGACGGGGTGCTCCCGGTGGAGTCGGAGGAGTCCGAGGAGTCGGTGGCGCCGGGCGAGGCGGACGGGTCCGTGGAGTCGCTTCCGTCGTCGGCGCGGCCGCCCTGCGGGTCGAGCAGACCGCCGCGGATGTCCTGGATGAACCAGCCCTGGGCGGTGTTCACCACGGTCATCCGGTAGGCGCGGCGCGCCGTCTGCCCGTTCGGGTCGCCCCACTCGACGACCACCCGCAACTGGACGGTCTGGCCGGTCGGATAGGTGTAGGGGTCGTTGCCCTGGAGCTTCGGCGGGACCAGCGCGACGACCTGGGTGACGTTGGGCTTCGACAGCCGGCCGGCCAGCCCGGACGTCGCGGACAGGGTCGCGCCGGGTGCGGTGAACCGTGCCATGGCGGTGGCGTCCGAGGCGCCCCAGGCCGTGAAGTAACCGGGCAGCACCTGGCTCTTCAGCTGGTCCGCCAGCTTCTCGTCGGTGACCTCGTGGTTCTGGTTGATCTCCGGCACGTCCGCGTGGGCGGGCAGCGGCATCTGGCCGACGTCGCCGGCGACGCGCATGCCCTCGCCGCTCGCGAGGTCCTTGACGTAGACCGGGACGGTCAGCTCGGTCAGGTTGCCGTCGGCCGTGCGGACCTGCACGCCCAGGTAGCGGCCGTGGTCGCCGTACTCGGGCAGGTTCTCCACGGTGCCGTCCCAGGTGGCGGAGACGGCCGTGCTGCTGCCCGTGCCGTTCCAGCCGCACTCGGGGTCGACGCCGGCGGAGGCGTACTGGGCGAGCTTGGCGCGCCGCTCGGAGTCCTTCTCCGGGGAGTACGTCATGCAGAGCAGCGCGTACTGCTCGGCGAGGCTCGCGGCCTGCTGGAGCGGGAAGTCGGTGAGCCGGTAGCGGGCGGCGTCGGACTCGTCCAGCGCCGCGCTGTTGTTCCGGGACGACACGCCGACCACCAGGCCCATGACACCGCACGAGCCGAGGGCCAGCACACAGGTGGTGACCAGGAGCGTGGCGCGCAGGGCGACATGGGTACGGCGTCCGCCGGAACCGCCGGTGGGGATACGGCCACCGGGCTTGGGGACGTCGAAGGCGCGGGCGGGCGCGGTGGCGGCCGCCTCGGTGGCGGAGGGCTTGCCGGCGGAGGGGGCGGCGGAAGCCGAGGGGGCAGCGGGGGAGGCCGTGCTGGCGGCCGTGGTGGTGGCCGGGGCGGTCGTCTGCGCGGGCGCGGGAGACGCGGCGGACTGTGCTGCGGGTGCGTGGGGCTGCGCCTGCGCCGGAGCGGTGACGGCCGGGGTCTGAAGCGATGCCGGAGCCGGGGCGGCCGGTGCCTGAGCCGATGCCGGAACGGTGACGGCCGGGGCCTGGGCGGATACCGGAGCCGGGGCGGCCGGTGCCTTCGCGCCGCCGTTCTTGCGCTCCTGCTTCGCCGCCTTCTTCTGCTCGTACGCCGCCTTGCGGGCCGCGCGCTCCCGCTCCCGCTTCTCCTTCTTCGACTCGGTCCGCGGGGTGGTCTCGCGCGGCGGCAGCGCCGGTACGGCGGCCTGGCCGGCCCGCGGCTGGCTGCGCACCCAGGCGGCGGCCACCTGCGCCCGGGCCGCGTCCGAGGCCATCGGCTGGGGTTGCTGGGGCTGGGCCTGCGGGGCCTGCTGCCCCTGCGCCGGCCATGCCGCTTGCGGGGCCTGGGCCTGCTGCGGGGCGTGCGGAGGACCGAAGGACCCGGGCTGCCCGGAAGGCTGGCCTGCGCCGACCGCGCCAGCAGAGCTGTTCTGGTCTGTCATCGAGTCGGTTACTCCAGCGAGTCGGTTCCCCGTCTGCCTGGCGGGCGCGACCGCGCCGTACGACGGGCCCTGGCCCGGCCAGGTGCGCTGGCAGTGTGACAAAGAGCCCGTGTCGCGGGCCGTGGCCGATTCCCGTCGGGAGCAGGCGAATTCCCGACGGGTGGTGTTCCGGGAAAACGGGCGGGGAAAGCGCCGGGGACTCGCCGGGAAGGAGGGGGGCCGCCCGGGCGGACGCTCGGCCCACAATGCGCACAGGCACGCCCGGGCGGTGTGCCCCGCGCAGTACCTCAGGACCCACGGCCCCGGCGAAGGACGAGAGTTGAGCGACCAGAACGGGCACCCCGAGCCCTCCGACCCGCGCGCCTGGACCGTACCCCCGCAGGCACCGGCGCCGGCCGCGCCGCAGCAGTCGGCGGCCCCGCAGATCGCCGTACCGCCGCAGGCCCTCCAGGCGTCCCGCGCCTGGGTCGACGGATACCAGCCCGGCGACCCGTGGCAGGCCCGGCTGTGTCTGGAAACGCCCTATGGCACCGTCGCCTACCCCCTCACTCCGAACACGATCCCCGACCTGCTCGAGCCGCTGGTCCTGGTGGCGCAGGAGCAGCAGGGGCTGCCGGTCGGACTGGACGCGGAACCGGAGCCGGCCCCGGCGAGCCAGGCCGTGGACGAGGACGACGAGGGGCTGACCACCCGTATCCAGAGCGGCCGCGCGGCCCGGCTGACCGGCTGGGCGGTGGTGCACGACCTGTGGGAGCGGGAGGACCCGACGGCCCGGATCGTGATGGGCGCCATCGTGGTGGTGCTGTTGCTGCTCGGTATCGTCCTGACCTGATCGCCCGGGTATCCGCGTGGTCGACGAAACGGGAGGAGCGCCATGCTGACGGAGAAGACGGGCCGTTCACCGCAGGATCTGGCGGCCGAGTTGGCGGCGCTGTCCGGCCTGGACTGGCCGTGGGTATGGGCGGGCCCGCCGCAGGGCGGCTCGCCGGCGTTCCGCGAGTGGTGTGCGCGGTACGCCTGGGAGCCCGAGAACGCCGAGGGGAACCTGATCGTACGGACCGCCGCAGGCGGTCGGCTGACCTTCGGCTCCGGCGGGCAGTGGAACCCCGTGGACCGGCTCGACCATGTCGCCTGGGACCTGGCGGCAGCGACCCCCGCGGACAACGAGCAGGTCATCGGCGCGGCCGCGGACGCATGGGCGCGGTACCTGGACGCCGCCGTCGGCGTGCTCGGCGCACCCCTGTGGACCGGTCCCTGGGACGCCCCGGACTTCCCGGAGCCCCCGCACGGCAGTTACTGGCCGAGCCGTGACTTCCGGCTCCGGAGCCGGCGCCCCTACCGGTTCGCCTACTGGCGGCCCGGCGCCGACGGGCCCTTCGTCGTCCTCGACCAGTCCGTGTCCTTTCCCACCTGGGGCCAGGCCGCGCCCGGAGGGTCCATGATCTGGCTGACGGTGCACCGGCCCGTCGACGGCGGGAGTGACCGGCCGTGAACGAGGCGGCACCCCCCTCCCAGGGCGAGATACAGCGGGCCATGGCACTGGAGGAGGAGCACCAGAGCCGACGGCCCCGCACTCCGGAGCAGGGCGCGGAGACCGCCCTGCGCATCTACCAGGACTGGCAGGCCCAGATCGAGGCCGCACAGGCCGATCCCCAGGGCCGGCCCGCGGCCCCGGACCTGCTGTCCTACATCAAGGGCGTCGCGGCCGAGGACTCGGTGACCCGGGCGGACCGCGGTGAGGTGCGGGCCTTCTGGTCCTGGCGGTCGCAGCCGGAGGGGGCGCCGCGCGAGGTGGGCCACCGCTACCTCGCCCAGGCCTGCGGCGAGTCCCGGGGCATGCAGGTGCTGGAGGACACCCCGGCCGGCCGCAAGTTGGACTCCTACTGGCTGTTCGAGGGGCCGGTGCGGCAGGCGCTGGCCCAGGACTTCCAGGTGGACGCCACCCAGCTGGAGGAGACGTCCAACCAGGTGTGGAAGACGGTCTCCGGCCGCTACGCCGAGGCGGCGACCGGTCCGGTGGTGGCGTTCGCGGCCGACATCGGCCGGGACTCGGTCCTGGGCGCCGACGAACTGCCCCGGCTGCTGGCCCACGAGAAGGTCGGCAAGGAGAACATCGAGTTCCCGATCGACATGCCCCGGCACGAGCAACTGCCGCGGGAGATCGACGAACTGATCGGCGACAAGACCCTGCGCTCGCAGTGGCGGATGGAGGACATCGACCCGACGGCGTCCACGCCCAAGGACTTCGCGCAGAAGCTGGCCGGGATGGACGTTCCCGAGCGGCTGAAGGAGACCCACGCGGCCGCCCTGGGACGGCTCGGTGCGGCGAACTCCTACGAGGAGCTGAACGCCCCCGCCCCGCAGCGGGAGCAGCGGACGCCGGCGATGCGGAACGAGTTCCTTCCCGGGGTGAAGATCCGGCCGGTCGCGATGCCCGCCGCCGCGCGTGCTCCGGCCTCCCAGCACGGTGTCATCAACCCGGCCGCGGCCCTCACCCTGCCGCCTCCCGCAGCCGTACAGCAGCCCACAGGAGTGGAGCGATGACCACACCCGCCGAACAGGCCGAGGAAGAGCCGCAGTTCTACTTCCCGGACGTGTACGCCTTCGTCTCCGACTACCTCGCCCAGATGATCCGCCGCCGGGTCAACGGCTCCTCGACCACCTGGTGCCCCAGCTGGTGGGAGCACCCGGAGGCGGGCGCGCGGCTGTCCGCGCTGTGGCTGGCCTGGGAGCATCTGCGCCAGGACCCGGCGCTCGGGATGTCCACGTGGTGGCTGCACCACGCCGACCCGCATCTGCGGGTCCTGATGGATCCCGACGGCGGCCCGTTCGCGGCCTGTTCGCCGAAGGGCGGCCATACGGCGTACCCGTTCGACCCGCTGCCGGTGGACCCGCGCCCGGCCTAACCCCGTACCTGCCCTGCGGCCTTCCCCGGGTTTCCTGGCTTTCCGTCCTGCTTTCCCGGGGTTTTCCCGTGGGGAATTCCCCGCACCCCCGCCGCTCCGCCGCCACCTACCGTGTCCCGGTCATCCCCCGTAACGCCGGTCGGATCAGGACAAGGGAGGCGCGGACAGGTGGAGTTGCCGACGGAGAACAGGCGCACGGCAGTGCTCGCCCTGGCGGTGCTCGGCGTTCTGCTGGCCGCCGTCCTCACGGTGTTCACCGTCTTCGACGGCGGCGACGACCAGCAGAGCGGCGACGGTGGTACGGCGGCTTCCGCCTCCGCCCCCGCGAACCAGGGGCAGGGCGGCACGGACGGCGGCACCGGCCGGCCGGGGCCGGGCGCGGCCACCCCGATCGTCTCGCTCACCGATCTGGCCAAGGCCCACCAGGTCATGGCCCGGTACATGGCCGGGCTGAGCACCTACGACCACGACAGCAGCCAGGCGTCCTGGAGCGCGCCGCTGATCGGGCTGACCACCGACGAACCGCAGATCAAGCAGGCGACCGTGCTGCCCAGCGGCAAGGTGTGGGCGACCTGCAAGGCCGAGCAGTGCTCCTCGAAGGGCACCGCCGTCGTGGAGCGGGACGCCCTGATCGCGGACGACCTGGTGCGGGGCAGCGGCCGGACCATCTCCAGCCTGGTGAAGGTGACCACCACCCGCGTCGCGGCCGGCAAGACCACCACCGAGTCCGCCGAGTGGCTGGTGTCCGCCAAGGAGGACAGCGGCGCGTGGCTGGTCTCCGGGTTCAACGTCTTCGGGCTCGGTGACCTCGGCTCCGACGAGTCGGGGGAGTGAGTCCGGCATGGTGGCACCCGCCGTACTCGCGGCCGCCCGGAAGGCCGCCAAGGTGGCCAAGAACGCCCAACGGGCCCGGCAGGCCGCGTCGGGCGGCGGTGGCAGAAAGCAGGGCGAGGACAAGAACAACGGTCTCAAGCTGTTCCTGATCCTCGGCGGCAGCGGGGGGCTGCTGACGTTCGGTGCCATCGCCCTGGTGACCGTGCTGCTCATGGGGATGATCGGCGGTGCCGGCAACGGTGCCGTGAACGCCGCGTGCGGCGACTACGCCGACAACGCCAACGCGGGCAACACCGGTGACGCGGCGGCCACCAACCCGATCATCCCGGCCGGCAAGATGTACATGCCGAGCGACACCGCCCGGGCCGAGGTACCGCCGCGGATGATCCTGGCGGCCATGCGCGCCGCCGCCCGCTACGACGGCCTCGACTGGACCATCATCGCCGGGCAGATGTACCAGGAGACCAAGTACGGCCAGGACCCCTCGGCCGCACCGGGCGGCGCCAACTCGGCCGGTTACATGGGCATTCTCCAGTTCGGCCACCCCGCCTGGAGCGAGTACGGCGCGGATGGCAACAACGACGGCAAGAAGGACCTGTACAACGTCGACGACGCGGCCTGGGGCGCGGCCAACTACCTGCACGCCCTGCACGCCGAGGCGCACCCCTGGCAGGCGCTGCTGTCCTACTCGGGTTCCACCGCCTCCAACACCATCTACCCGCGCGTCGTCCTGACCCAGGCCGCCCGCTACAAGGGTGTGCTCACCGGCGACAAGGAGCTGATCCAGCGCTGGTACGCGCATCTGAAGGACACCATCGACAAGAACCCGTCCTTCCCGACGCTCGGCAAGCAGTCGGACATCCCGGAGCCGGTCGGCAACAACGCCAACCCGGACAACGCGCTGAGCATCGCCTCCAGTTCGCCCCGCTCCTGGTCGACCCCGCCGCTGGCCGACAGCGGTGCCACGACCACGACGGCCATGGCCCCGGCGGCCTATTCCACCGATGTGCTCCCGGCTTCCACCGATGTGCTCCCGGCTTCCACCGGTGTTCTCCCGGCCGCCTTCCCGCAGGCCAAGCAGCCTTCCACCGGCGGCAAGGACTGGCAGTGGCCGATGAAGGAGGGCACCTACACCCTCGGCACGCCCTACCACCAGCGCGGCAACATGTGGAGCCTCGGCTACCACACCGGCCAGGACCTGGTGGCGTCCGCCGGCACCCCGATCTACGCCCCCGCCGACGGCAAGGTCGTGCACGCGGGCCCGGGCGGCGCGTACGGCAACATGACCGAGCTGGAGCACGACGGCGGCGTCATCACGCTCTACGCCCACCAGACCACCATCAAGGTGTCCATGGGCCAGTCCGTCAAGCGCGGCGACCTGATCGGCACGGTCGGCTCCACCGGCAATGTCACCGGCCCCCATCTGCACTGGGAGGTCCGGGTCCCCGGCGTCGACAACCCGTTCGTCGCGGGCCAGGACCAGGGGCCGGGCATGGTCGACCCGGTGGAGTGGATGAAGGGCCGGATCACGGCCAACCCGGACTACGGCACCGTGCCCGGGGGCGACAACGGCAACGGCAACGGCAAGGGCCGCGACGGCCAGTACGCCGACTGCGCCAAGAACGGCGGCGGCGCGAACGTCCCGCCCGACGGCGCCGGCGCCTCCGGGGTCATCCCGGACGCCGACAACCCGGTCATCCGGGCGGTCCTCGGCTGGGCCCAGCGCGGCATCGGCGTGCCGTACGTGTACGGCGCCCCGCGCCTCCAGGGCCAGAACCCGACCAGCTTCGACTGCTCCAGCTTCACGGAGTGGGCGTACTACATGGCCAGCGGCGGGAAGATCGACATCGGCAGCACGACGTACGACCAGCAGCCGTACCTCAGCAAGTACGAGGTGCCGCTGGACAAGGCGCAGCCCGGTGACGTGATCTTCTTCCACCCGGAGGGCGGCGGCCGTTCCGGTCACGTCGGCCTGGTCTGGGACCCCAAGGGTCACACGATCATCCACGCGCCGCGGCCCGGCAAGACGGTCGAGTTCAGCAAGTGGGACTACCAGGCGCAGATCACCGGCGTGTACCGGGTGCCGATCCCGCAGGGCACCGACCCGGTGGAGACCAACGGCAGCGGCAGGGAGAAGGGGGCCTAGGTGGCGGCGCGTCACAGGGCCGCCGTCGGCGCCGCGATGGTGCTCGCTGTCGGGCTGCTCGCGGGCTGCCGCGGCGGCGGCACCGAGGGCGCGGGCGAGTCGGCCCACGCGACCCCGGGGGCGTCCGCTTCCGCGGCCCGGCGGACCGGTCCCGGCTACCAGGGGCCCGCGCTGCCGGGCCTGACCGCAGCCCCCGTGTGGAGCCTGGGCCGCAAGGACGCCACCGGCTGTGCGGGCGACCCGGCCGCGCACACCACCGGCGACCCCCGGACCTGTGTGGTCGGTGACGCCGTCGTCGTCACCCAGGATCTGACCGGGGGAAGCGGCCGACGCGGCGCGGCCCCGGCCGTCCACCGCTTCCGTGCCCGGCTCTACGCGGCGGCCACCGGCCGGCTGCGCCGGACGATCGACATCGCGGTCCCGGCCGGCTGGACCAGCGACCGCCCGCTCAGGCCCTCCGCGTTCGTCCAGGTCACCTCGGCGGAGGACGGGTCCCCGGCGCTCCTGGTGACCGACGGGGGCCTCACCCCGGCCGACGGGTCCCGGAAGGCGTCGCTCCGGACGACGTACACCCTCTACGCCCCCTCCGGGGCGGTGCTGGGCCGTTCCTCCTTCGACGGCGCCGAGTTCACGGACCTCACCGCCGAGGCGGGCCACCTGCTGCTGCGGCAGGGGGCCGGGACCAGCACCTATGTGCCGATCGGCGGCGGTGCCCCGGTCCGCGTGCACAACCTCGGGGACGGCGACCAGCCGGTCGGCGCCGGCTTCGGCGTCTACACCTTCAGCACCTACGACGCGGTCGACGGCAGCGGCAGCCGGCTGGCCGTCGGCGACCGCCGTACCGGCGCGCAGCTGTGGACCCTGGCCGACACCCGCCGTCCCGCCGCCCTGGCCGGCGCGAAGGCCGCCGGTCTCACCGCCCGTCTGCTGCCCCTCACCGGGGACGAGGGGCTGCTCGTGTGGGACCTGCCGGCCGGCTCCACGCACGATGTGCAGCTCACGGTGGTCGACCTCGGCACCGGCCGGATGCGCGCCGAGGGGCCGCGGATGGACGAGGTCGACACGGCCCGGCCCCGGACCGTGCTGTCCCCGGACGGCCGGACCGCGGTCACCCGGCTCGGCGCCGGCGCGGTCGCCTGGGACGTGCGCAGCGGCCGGGAGCTGTGGCGGCAGCGGGACGGCGAGCAGGGCGTCACGCCCGAGGGACTGCCGACCGCCCGCGTCCTCTACGCGGCGGCCGGCGACCAGGGCCTGACGGCACTGGACCTGGCCACCGGGAAGGTCCTGGCCGAGAACCTGGCCCCGGACGCCGCCTCCCCCGAGGACTCCCTCGCCGGGAACGGCGCCCCGCTGGAGTTCACCACGGACGGCCACGCCGTCCTGGCCGGCCGCGACCTCTTCGTCTTCGCACCCCAGAAAGGATCCCGCGGGTGACCGCAGAACAGCAGAAGAAGCCCCGCGCCGAGGACGACTGGACGATGGAGATCGTCCTGCTCATCGCGATCGTGCTGCTGGCCGTCGGCGGCGCCTGGCTGGCCGCCAAGCTGGGCGCGTCCTTCGACCACGCCCCCGAACCGCCCGGCAACCCGCTGTCGTTCCTGGTGGCGATGGTCAAGGGCGACTACCGCTGGCCCGGTTCGGCGGCCAGCGCGGTCGCGGCCGGTGAGGCCGTGCTGCTCGGTGTCGTCCTGCTGGCCGGCTACCGGATCCGGCAGCGGCTGCGGAACAAGCCCGATGTGGACGGCGCCGCCCAGCACCTGGCCAAGGGCGAGGAGCTGGGCAAGCTGACGATGAAGGGCGCGGCGGCCACCGCCGAGCGGCTCGGCGTGCAGGCGAAGACGCCGGGCGTGTTCATCGGCCGCTCGGTCAAGGGCCGCCAGCCGCTGTTCGGTTCGTACGAGGACATGCACGTCGACATCTGGGGGCCGCGCACCGGTAAGACCACGCGGCGGGCGATCCCGGCGATCCTGGACGGCCCGGGCGCGGTGCTCGTCACCTCCAACAAGCGGGACATCGTGGACGCCACCCGCGGCCCGCGCGCCGCGCGCGGCCCGGTGTGGGTGTTCGACCCGCAGCAGGTCGCGGCGGAGGCGCCGAGCTGGTGGTGGAACCCGCTGTCGTACGTCACCGACGTCGCCAAGGCCCGCAAGATGGCGGACCACTTCGCGTCCGGGTCGCGGGACGCGAACGCCTCCACCGACGCCTTCTTCGACCCGGCCGGCCAGGACCTGCTGGCCAACCTGCTGCTCGCGGCCGCCTGCGCCAAGGCGCCCATCACCCAGATCTACAGCTGGCTGTCCAACCCCAAGGACGACACCCCGGAGCGGATCCTGCGCTCGGCCGGGCACACCATGGCCGCCGACGGGCTGAACGGTGTCATCACCGCCCCCGACAAGCAGCGCAGCGGTATCTACGGCGTGGCCCAGCAGATGGCGTCCTGCCTGATCAACCCCGAGGTCAACCGCTGGGTGACGCCGCCCGCGGATCCGCGCGCCCCGGAGTTCGACCCGCACGCCTTCGTGCGCACCGGCGGCACCCTGTACTCGCTGTCCCGTGAGGGGCGCGACTCGGCCGGTCCGCTGGTGACGGCGCTGACCGTGGCCGTCGTCGAGGCCGCGGAGGAGTACGCCACCACCCAGCGCGGCGGCCGGCTCCCGCTGCCCCTGGTGGGCGTGCTGGACGAGGCCGCCAACGTGTGCCGCTGGCGCTCCCTGCCCGACCTGTACTCGCACTACGGCTCGCGCGGCATCATCCTGATGACGATCCTCCAGTCCTGGGCGCAGGGCATCGAGGTGTGGGGCGAGCGCGGCATGGAGAAGCTGTGGTCCGCGGCGAACGTCCGGGTGTACGGCGGCGGTGTCTCCGACACCCGCTTCCTGGGCGACCTCAGCGAGCTGGCGGGCGAGTTCGAGCTGCGCGAGTACCAGACCAGCCGGGAGTCGGAGTCCTACGGCTGGTCCGGCAACCGCACGGTCAGCGAGTCGGTCCGCCGTGAGCGGGTGCTCCAGGTCTCCGACCTCGGCGCCATGCCCCCCGGCCGCGCCCTGGTCCTCGCCTCCGGCACCAAGCCGGTGCTGGTCGAGACGATCCCCTGGTGGGAGGGCCCGTACGCGGCCGAGGTCCAGGCCTCCCTGCGCAAGTACGACCCGGGGGCGCGGTAACCCGTGCGCCCCTGCCCGGCCGGCCGGTGACGAGGTCTCGGCTGGCCGGGAATGTTCGGTCGCGTGTGCGAGGTCGGTGTGCTCCGGTGAAGGGTCCGTAAAGGGCGTTTGAAGGCCAATTTGCGGGGGTCTCCAGGGCCTTCACGGGGGAAGCGGAGGGTGATGTTGCGCTTTCGTTAAGTGGTTCTTCTTGACGCCGGGTGGGCGCTCCGCGTTGTCTTTTCAGACACCTGGGTCGTATAGCAGCACCCACGTCCGGATCGCACCTGAAGTGAGCCCCCGAATGCGTCGTATCGCCATATCCGTGGCCGCGTCCACGATGACCCTCTCGCTGGCCGGCTGCGGCATGCTGAACGCGACCGGGGGCGGCGCGAGCGCGAGCCCCTCGAAGGGCGACGACGTCACCGTGGGGCTGCTGCTGCCGGAGAAGACCAACTCCCGCTACGACAAGTTCGACTACCCCATCATCAAGCAGAAGGTGGCCGAACTCACCCGCAAGCAGGGCAAGGTCGCCTACGAGAACGCCGCCGCGTCCCCCTCGCAGCAGGCCGAGCAGATGCAGAAGATGATCGACGACAAGGTCGACGTCATCCTGCTCGACGCCGTCGACTCGCACGCCATCGCCGGCGAGGTGAAGAAGGCCAAGGACGCGGGCATCCCGGTCATCGCGTACGACCGCCTCGCCGAGGGACCGATCGACGCCTACATCTCCTTCGACAACGAGCTGGTCGGCGAGGTGCAGGGCCGCACCCTGCTGGCGGCGATCGGCGGCGCCTCCCTGACGGACAAGATCGTCATGGTGAACGGCTCGCCGACCGACCCCAACGCCAAGCAGTTCAAGCAGGGCGCGCTGTCCGAGCTGAACGGCAAGGTGACGATCGCGGACAGCTACGACATCAAGGACTGGAAGCCGGAGAACGCCGAGGCCAAGATGACCGAGGCGATCGCCCAGATCGGCAAGGCGAACATCGCCGGTGTCTACGCCGCCAACGACGGCATGGCGAGCGGCGTCATCAAGGCCCTCAAGGCCGCCGGTGTCACCAGCATGCCGCCGATCACCGGCCAGGACGCCGAACTGGACGCCGTGCAGCGGGTCGTGGCCGGCGAGCAGTACATGAGCGTCTACAAGTCCTACCCGGACGAGGCCGAGGCCGCCGCGCAGATGGCCGTGGCCAAGGTGCAGGGCAAGGACATCCAGTTCGACGCGCTGACCCAGGACAAGGTCGACAGCCCGACGAACAAGGACATTCCGGCCAAGCTGGTCTCCGTGAGCGCGCTGACCAAGAGCACCATCAAGAACACGGTCATCGAGGACGGCATCTACACCGTCGACGAGATCTGCACCGCCAAGTACCGGGCGGCGTGCGCCACGATCGGCCTGAAGTAACACCCGCGACGCCGACCCGCCGGTGCGCCGGCTCCTCCCGTCCCGCGAGGGCTGTCCGCGAGGGCTGTCCGGCGCGGGACGAAGCCTGGAGCGAATTGGGGCATACCGGTGCAACTCGCTGGTCCGCCCCGGACGAGCCGTGTTGCGGACCGGGTCGGCGCCGCGCATAGTTGCGCTGCGGAAGTGGCAGCACACCGGGGGTGGGATGGGCGATGGCCGGGCGCGGGACGGAGGAGCATCCACACGGCGCCGACCGGCTGTGCGCGGCCGGGGACCGTGTGTACGCGCGGGCCGTACGCCGGGGCCGGGTGCCGCGCACGGACGCCGAACCGGTGCCCTGCCTGCTGGAACTGGCCCTGCTGCACCCCGACCCCGACGACATGGACTGGCTGGTGCCCACCTCCCCGCAGGAGGTGATGACCCGGCTGCTGCGCGGGGTCTACGACGAGGTCAGCGCGAGCCAGCGACGGGTGGGCTCGGCGGTGGCCGCCTTCGACTGGTACGCGGGCCTCGGCCGGCAGCTGAACGCGGTGACCGCACCCGCCGAGGGCAGCTCCATCCGGGTCCTGGACGGGCTGTCCCGGATCCAGGCCGCGATGGACGAGGCGACCGAGGCGTGCACCACCGAGGTGCTCACCGTGCAGCCCGGCGGCATCCGGCGGGAGGCCGAGCTGACCGAGGGGCTGCACCGGGCGCTGGCGCTGCGCGGCCGCGGGGTGCACATGCGGGACCTGTACACGCATGTGGCCCGGCACGGCCAGGGCCTGCTGAACTACCTGGAGCTGATGGGTGACGCGGTCGAGGCCCGCACCCTGGACGAGGTCATCGACCGGCTCATCCTCTTCGACCGGACCGTGGCCTTCATCCCCGCCAACACCGACCGCACGATGGCCCTGGAGCTGCGCCACCCGGCCCTGGTCGGCTATCTGGTGACCGTCTTCGAGCGCCTGTGGCGGCTCGCGATCCCGCTCACCGCGCCGCTGCCCGACACCGGCATCGAGGGCATCTCGCACCGCGAGCAGTCCATCGCCGCGCTGCTCGCCGAGGGCCACCAGGACGCGGTGATCGCCGAACGCCTCGGCATCAGCGTCCGCACCTGCCGCGCGCACATCGCCCGGCTGTCGGAGACCCTCGGCGCGGCCAGCCGTACCCAACTCGGCGTCCGGATCGCCCAGGTGGGCCTGGACGGCAGCCGCCTCACCAGCCCGGACCAGCAGACGCCGAGCATCCGCTAGCCGACCCGGTCCGCTGCCGCCTCAGGGGCCGTCCCGGTCCAGGATGCCCGACTGGGCGATGAGGTAGCCCAGTTGGGCGCGGCTGCCGCTGCCGAGGGCCTGGGCGAGCTTGGCGATATGGGCGCGGCAGGTGCGGACGTTCATGCCGAGGCGGCGGGCGATGGCCTCGTCGACATGGCCCTCGACGAGGAGTTTGGCGATGGAGTGCTGGATCTCGGTGATGCCGTCGGAGTCCGTCTCGTACGGGCCGCCCGCGCTCATCGGCACGGCCCGGGCCCAGAGGTACTCGAAGACCTTCACCAGGTAGCGGACCAGGCCGGGGTGGCGCAGTTCCAGGGCGATCTTCTGGTCGTCGCGGGCGGGGATGAAGGCGACCGCGCCGTCGCAGATGATGAGCCGTTCGACCAGTTCGTCGATGGTGCGGTACTCGACCCTGCCGCCGGACAACTGGGCCGCGTAGGCCAGCTTCTCCGGGTTGTAGCGGGCGGTGTGCTGGTACAGGCTGCGGATCTTCACGCCGCGTTCGAGCAGCGGGCGGTCCCGCTCCAGCCCCTGCAACAGGCTGTGTTCGGAGAGCCGGTCGGAGGGCTGGACGGTGAGCAGTTCGGTCTGCACCTGGGCGGTGGCCAGGTTGAGCGCCGCGTTGATCCGCTCGCCGCCCTCCAGCACGGTGAGGTAGTCGCTGGAGGTGCTGGTCTCCGCGCTCAGCGCCATGAATGGCTCGAAGACACGCGCGAGTTCCAGCGACAGCTGGCGGCGGTCCGTGATCTCCTGCTCGATCGGGTTGAGCCGCCGGGCCAGGGCGATGGACGGCGGCACCGGCAGCAGCCAGGCCGGATCGTCGGGATCGGGGTGGAGCAGCGCAAACTCCATCAGGCAGGGGGCGTCCTCCGCGTCCGCGCGGGCGACGCGTCCCGCGCGCAGGGCGGTGGCGTAAAGGCGACTACCCGCGTCGCACAACTCGGCTACGCCATGGGGATGTCCCGATTTCCCCTGATTTGCTGACAAATCTCCACCCCCCAGGGTCCTGAACATGCAGGAACATGATGCACTGATTGTGTGGCCATCACGTGCCCGAATAAGCCATCGTCGTACCCGACGGGGGAAAAGGGGACCTTCAAGTGAGGACGAAGCCGACTATGCGTAACAGACTGCTTCGCTCGGTGCTCGGCGCCGCCTTTTCCGCCCTGGTTGCCCTCGGTGTGCTGAGCGGCGTGGCCGGCGTCAAGGGCGACGTTCAGGCGATCACCGAGTGGCCCACGGTAGCCGCGCACACGGCGGAAAACGGAGCCGGGAGCTGACGTGACAACTCCACCCGACGACCGTTCCTTCCGTCGTGAAATGGCCACCGCCTACCGGTCGGGCTGGCACTTCATCGATCTGGTCACCGCCATCCCCCACAGTGGTGACTCGCTGATGGTGACAGTGTTCGGTGAGCCGGTCGTCGTCACGCGGGACGAGGACGGGGACGTGCGGGCGTTCCGGTGCCTGCGCAAGCCGCGTGGTGCTCCGCAGCCGGTGCGCTGTGCCATCCGGTACGGAATGATCTTTGTGAACCTGGACCAGCGGGACCACCGGCAGTGCGAGTCGGCGGACCCCGACCTGACGACCATCTCAGCCACCCCCCGCAGTGCCTGACGCGATTCCCCCGTCGTAAAAGATCGCTCAGGTGCTTCCCCCCGCAGCGGGGGGGGGGGGGGGGGGGGGGGGGGGGGGGGGGGGGGGGGGTTGGGGGGGGGGGGGGGGGGGGGGGGGGGGGGGGGGGGGGGGGGGGGGGGGGGGGG